>NZ_JBIVXW010000001.1:0-402251 GCF_044769405.1 Streptomyces sp. NPDC090442
GGGTGGGGGGGGGTCCCGGGGGGTGGTCGGCCCGCCGTAAAGCGAAGCAGTCCGGCACACCACCCCCGGAGGCCCGTCACCGCAGCCGACAGCCCCGCGCAGCGGATACGCCCCGCGCAGCGGCTCCGCGCCGCAGGCGCAAGGACAGCAACCCGCACGGCGGGAAGGCCGACAACGTGGGGCGCAGCCGGCCGCAGGCCCACGGCTCCTCCCCGGAGGGGAAACCCCTAGGGGATGTCACAGCTCGGACCCAAAGGGCCACCGCCCCTCCGTCGCGGGCCACCCGATCTGTCGGACCGGGTACGTTCGGGAGCGTGGCTGGATTCAGGATGGGTCGCGGACGGGACGCCCGTCCCGCGCAAGACGGACAACAGGCGGGGCCGCAGGGGCCGCCCGGGTACGGGCCGCCGGCGACGTACGGGCAACAGCCCCCGCAGCCCCCGCCCACGCCCCCGCGGAGCCAGTGGCCCTCGGCGCCGCAGCCGTACGGCGGCCCGGGCCAGCAAGGACGCCCGCAGGGGCCCGGACCGCAGGGTGAGCCCGAGTACTTCGGCGACGGCGCCGGCGGCGGCTACGCACCGTACGACGCCCAGAACAACGCCCCGGGCCACACCCAGCAGTTCAGCGTCGGCGAGGCGCCGGACGCCTACGGCACGTACGGGGACGGCTACGGGCCCGGCGACGGGCAGTACGCGGCGGGCGGCACCTACCGGGCCGGGCAGACGTCCGCGCCGCCGGCCGGCCCCCGGCTGCCGTGGAAGGAGCTGCTGTCCGGCCTCGTGCTGCGGCCCACGCCCACGTTCTGGCGGATGCGGGACCACCCGCTGTGGGGCCCGGCGCTGATCGTCACGTTCCTCTACGGCCTGCTCGCGGTCTTCGGCTTCGACAAGGCCCGCGAGGACGTGCTCAACGCCACGTTCAGCAACAGCATCCCGTGGGTGCTGATCACCGCGGTGATGTTCATCGTCGGTGGGCTGATCCTGAGCGCGGTCACGCACACCATGGCCCGCCAGCTGGGCGGCGACGGCGCCTGGCAGCCGACCGTCGGCCTGGCCATGCTGATCATGACGATTCCGGACGTTCCGCGACTGCTTTTCGCCATGTTCCTGGGGGGCGACAGCCCGCTGGTGCAGGTCCTGGGGTGGGCCACCTGGCTCGCCACCGGCTATCTGATGACGTCCATGGTCAGCAAGTCGCACGACCTGCCGTGGCCCAAGGCGCTGGGCGCCGCCGCGATCCAACTGGTCGCGCTGCTGGCCCTGGTGAAGCTCGGCACCCTGTAACGGGCGCGCGGCGCGATCCGGCCCACGGAAGAGCCCGTGGCCGAGGGGCCCGTCCCGGGAGAGAACATCTCCCGGGACGGGCCCCTCGGCCGTATCGACTCAGCGGGCGTTCACGCGAAGCGCTGCGCCTTTGACCCGTCGCACTTCTGGAGCCGCAGCGGGTCCTTGGCCGCGCCCAGCGTCAGGCAGAGCGTCGGCGCGGCGGTCGGCCGGAGCGTGCCGCCGTCCCAGGTGAACTGCTGGTTGGCCGCGCCGGAGCAGCTCCACAGGATCAGCCCGGCCCCGGCCTCGTAGCGGGCGCCGGGGACGTCCAGGCACCGGGCCTGGGTCAGCTCCACGTGCAGCGACCTGCGGTCCGGGTCGTACCACCAGCCCTGGTTGCGCTGGCCGTTGCAGTCCCAGCCGCCGACCGCGGTGCCGTTGCGGGACAGGCCGCCGGTGGCGTCCAGGCACGCGCCGGTCGCGGCGTTCTTCAGCGGCCGGTAGGCGTCGTCCCAGGCGCCGGCGTACAGCTTGGGCTGCCCGGTGTCCGCGGGGTCGGCGCAGGACGCCTCGCGCAGCTGCGGCGCCGCGTAGAGCTGGGTCAGGCAGGACGCGAACGCGGCGTGCCCGCGGGCGTTGGGGTGGAACGACTGGCGGACCGAATTGGCGTCCGGCGGGAAGGGGTTGGTGATGTTGACGTACAGCCCGCGGGCCCAGGTGTTGGCCATGCACACCTCGTGGCCGTGGAAGAGCCGCGAGGAGTCGAGGTAGGTGACGCCGGTGTCCTGGGCGATCTTGCGGACGCCGCGCTCGAAGGCCGGCACGGCGGCGTTGCGGCCCCAGCCGGCGTCCGAGGTGTAGCCGGTGCAGCCGCCCGGGAGCTTGCCGGGGTAGCGCGGGTTGTCCTCCACGTCCGGCCCGATCGGGCTCGGGTACGACATCACCACGAACCGGTAGTCGTCGTCGGCGTATCCGGCACCGCGCATCACCGTGCGCAGGTCCCGCACGGTCGACTCGACCTTCGGCACCAGGCCGTCGACGCGCGCCCGCCACCCCGGTTGGTACTTCGGCTCGCAGGTCCCCTGCAACAGGAACCAGCGCTCGACGCAGTCCGTCATCACCGGGCCGAACTGGAGGTCGTCGTTGGCGCCGGCGACCAACAGCACCATTTTCAGCCGGGTGTTGCGGGCCGCGATCGCCAGGCTGTCGCTCTGCACCAGTTCGTCGGGGTACTGCTTGCTGCCGCCGATTTGGATGTTGCCGGTGTACGCCCCGGAGCAGGCGACGTTGTACGTCACGTCCGCCGCGATCCCGGTCCGGTGGATCGCCGAGTCCGGCGACCGGTGGCACCAGTTGGTGGGCCCGTCGGTGCCCGGCTCGTACGTCCCGACGCCCTCGCCCGAGATCTCGCTGTCGCCCAGCGAGATCAGCGAGGTCTTCCGGTCGGCGAGCGGCCGCACCGCGGGGTCGCCGTACAGCTTGGTCGCCTGCTGTGCCCTGATCCGCTCCAGTTCCGGCGACAGGGGGGCAACGGCCCCTCGGCCGGCCGCCGTTCCGCCTCCCGCCGTCGTGGGCCGGACCCCGACGGCGCTCGCGCCGCCGGCCGTCACCGTGAACGCGGCGGTCAACACCGCCGCCGACAGCGCCACGGCGGCCCGCAGCCGCCGCCCTCGCCCGCGTCTCGCCCGCACCATGGGCCTCCCCTCCGGTCTGCTGTTACCGCCGGTTTCTACTCGGAGGTAGCGACCGGCGGAACACCGGGGACGGAACTGGCCGAAAGGTGCGCCACAAACGCCGCGAGCCCGCGGGAAAGACGCGGGCTCGCGGGAAGGCGGCGGACGGCCGTCAGGCGTCGAGGATCTGGCCCTCGCGCCGGACCACCGGCGGCTCGACGCTCCACGGGAAGTTGATCCAGTCGTCCGTGCGCTTCCAGACGTACTCGCACTTCACCAGCGAGTGCGACTTCTCGTAGATCACCGCGCTGCGGACCTCGGCGACGGTCCCCAGGCAGAAGTCGTGCACCAGCTTCAGCGTCTTGCCGGTGTCGGCGACGTCGTCGGCGATCAGCACCTTCTTGTCCGAGAAGTCGATCGCGTTCGGCACCGGCGCGAGCATCACCGGCATCTCCAGGGTGGTGCCCACCCCGGTGTAGAACTCGACGTTCACCAGGTGAATGTTCTTGCAGTCCAGCGCGTACGCCAGCCCGCCGGCCACGAACACCCCGCCGCGGGCGATCGACAGCACGATGTCGGGCTCGTACCCGTCATCCGCGATCGTCTGCGCCAGTTCCCGGATCGCTCCGCCGAACCGCTCGTACGTCAGGTTCTCCCGCACGTCACCCACGACTCTCCCAGACCTTCTCTTCGTCTCCGGGGCCCGCACCGGCCCCGCCTCGCACCTGCGTGAGGTGCCTCACACCTGCGTACGGTGGAAATTCTTGAACGACCGCGACGGGGTCGGACCGCGCTGCCCCTGATAGCGCGAGCCGTAGCGGTCGCTGCCGTACGGGTGCTCCGCCGGCGAGGTCAGCCGGAACATGCAGAGCTGCCCGATCTTCATGCCCGGCCACAACTTGATCGGCAGCGTCGCGACATTGCTCAGCTCCAGCGTCACGTGCCCGCTGAACCCCGGGTCGATGAAGCCGGCGGTGGAGTGCGTCAGCAGCCCCAGTCGCCCGAGGCTGGACTTGCCCTCCAGCCGCGAGGCGATGTCGTCCGGCAGGCTGATGACCTCGTACGTCGAGGCCAGCACGAACTCACCGGGGTGCAGGATGAACGCCTCGTCGCCCTCCGGCACGACCTCTCGGGTGAGGTCGGACTGCTCGACGGCGGGGTCGATGTGCGGGTAACGGTGATTCTCGAACACCCGGAAGAAGCGGTCGAGCCGCACGTCGATGCTGGACGGCTGCACCATCCCCTCGTCGTAGGGGTCGATGCGCACCCGACCTGCGTCGATCTCGGCCCGGATGTCCTTGTCTGAGAGAAGCACGCAGACGAGGATACGCGCCCGCGCACACCCCTTTTGCACGACGAGGGCCCGGCCCCCACCGGGGACCGGGCCTCTCCTGTCTCACGTCGACGTCACGCGCGGAGCTCACCGCCGGCCTCAGGCCGTCGACCTCCGCCGCGACCTCGCGACCGCCGCTACCGCTTCGCGTGCTCCACCGGCACCGCGTGCCGCAACCGAGCACAGCGCGGGCAGCGCAGCAACCGCCCGGGACCGAGCCGGTCGGTGGTCTGCATGGGGAACGAAGCGGTGCTGAACACGTGCCCCTCGGCACAACGTACGACGGTGCGCTCCATCAAGTCCCTCTCCCAACTGCCTGGACAACAAAAGCCACATTAGGGGATGAACTGGATGGACTCGCGGGCGGCACTCCGGTGCCCCACGGTACGCCTCAACTCCCTTCCCCCGCACCCGCGTCCCGCCCCGCGGCGCCCCCCGAACCAACCCGAAATCCGCCCCGCCGAACCGCCCTTGGACATGCCAAATGCACCGCGGCGCGGTGATGGGGTAGAGTGTGCGGCGACGCTCCGCCTTCAGAACATGGGCGGTGTTACGCGGGTGTAGTTTAATGGTAGAACATGAGCTTCCCAAGCTCAGAGCGCGGGTTCGATTCCCGTCACCCGCTCCACGCAAAAGCCCCAGGTCAGTGACCTGGGGCTTGCTTGTTGTCTAGACCTGCTGTGGGCTCGCGTGCCCTCTACGTGCCCCAACTCGGCGGGAACCAGCGAGTTATGGGGCAACAAGCTGCCCCCCAGTCCCCCGCGCCGGCCATCGATCTCGAATGGCGAGACGCAATTCATGTGACGTGCACCACCGAAGCATCGAATAATTGCCGACTTGCGCTTGCGAAGTGCACCGGTTCCAGGCTTTGGGTAGCGCTCGTCAGTGGCCAACTGGCCTACTGGTGCCCGGAGATAAGGGGGACAACATGGAATCCAGCGGTACCGAGTTGGCCGAGGCGCTCAAGGCCATCCGCGACGGCCTCGCAGCAGCGCAACGGGACGGCGAGGGATCGCCCTTCCGCTTCACGGTCAAGGACGTGACGCTTGACCTCGGCATCGAGCTACGGCACTCGGCCTCTGCGGGCGGCGGAGTGAAGGCGTTCGTCGTCTCCGCCGGCGCACGCGGTGAACGGGCAAAGACCGAGACCCACAAGCTGACCGTGAACCTGCAGTTGCATCATGCGGAGGACCATCTGATCTCGGATGAGGGGCGAGGGTTCGACCCACTCCCGGGCGAAGCACCCCTGTCCTGAGAGACCCGCGTGAGCGCACTCCTCCGCCAACGGACGGTTGAGGTCCACAATCCTCGTGATGGGACGTTCGGTTCCGGGAGCATCATTGCCCCTGGCCTCATCCTCACCGCAGCCCATGTGTCCTGCCGACAAGGTCCAGATGGTCGACCGGTGTTGGTCCGTGCCCTCGAAGGGGGGTCAACTGTAGAGGCACGGGTGATTTGGCACGACGCAGAGCTGGACAGCGCGCTGCTTCAGGCCGACCGAGGGAACCTCGGAGCGGGAGTGCCGATCGTGAGATGGGGAGAGCTCACCTGCGAGCACCCGGGTAACAGGCCCCTGTGCACGGCCGTCGGCTTTCCCAAGATTATGCGACGACGTTTCCTTCGCAGGTCAAAGGAAGTCATGGTCAGCGACCCGAAAGTCGTCCACGGACACATTGATCCGACGACGGCTTCCCGGACCCAGCGCTATGCGTTCGAGGTGGACGGCCCCCATGGCAACGAGTCCGCCATGTGGCGGGGCATGTCCGGTGCTGGGATCTTCTGCGAGGGACTGCTAGTCGGCCTTGCCACTCAGGCTCCCGAAGACTGGCAGGCTTCCTTACTTATCGCGACTCCAGCCTGCTGGCTCCTCGCAGCCGAAGGCTTCGCCAAGACGGTGAGCACCGCCACCGGCCGACCAGCCCGCCTTCAACCTGCCGACCTTCGAGGGCTGCTTGACGATCCGCCCGATCCGCGACTGTCCGCTTCCTACCTGCTCTCGGCCCATGCTCAGGTGGTCCCGTTGACAGGAATGGACGAGCAGTCCGCGCTCTTGGCGCAATGGTGTAAATCCAATCGCAGGGTCGACGTAGCCGCGATCACTGGCACGGGCGGCGTCGGCAAGACACGGTTGGCCAGTGAATTGCTACGCCGTCTCACCGAGGAGAAGTCCAACCTCGACCCTTCCGTAGCCTGGACGGGCGGATTCTTATCCGAGACGCCCCAACGAAGTGATCAATACGCGGCCCTGGCCACAGCGAACCGGCCGATGCTGTTGGTCGTCGATTATGCGGAAGCGCGTCTAAACCAGGTCGAGGAGTTGCTGACCGTTCTGACTCAGGGTTGGGGCACGGCCCATCCCGTTCGCATACTTCTCTTGGCGCGCGATGAAGGCAGTTGGTGGCCGCCGTTTCGTCGCACGCACCAGGGAAACACTGCGATGGGGACGGGGCTCCACGTCGAGGTAAACGACTGCGTGGAGCCCCAGACCTCTGTCGCTGCATACGAGGCCGCGCGGAGTTCGTTCAAAGAACGCATCCGCACGTTGAAGGACGCCGGAATCGAGGACGACTGGGCTTCTGCCACAGCCCCGGAGTCTAAGCCGAGGCGCCTTGAGGCAAATGCGATGCGCCCCACTCGGCTTTCCTTGCACGTAACCGCTCTCGCCGATGTCCTCACGGAGGAAAACCCAGCATTCGCAGAGTACGGCGACCCGGTCAACGTGCTCTTGGCCCACGAGGAGCGCTACTGGCACCGGATTGCGCGTGCGCGCGGGCTCGACGATGTCTTCCGCCGCCAGCCCGGCCTCCTGCCGGCCATGGTCGCAACTCAAAGTCTGCTCGGCGCCAGCAATAGGACATCCGCACGAGCCGCCATCACAGCTGGACTGGAGGCTCACCACCGTGGCCTTCCGGAAGGGGCAGGTCCAGACGCACAACTCGTGGATGCCGTCGAAGCAATGCTCACCGCTCTGTATCCGGCTGCCGGCGGCGCACGCTGGGGAACCATCGGCCCCGACCTCCTTGCTGGAGAAGTCATCAGCGAGGTCGAAGAAGTAAGCGATCACCAGTTCATCGCCGACGTCCTCCAGAATCCAGCGCTGGAGGAACAGCAACGGCGGCAGGGACTCACAGTCATTTCACGAGCAGCCGACGAGCAACCAGCGCTCGCGGCAAGCGCTGCCAAGGCCGTTGCATCAGCACCCGACATGCTCCTCCCGCTAGCAACTCTCGACGTCGCCGACCAACTTGGCACGCGCGCGGCATTGCGGTGGATCACCGAGATCAAGACCGCCGTCGAAGACAGGGCGCGGGGATCCGCACCAGACCCAGCGCTGTCGCGGTGGGCAACCGACATGGCGGATCAGGCGCTCAGTAGGCTACACACCAGAACAGCTGCCGCAGCCGCCATCACACGGACGCCTCCTTCTGACCAGCCGAACTGGGAAGACGTCGAAGGTGAGGCGCAACACGTGCTCTCACTGTTGCAAGACGCACGGTCACAGGCAATCCAACATGGTCTCAATTCCGACTACCGCTCATGCGGGTCCTACCGACACATCGCCGACGTAATCGTGCAACTGAGTTGGGTCAACGGGGCGAACATCGATGCAGCCGTCGTCGAGAGCGTCTTCCAAGGCAGATTGCAGCACCTCATGGATAAGCCACTCGTCCTCGGTATCGCCAACGCCTGCTACTCCATCGCCGGGCAGCCTTTCGATGACCAGTCCACGCGTGCACTGGCTTCTGCTGTCGACGGCGTAATCGCCCTTGCTAGGAGAGTCCGCTCGTCGCCTTCCGGGCCTAAGCCGCCCACTCACGGAGGCCCTGTCGGCAGTGGCGGAAGCTACATGTCCCTCGACGACTTCCTCCGCCTGCAAAGCGATCGCTACGGCAGTCGATCGGGCGACCAGAACAGTTAGCCCCAATTCAGGCGATGGTGGGTGCGGGATATGTCCCGCACCCACACATTCAGGCTTCCTTCTTGTGCACTCGCCGCTCCATCGCCTTGCCGCGGTCCGCGCGAACCCTCGCGTCGATGCTTCCGGCGACCTCCCGCTGCCGCTGGTCGTCGGAGTGCTGGTAGATCAGCGCCGCCCGCTCCGAGGACTGGCCGGCGCGGACCATGGCGTCCCTGAGGGTGGCACCGGCCCGGGTGGCCAGAGTGTGCCCCGTGTGGCGAAGGTCGTAGAAGCGGAAGTCGTCCGGCAAGCCGACCTGCGCTCGGGCCCTGCGCCACTTGCGGCCGAAGGAGGATCGCCGGAACGGGGCACCCTTCTCACCGACGAACAGCAACCCGTCGAGGCCCTTCTCAGCGAACCAGTCGAGGTGGCGCTTGACCTCCATGTGCAGGAAGCCAGGGAGGTAGATGGTGCGCACGCCCGCGTCCGACTTGGTGTCGCCCTCAACGCGGCGGCCGGTCGTCAGCTCGGGCGCCGCTTCCCGGATCTTGACCGCGAGGGGGTCGAGGGTGACGTTGGTCCTGCGCAGGGCCGCCTGCTCCTCCGGGCGCATCGGGCCGTAGGCGCCGAAGTAGACCATCAGCCGCCAGCGCGGACCGATCGCGTCGGCGAGCGCGTCGACCTGCTCGACGGTCGCGGTGGGCCGCTCCTTCGCCTTCTCGGTGCCCGCGCCCTTGATCCGGCAGGGGTTGCGGCGGATCAACTCGTCGTCGGTGGCCGTCTCCATGATGGCCTTGAGCAGGCGATAGGACTTGGCGACCGTGGTCGCGCCGGTGGCCTGGAGTCGCTCGGCCCGCCAGGTGCGGACGCCGGGCGGGGTGATCTCGTCCAGGTCCATCGGGCCGAAGGTGGGCAGGATGTGTAGTCGCAGGAGGCGGCGGTACAGCTCGTCCGTGGTCGCGGACAGCCCGCGTTCATCGACCCACTTCAGCGCGTACGCCTCGAAGTTGACCGCACCGGCGTCGGGGTCGATCCAGTGCTTGCGCTCGATGTCGGCCTGGGTGAGGGTGAGCCAGGTCTGCGCGTCGGTCTTGGACTCGAACGTCTCCGGGGCGGTCCGGCGGCTGCCGTCCGGTGCCCAGTAGCGCGCCTGCCATCGGCCGGAGGGAAGCCGGCGCACGGTCCCGAATTCACGCCGCCGCTGCGGCTTGCGGGCCGTCATCAAGCCGCCCTCCGGTAGGCCGAGCGCGCTTCGCGGAGAGTGGGGACGGTGTGGTCGTCGATGTACGCGTCCAGCACGCTGGCGCGGATGCGGACGTGGCGGCCGACCTTGACGTAGCGGATGCGGCGCTCCTGGACGAGGCGGCGGATGAAGCGGACGCCGGTGCCCAGGTGTTCGGCTGCCTTAGCGGGGCTGAGGAGCGGGTCGGGGGTGGGGGTGATCACCTCCTTCGCGGGCTTCGGGGTCTGGATGGAGGCGTGGGGTATCGCCGGGCGACGCAAGGGTGGGTCCTCGTCTGGCGGGTGCGGCGCGGCAACACCGCACTCCGCCGGGTCGTTCTTGGGATGGGCGGAATGTGTTGTGTTCCCTGGACCGGGGATTCGCGGGCCCCAGGGCCGGGGTGGTCTGTGGCAGCAGTCCAGGTTGGCCAGCCGGTCAGTGGTCCTGGCTGGCTCCGGGCTCGTCGTCGGATGCTTCGTTGGGCGGCTGAGTGAGGTGGAACGCCTGAGCGAAGTTCGGGATGGCCTCGTCGGCCAAGGCGCTGGCGACCATGACCTCGGCTTCGTCTCGAATGTCGGGGTGTTCCGCGAGGTAGGCGTCGAAGGCGTCTCGGGCTTGGCTGAAGGCGGCGCCCGCCCGCTGGGTCTCACGGAACGCGCGGACGACATTCTCGATGAGCTCCATCGCGCGGGCCTTGGCGGCGAGGCGCGGGGGGCCGACGAGGTTGTCCAGCGAGACGCCGAAGACCTCGGCGAAGCCGATCGCCTCGTCGAGGTTGACCCGGCGCTTGCCGTTCTCGATCCGCCACACCGCGGACGGGTTCATCTCGTACCCGGCCTCGTTCATGCGGTCCGACAGGGAGTTGGTGCTCCAGCCCCTGGCCTCCCGCTCGACCCTCAGCCGGGCGGCGACGTTCTCCTCGCCTCTGAGCAGAACCCCCTCTTCGGCACCGTCCGCTTCCGCGTCGGTCATGGATCAATCCCTCCTTCCTTCAGGCATCGCTCTTCTGCGTTTTGCAGGAACGACTCAACAGTAGCATCCACGCTGCGGTTCGCAAAGGGTTTCTGCAATCGGCATTCGTGTGGCATTGTTGTGGTCCCAGCCGCCCGACCACGACCGCAGGAGCCCGCCTCACCCCACGATCCGCGCAGCAAAAAGCCCCCCGGTGAAGCGAACACCGAGGGGCTCAAGCGCGAACCTCATGACCGCCCATCCCTGAACGATCTCCTGCGAAGCCGGGGTTGCCGCCCCATATGGCCCGCAGTCGAGGAGCTCCGTGCCCCACAGTACGACCCCGCCCATGCCCGCGTCCATGTCGCAGCCCCCGCACGACGTGGACGCCGAGTGCGCCGTCCTCGGCGCCTGCATGCACGACAGCGCCGCCATCGACGAAGTACGACCCGTCCTCGGCGACGACGCCTTCTACCGTCCCGCCCACGAGACGATCTGGCGTGCCCTGCTCTCCCTGCACAGCCAGGGCAGGCCCACCGACCCGATCGCAGTCAACGACCGCCTCGGGGAACTGGACGCTCTCCAGCGCGTCGGCGGCCCCAGTTACACACACCAGCTCGCCGGCGCCTCCCCCGGCATCAGCGGCGCCGTCTACCACGCGGAGATCGTCCGCAGGAAGGCCGACCTGCGCCGCCTGAGCGCCGCCGGCCTGCGCACCCTCCAGCGCGCCCAGGAGCCGGGCGCCGACCCCGACGTGATCCGCAGCGGGATCGAGTCGGAGATACGCGCCGAGCGCGAGCGTGCCCTCGCCTCCGGCCACGGCCGCCTCTCCCAATTCCTCACCGATGGTTGGCACTTCGTCACCGCGACCGGCGCCGAGACGGAGCCGCTGTGGGGCACACCCGACAAGGTCGCCTGGGGCTCGGGCGAGAGCCTGATGATCGTCGGGGCGCCAGGGGTGGGCAAGACGACGCTGGCACACCAGGTCGTCCTGGCCCGGATCGGCCTGCGGGACACCGTCCTCGGCATGCCGGTAGCCCCCAGCAAGCGGGTGCTGTACCTGGCGATGGACCGACCGAAGCAGATCGCCAAGGCCATGGCCCGCGGCATCGATGCGCCCGACGAACCGCTGCTGCGGGAGCGCCTGGCCGTCTGGCAGGGCCCGCTGCCCGCGACCCTCGACAAGGAGCCCGACCTCCTCGCGGACCTCGCCGCCGCCCACCAGGCCGACACCATCGTGATCGACAGCCTGAAGGACGCCATCAGCACCCTCGTCGACGACGCCCTCGCCGTGGCGTTCAACAACGCCCGCCAGCGCGCCATCCGCAACGGTGTGGAGATCATGGAGCTACACCACCAGCGCAAGGCGACCGCCGACGCCCCACGCGGCCAACGCCCCACCCTGGACCGGGTCTACGGCTCCACTTGGCTCACCTCCGGCGCCGGAAGCGTCCTGTTCCTCTCCGGCGACTCCGGAGACCCCGCCGTCACCCTGCACCACCTGAAGATGTGCACCGGCGAGATCGGACCGCTCCAGCTCCTGCACGACCACACCCACGGCACCACGACCGTGGACCCGGCCCTCGACCCGTCCGCCCTGTTGGCCGCCCACCCCGGTGGGCTGACCACCCGCGACCTGGCCACCCTCCTCACCGGAGAGACCACACCCTCCCGAGGCGCCGTCGAAAAAGCCCGGCGCGAGCTGGAGCGCCTGGTGAAAGCGGGAAAAGCCACGAAGGCCGAAGGCATCGCGGGCGGCAGCGGAGGCGGCCAGCAGGCCCGCTACTACACCACCGTGCGGCACATGAGCGTCGTTTCCTGACCCCGCCCGGCCGGGCCCGGACCGTTCACGCGACCGTACACGCGCCCCTCTCGCCGCCATGCCCTCCACGCCCGCCCAAAGCGTTCACGCGCACCGCAAAACCGCAGGTCAAACGTTCACGCGACCGTACACGCCGTACACGCGACAGAGCGTTCACGCGCGAGCCCCCCTTTAGAAGGGGGCTCGCGTGTACGCCCCCCTCGTGAACGCCGTGCACGCCCCCATGAACCACCTCTCGTACCACCCCACTTGGAGCGCCACCCACATGCCCTCGACCCGGACCACAGCCCGTGGCACCGCAGCGATCCGTATCGGCATCGCCCTGCTCGGCACGATTGGGTTCGCCCTCTCCTACGACGCCCTGCGGCAGATGGCCATCGCCATCCACGTCGGCGGGCTGCTCGTCTACGCCTTTCCCCTCGTGATCGACGGGTTCATCGCCATCGGCGTCGGCGCCCTGCTCATCCTGCGCACCGCCCCACTGCGCTCCCGCCTGTACGCGTGGTCGCTCGTCGGCAGCGCCACCCTCACGAGCATCTGGGCCAACGCCCTCCACGCCATCCGCCTCAACCAACAGGCCCGCCTGTATCTCGACAACCTCACCGTCGGGGCACTGTCGGCCATCGCCCCACTCGCGCTGGCCGGCGCCGTCCACCTCTACCTCGTCATCAACCGCCATCTCGCCGCCGGCGGCGCGGTGGCGGAACCGCCAACCGCCAGGCCGGTCGCCGTAGTCGCCGCGCCAACGCCGGCGCCGGGCCATCCGGCCCGCCAGGAGCAGCCGCACCACGGCAGCGCGGACGGTTCCGCCAAGGCGGCCGATGAACCCGCGCCGAAGGCGAAGCCCGCCGTCGCCAAGGCGCCAGAGCTCAAGGCAACGCCCAGCACAGGCGGCCGGAAGCCAGAGGGACGCAAGACCACCGTCCCCGATGACGTGCTGCTAGCCACGGCCCGCGCCATGCGCGCCCAGACCGGCAAGGTCCCCCGCACCGTCCTGGAAGACACCATCCGGGGCAAGGGCTACACGATCCGCAAGGACCTCGCCGACGAGGTGGCCAAAGCCGTCATGGCGGAACCCGCATCCGCCATCGCCATCACCGACGCCGCGTAGGCGCCACAACGCCAACCCAGGTGTTGACGCAGTGCTGATGGCGGTTCGCCACTGCCTGGCGGCACCAATGACGTGGCACCTCCGGTCCGCCTCCGCGCCAGCAGCGTCGCTGCGATACACCAACCGCCGAGTCCCCTACGCCAATCCCCACCCACTCCGCCCCAGCGGAGCGACAGCCGACTCAGGCCAAACCCCAGCTCCACCCCCACAAGCACGACCGCATCCCGCACCACTCCACGGAGAAACACCACATGCACGACCATCACCATGGCCCCTCCAGCACCCACCAGGAGACGACCACCAACCACGCTTCAGACGCAGCAAGTTGTACCGGGAGCAATGCTCCCGGGAACCCCGCCCCAGGGGTGGCGGGGAACGCCCCGCGCCAGGGGGCACCGGGCAAGGATGCTGCGGCCGAGGGCGGACCGCAGCAGGGAGGGAACAGGCCGGCCGAGTCCCTCTCGCGCAAGCGTCAGCGTCCGCGCCAGGAGAAGCTACGTCCGCACCAGCCCAGCTGCCGCATGAACGACGCCGAGTTCACGCGCCTCACCGCAGCAGCCGAGCGCTGCCGGATGAGCAACGCCGCCTTCCTCGCCTACGCCGTCGACAAGGCCGCCCGCGACCTGACCCGTACCGCCGCCGAGATCGCCACCGAACGGGAAGTCCTCGACGAGATCTTCGCCGCCCGTCGGCACTTGGGTCGGATCCACGGCCTGTTCAACCAGGTGGCCAAGGCCCTCAACTCCGGTGCCGACGCACCCGAGCTAGACGCCGCTGCCCAGGCAGTCCGGCGCGCAGCCCACCGTATGGAGGACGCCGCCGAGGCTCTTCGCGCCCACCGCGACGGCGGCGCCCCGAAATGATCCCCAGCCTCCACAAGTGCGGCAGCGACACTGCCGGGCTGATCCGCTATCTCTATGGCCCCGGCACCCACGAGGAACACATCGACGCCCACCTGGTCGCCGCCTACGACCCGCTCACCCCCGACCCGGGCCGCGACCCGCAGGCCGCCTACGAGCGCCTTGCGCGTCTGCTGGACCAGCCGGTCAACGCTCTTGCGGAGAACCGCCGACCGGACAAGCCCGTCTGGCACCTGTCCATACGCGCCGCCCCCGAAGATCCCATCCTGTCGGACGAGGACTGGGCGGCCATCGCCCGCCGCATGGTCGCCGCCACCGGCATCGCCCCCGACGGCGACGAGGCCGCATGCCGATGGGCAGCCGTGCGGCACGCCGACGACCACATCCACATCATCGCCACCCTCGTCCGCGAAGACGGCCGCCGCCCCCGCCGCCACAACGAAGCACGCCGCGCCCAGACCGAATGCCGCAGCATCGAAGCCGACTACGGACTGCGTCGCGTCACCCCCGGCGACGGCACCGCCGCCAAGCGGCCCACCAGCGCCGAGCGCCACAAGGCCGAGCGCCAGGGACGGGACCTCACGGCGCGCGAGGAGCTGCGCGAGACGGTCCGCCGCGCGGTGGCCGGCGCCGCCAGCGAGCAGGAGTTCTTCGACCGCCTCAAGGACGCCGGCCTTCTGGTCCGCACCCGCGTCCTGCCCTCAGGAGACCTGCGCGGCTACACCGTCGCCCTGCCCGGCGACCGCAACAAAGGCCGCGAACCCATCTTCTACTCCGGCTCCGAACTCGCCCCCGACCTCTCCCTGCCCCGCATCCAGGAACGCTTCACCACAGACCCCGCCACACCCGAGCCGGCCAACGACGACCCTCGGGAACACCGCCCCGCCCCCCGCTCCGCACCTGCGGACGCCCGACGCACAGCCACCAACGCGGCATGGGCAGCGCTGTTCGCCTTCGACCAGGGCGACGAGGGCGCAGTCGCCGCCCAGATCGCCGCCACCGGCGAAGTCCTCGACGCCCTCGCCAAGTCCTCGGCCCTCCACACCCGCCAGCAACTACGGGATGCGGCCTGGGCGTTCGAGCGGGCCTCCCGCTCCCACACCCGGGCCGATTTCCGCCATGCCCAGCAGCTCCGCCGAGCGGCTCGCGAGCTCGTCCGCAGTGGTCCGGCGTTCGGGAGGGGCGAAGACGGTGCTGGCACCGCGATGGTCATCGACACGCTGGTCTTCCTCGCCGTCGCGGCATCCCGCTGGCACGCACAGCGCCACCACGCCCAGCAGGCCGAAGCCGCAGACCAGGCAGCCGAACATCTCCGAGCCGCCTACCGGCAAGCCGCCGCCGCACCCCTCGCAGCACTGCAGGAGCGTGGCCGCCGCATCCCACCGTCACTGCGCCGCCACCAGGAGGAAGCCGTTCGCACCGCGCTGCCCAAGCTCGCAGACACCGTGCTGGCCGAGCCCGGCTGGGACGCCCTGGCCGCAACCCTCACCGACGCAGCACAAGCAGGGCACAACACCCAAGTTCTCCTCACCGAAGCCGCAGCCCACCGGGAACTCGACACCGCCGGCTCCATCAGCGAAGTCCTCGTCTGGCGCCTACGCCGCACAGCCGACCTCCCCGCCTACGCCCCGGCCCCGAAAGCCCCCCAGGCCAGCCGGGCCGCCGACCAGCAGCCCGTTGCACCGCACCTCACAACGAGTCCGGCACCACGCGCACCGCGCCGCTGAGAACACCACCCGCGCATTGCGTGACGGGCCTGACCGGTTCCCCGGTCGGGCCCGTCACGTATTTCGGACGCCTCGTGCACGAAGTGGCTAACTGGCGAGACAAGCATCCAGGTACTGCTGCACCGGCCCGAACAGCCCGTACGGGACATACTTGGGGATCTGGTCGTGTGCTACCCAGGCAAGCTCGGCCAGTTCCTCGGTGTCCGCCACATGCGCGATTCCACTGATCACTTCGCAGGCGGTGTAGGACATCAGCCTGCCCGTTGCCGGGTGGACACGCTCGCCCAGCAGCTTGACGGCGGAGACGTTCAGACCGGTCTCCTCCTTGGTCTCCCGCACGGCGGCGTCCTCACGGATCTCACCGGGCTCGACTTCGCCAGCCGGGAACTGCCAGGAGAGCTTCCCCTCGCTGATCCGGCGCCGGACCATCAGAACGCGTCCCTTGTGCACGATGATGGCCGCTGCAATGCCGGGTCGCTCATCGGCGGTCTGCTGCGTCACGTCTGCTCCTCCAGGACGGCAAGCACGGGTGGAAAGATCGTATCGACGGGGATGAAACGGGTCACCGCGTTTCTGGGAACCCACATCACGTCGATGTTCTCGACGGCATCGGAGTTGGTGGCCTGGCCCGCGAGGTACTCGCACAGGAAGTATTCGCACTGGACGCCGGTCACCGGGTGAAGCCGGTTTCCGAGATGCTGCCGGATCGCGCAGTGCACACCGGTCTCGTCCAGCGTTTCTCGCACGGTCGCTGTCTCGGCCCTGGCGCCTGGTTTGATCACGCCTGCCGGGAACTGCCAGCTGAGGCCCGTTGCGTCATCGTCTCGCCGGCAGACGAGCAGCACCTCGCTATCACGTATGACCACGGCGATCGCGACGCGCAGGGCCTGCGCACCTGCTGGGCCCGGTGCGGACGAGCTGCGTTCGGCGGAGACCAGGAGCGCGAACCGCTGTCGTGCCGTTGGCGGGGCCTTCTCGTGGGCTGTGTCGAGGAGCTGTTGCATCTCCTTGCGCGGCACTACGGCCGGGTCGGCGTGCCAGGCCGCCACGGTCCGTACCGCGATGCCGAGCCGGGCCGCGAACTGTTCATTGGTGAGGCGCAGGGCGGACTGCAGCAGGCAGGCGTGGCGGCCGCTCCAGAGTTCGATCACATCCACTTCCGCCCTCCTCCTTCCGCCGCGCTCTCAGTGCAGGAACTCGCGCACTGAAGGTGCACTCCGGCTGCACTGGCGGTTCATGGCCGTCCTGCGGGTGACTCGGAAGAATGATGGTCACCAGGGTGAAGCGAGCCGCAGGAGACGCCCTGAGTGGCCAACCCGCCTATGCGTAAGAGCGCCGGTCGACCGAAGGAAGAGTCTAGGTGAGCGCCCTCAACACGTAGTGAGCTCAAGGAACTTGGCTGAAACGGGCCCCTGTTTTCAGTCCTATCGTGCCGCCTTCCGGTGTCCGCCATCCGAGGGAATCTCCGGGCGTCCGGTCGAGCGAGTGGGCGCCGGTAACCTCAGCTTCCTGGCGGCTGATCCGCCGTCAATCTCCATGCATACAAGCCGAAAGGGACTCCATGGCTGAGGATCAGGGAAACCCCGTTGAGCGCACGCTCGTCCTGCTCAAGCCCGATGCGCTCGTACGTGGTCTGGCGGGGAGGATCATCACCCGGTTCGAGGAAGCCGCGCTGAAGATCGTCGGCACCAAGATGAAGTGGATGGACGAGGAGTTCACCCGGCGGCACTACTTCGACCTTGAGGAGAGGCTGGGCTCGGAGGTCTACCGCGTCACGTCGACGTTCATGAAGCAGGGCCCGGTCATCGCACTGGTGCTGGAAGGGTTCGACGCCATCGCCACGGTGCGGAAGATCGTCGGCAGCACGTACCCGAACCAGGCGCCGTCGGGGACGGTGCGAGGCGACTTCTCGCACTACAGCGCCGCGGGCAGCATCGCCTCGGGCAAGGCCGTGGCCAACCTCGTGCACGCCTCCGGCAACAAGGAGGAAGCACAGCAGGAGATCGAGCTGTGGTTCGACAAGGACGAACTGCACGACTACAAGACCCTCGCGGAGATCTACACGTACTAGCGGCGGGTTGCGGCGTCACCGCGGGGGCGCCGATGCGTTGAGCACCACCAGTGCACGACCAGACTTCTGAGGGGAATCCATGACCATCCAGACCCGCCTGGCCTCCGCTGATGAGCTGGAGTCCATCTTCCAGCGTGAACTGACGACAGACCGGTGGGCGGCCACCGAGACCGCGTACGCCTTGGCGGTACGCCACCGCGACCTGGGGGATCGACCCAAGTCCCGCGAGTGGGTGCAGCAGTGCCTGCGCCTCCTGGAGGGCTTCCCCAGCGACACCGAAGACCAGGTGGCCACCAGCCGCACCTCGGTGGGGGGCGTCCAGCTCCCGACCTACCTGCACGAAGGCGTCGTCCGGGAACGCTTCGGCGACCTGGACTGACCGGTGATCCATCCGGCGGGGTGGTGAGCCGGGCTGAGTGACGGCCGCACCGCCCCGCCCCTGACCCACAACCGCACAAGCAGCAGCCACCCGAACCGGCTACCCACCCCTTGGCGCCGGTCCGGCTGGCTCCGTCATGCCTGATTCAGGAGGCGATACGCCCATGCCCATCGAGATCGAGATGCGTGCCCGTTTCAGTAAGGAGGCCCGTGACCAGCTCGTCGACCGTCTGACGAGGGACGGCGAGGACCTGGGGCCCGACGACAAGCACATCTACTTCTACGTGCTGCCGGACCAGCTGCTGAAGGTCACCGACAACACGGCTGCCGGCACCGCCAAGATCACCCTCAAGGGAAGCAAGATCGGCCAGGGCGCCGCATTCGCGGAGACCGAGTTCGCCATCGCACCGGCCGACGTGAGTGCCGCGGTGAAGGTGTTCAACGCTCTCGGGTTCGAGGGAGCGATGCACGAGGCGTCCAATCTTCGGCACAACTTCCGTTTCGACGGTGTCGAGATCGCGGTCAAGTGGAGCGAGGCATGGGGTTACCACGCCGAATTCGAGGTCCTGCTGGACGACGACGCCCCCGACGCCTCTCATGCCGAGGCCACCGCCAAGATCACGGACGTTGCCAACGAGCTGGGCGTCACCCTGATGACCGAGCAGGAGCTGGCCGAGTTCACTGCCGCCTTCGAAGCCGCTGAGAAGGAGCGCAAGGAGCGCGAGCGGCAGGCCGCGCCCATCCGATAGGAGCACGTCCCCGCGGAGACCACCAGGGGGTGGGCATGATGAGCACGACCCCAACGACCGCAAGCCTGATCGACCTTGCTGCCCGAGGGCAGCTGCCGCTCCACCAGTACATGGACCGGGCCACCATCGACTGGATCACAACGAACCAGCCCAATCTCCAGCCCTCGCCGAAGCCGGCCCTTCGGCCGCTCGCGCAGTACCTCCTGCGGCGGGCCGCACTACCGCGCGACTGGATAGCCGAGCCCCGTCTGTACGACTCGATCCACGGCGTCCGGCACGCCATGCGCACCGCAGCACTGGCTGCCATCCTCGCCGAGGCGAACGGCTTGGACGACGCCGACACCACTACCGTCATCGTGGCCGCCGCCGTCCACGACTGCCAGCGCCATCACGACAAGGACGACCGCGGCCACGGGGAACGCGCGGCGATATGGCTGGCCGCCAACGCAGACACCATCTGGGGCCGGTTCGACCTCACGGCCACACCGCGCGGCGTCACACGGGCAGCCACCGCCGTCCGCCTGCACGACGTGCCCTACGCCGTGTTCAGCCCCGACGACCAGGCCGACTACCTGCGGAGCCACGTCATCTGCGACGTGGTGAAGGCCGCCGATGCCCTGGACCGCTACCGACTGCCGAAGACCAGGTGGTGGCCGAACGCCCAGCGCATCAAAGAGCCGGCCTTCGGCGCGTTCCGCAGCCTCGCCTTCGACCTCGTGGGCATCTCCGAGAAGGCCCACCTGGCCGGTGCCCACAGCCCGGCGGCCGTCCTGTACGCGCTTGCGGAGAAGGAGCTCGCGTGACCATGGACTTCCTCGACGCCTATCAGCTCTGGGCCGACGTCCACGCTTTCTACGACACCACCCACATCCCCAGCCCTGCCGATACAAACGACCCGCTGGCCCGACAGTCGGCAACCTGGGACGAGCGGCTCGCCGCCACACCGAACGGGCGCCTGCTGCGGCAGAACTCCCTCTTCGACGCCCTCAACGGCAACGGCACACTGCACCTCCTCCACGTCACCCACGCCCTTGAACAGATCAACGAGCAAGGAGTCCTCTACCCGTCCGGCGGCTGCCTCGTCGGGAGCATCTACTGTGCCCCGCTCACGGCTACGGACCGGGGCCTGCGGATGCACAACCTGGCTGCGTACGTCCTGACCAAGGAGGCGCCGGCCTTCCTGGCCAAGCTCGGCGTCGCAGACCGGGTGCCCACCCCGCTGATCTTCGAGATCAACACCCCACCGCAGGCGTACCAGGGCCTGGCGGGAGTGGACTATCTCCGGCTGGGCCTCATCCACTTACGGATCTACTGCCACCTCGAATACCTGCTGAGCAAGGGCGAGCGCCACCGCTTACGCGAGACCGTCGTGGCCAGGGTGAAGAACTCTGCCGCCTTCCTCGCCACCGCTGCGGCCGTGGCCTACCGAGGCACGCACATCGCCGCCAGGCCCTTTCTCGGCCTGCTCGACGAGACCATCCCCCGCTTACCGATCCTCGGCTACCTGTACTTCGAGGCGCTGGCGGAGTACCTGATGCTCCACTCGACCTCGCAGCACACGCGACGCCTGGCCGACATCGGAGAGCTGAACAACTGGCTGTACAAGGAGATGCTCTTCGCCTCCTACCCGAACATGGCCGGCAAGTTCGACCTCGCGAAGTTCCGCCCCAGGCCCTGCCGGCTGGCCGACCTCATCCACCATGTCGACCCGACCATCGAGATCAACCACGCGGCCGACTACCTGGTCGAACGAATCAGCCACCTCATCGCAGCCCGGCTCTTCGCCCCTGGGGAGGCCCCGGAAGCCTGGCATCACAAGCGCTGGGAATTCGACGCCCTCGCCACCCAGCTCGGCCCCCTGCTGGGCCACCTCATCCACCGGGAACTGCGCACCTTCGGCCGCTACCCCGACTTCTACTTCTACTTCGACCAGTACAAGGCCCTGCAAGCCTGGAACTACTGGAACCACATGGACATCGTCACCCCGTTCAACGGCACGATGCCCAAGGGCGAGATCGGCATCAACCCCGCCTACCCCAACCTCGACTACCGCGTCTGGCGCGCCGAACAGGACGACGCCGGCCACCTCCACCCGGCCGAGCAGCTCTCCTTGGCCATCGCCCCGCGGCTGGTGGACATCAAGTACACCCTCATGCGCAACAACCAGTGGACCGCCCCGGCGCCCAGCGCCGCGTAACCACTGCAGCCTTCACCAGCAGCTGCTCTGCTGCCTCTTCTTCCCAGGAGCCCCGCCATGAGCTACTTCGGCATGCCCTCCGTCGACCTCCTCGGCGAGCAGATCGACGCCGTACTGAGCGCGCCCTCCACCACCCACGGCCTGGCCCGAGCACTCCGCACTACGGCCTGGGAGATCGAACTCCACCGCTACCACCACGCCAGCCAGCGAGCCTGGCCCGACGGCCGCATCGACCAGAAGCCCACCAAGGTCCAGATCGGCGGCGGCGCCCACCGCATCGAGGGCTTCTTCAACATCGACGCCGTCCCTCCGGCTGACATTCTCTGGGACGTCCGCGAAGGCATCCCCCTGCACGACGGCACCGTCGAGCTGATCTTCTCCGAGCACTTCCTGGAGCACGTCGACTACCCCCGCTCCGTCAAGTACTACGTCCGGGAAGCCCACCGCATCCTGGCTCCGGGCAGTCGGATCATCACCGGCGTCCCCGACGCCTCCTTCGCACTCAGCCAGTACCCCGGACCACTGAACCTCGCCGACGAGATGATCGACCGCTGGTACGCCGAACGCGACTGCCGCGGGGACATCAACACCCGGCTCGACCTCGTCAACCTCGTCTTCCGCGACCAGGACGACGACCCCAAGTACACCCCGCACCTCTGGGCCTACGACTACGAGAAGCTCGTCCAGCTCTTCACCGAAGCGGGCTTCGCCACCGTAGAGCCGTGGACCTTCGACACCAAGATCGCCAATCCGAAGCGTCGCTGGGGAAGCGTCTACGTCGTCGCCACGAAGTAGCGACGACGCAGACCACCGACCACCGGATAGCGACCTCCCCGGCCGCACTCCCCTGGGTGCTGCCGTACCGGCAACGGTTGGCATGCGGCACCCACCCACGCACAGCCGGCCCCGCTGAGGGCGGCATCCCCCGTGGATCACGTCGGCCTGCCGCTCAGGGGCTCCCCTCGCCTCAAGCCCCGGTCTGAAGAACCGTCGAAGGGTCTCTGTCATGCGCTGCCATAGCCAAAGCTTCCTTCTGGTCCGCGATCCGACCTCGGTGCCGATCAGCCGCCGCCGTCTCCAGGATCTGGTGCAAAAGTGGAGGCTCCGCCTCGACGAGTCCTCCGATACCGCACTGACCGTCATCACCTCGGAACTGGTCACCAACGCGGTGCGGCACGGCACCGGCACGATGCTCACCATCACGGTGTCCGCCAACCTCAGCCGACGCCGAATCCTCGTCGAGGTCTACGACGGTTCGCTCGTCCTCCCTGTTCCGCACTGGGCGGACTCCGAGGACGAGTCCGGACGCGGTATGACACTCATCGACCGCCTGTCCCTCTGCCATGGGGCCGAGCACACCACCTGCGGCAAATGCGTCTGGGCAGAGATCGCCATGCCCCCACAGCGGGTCACCCGGCAACGGCTCATTCTCCGCCCCCGACGGGCCGCTCGAGCTATCGCCCGCCATTGGGGCGCCCGCCAGCCCCTGACGACCGTACGCACAGGAAGACGTGCTGGTCCCTGACGTTCATCAACCCGGCGGCGCGACGTCATCGCGCCAAATACACCGACTGCGCCGTCTTCACTCCTCCGGATGAAAATCCGCCCGATCAGGAATAGCCGGCCAGCACAGGAGCCCAAGTATCTATACGGCCTGGGGAATTTCTACGCCGCAATCGGGGCCGGTCAGCGTGGTGCCCATCTCGTTGGGGTCCGGATGCTGGTGACCCGGTACGTGCGGTGGTCGGTGTAGCACAGTGCGCGGGGAGTCGGAGATGGCAATCGAGGTAGCGGAACTGCGGCGGCTGCTGGCCGAGGCGGGCGATGCCGGCGGGGAGCGGCTGCTGGAGGTGCCGGAGGAACGGCTGGGGCTGGGCGACGCCTTCCGTCCGCTCTTCCCGGACGGGGTGATGCGGGCCAGAGCCACCCGGATCGACTCGGACGCGCTGTCCTTCTCCGGCACCGTGGAGACCACCTGGGCCGAGCAACCGGCCTCGGTGCAGATGACCTTCTCCCACGACGGCGGGTCCGAGGTCGAGGGGGTAACGGTGGCCGCGGAGCTGCCGGGCGAGGGAGCGCAGGCGCAGGCCCTCGCGGCCGAGCTGGGCCTGCGGGTCGTGGACCTCCCGGGGATGGCCGGCGCGTCCCGGCTGGTGCTTCGGCAGGCGGACGGAACGCTGTCGGTCAGCGGTGAAGGCAAGGGCGGCCGGTGGACGGCGGTGTGCCGCGAGGACACCGGGCGGCTGTGGGTGGGCCGGGGCGCCGACGGATGGCTGGTGGCCGGCGGCGACCGGGCGTTGAGCGGGGAGCAGGTTGCCGCCCTGGCCGCTGCTGCCGGGGAAGACGTACCGACAGCAGCGGGCGGGGTCGGGGAGGGCTGCTGGCTGTTGATGCCGGGGGCAGACGGGGCGGCGGCCGGGCCAGCGGCGCGCGGCTGGGGTGCCGCGGCCGAGGGGCACGGCGTGCTGGGTGACGAGCCGGTGTGGGTGCCCGTGCGCGGCAAGCCGCAGACGCGGGAGCTGGACCTGAAGCGACGCGATGGGCTGGGGCGGCCCATGCCCGTGCGACCGGATGGCTCGGGTACGGACAGAGGAAACGGCATCGCCATGCCCGGCGCCCGCGCGGCGGACGCGTCGTACGCCGTGGCCACGGACGACGGCTTCGTCGTCCTCGCGCCGGGTGCGCTGGCCCGCCACAGCCGAAGGCTTCGCGTGGCGGGTGCGTCGGCGCTGGTGCCGACGAGCCGGTCCTTCATCGACTTCGGGGATCTGGCGGACGGCAAGAGCAAGACGGTCACGTACAACAAGCCGCCGCTGTATGTCTCCGGCGGGCTGGTGGCAAGGGACGCCCAGCCGCCATACGAGCTGGTGGTGGGCGGGGTGCTGGTGGTGGACACGAAGTCCTTCACCGGCAGCGCGGTGGCCGCCGCCTACGTGCCGACCTCCGGGAACCGCACCTCGTTCTTCGCCTTCGGCGCGCTGACGCCCCAGAAGGCCGTCGGGCCGCCCGCCTTCCAAGTGCGTGGTGTGGCCGGTGGCATGGGATGGCGCAGCAAGCTGCGGGAGCCGGGTGTTGAAGAGCTGAGCGACTTCCCGTTCCTCCGGGCACTGGACGATCCGCGAGCGATCGGCGCGAACCCGGACGGCTCGGCCGATCCGCTCGCCGTACTCGACACCCTCACCGGTGGCGACACACCCTGGATCACCCCGGCAGGCTCCGGTGAGGATCCCCTCTGGATCGTGGCCGGCCTGGGATTCACCATCTGCGAGCGACTGGACGGCAGCGCGATGCTGCTCCTCCAGACCGGTGCGGATCTCACCTTCGGCCTGCTGGGCACCGCGGCGATGTGCTTCCCCAAGGAGGCCGGCCGCCGCCGGTACGCAAACGTCGAAGTCGCCCTGCAGGCAGTACTCAAGCCGAACGCGGGCGAGCTGACCCTGGCCGCGCAGCTCACCCCCAACTCCTTCCTCCTGGACCCGAACTGCTCGCTGCGCGGCGGCGTCGCGTTCAAGACCTGGTTCGGGCCGAGCCCCAACAGGGGCGACTTCGTCGTCACCATCGGCGGCTACCACCGCAACTACACGCCGCCCTCGCACTATCCGGCCGTGCCCAGGCTGGGCTTCGACTGGGATCTGTCGGGCAAGGTCACCGTCTCCGGTGAGGCGTACTTCGCGCTCACCCCAGCCGCTGTCATGGCGGGCGGCGCGCTGGAGGTACGGTTCCACTCGGGCGCGCTGCGGGCCTGGCTGGACGCCCGCGTGGACGCCCTGATCCAGTGGAAGCCGTTCTACTTCGATGTCGGCCTGCGGGTTTCGGTCGGCGTGCAGGCCCGCATCAAGGTCTGGTTCGTCAAGATCACGATCACCGTCGAGGTCGGCGTCGACCTACGCCTGTGGGGCCCGCCGACCGGCGGCGAGGCCAAGATCAAGCTGTGGTTCATCTCCTTCACCATCGGATTCGGCCGCGACCGCGACCCGGACGACAAGGCCCTGGACTGGGCCGGTTTCCGCAGCATGCTGCCACCGCCGGAGAGCACCGTACGGATCCTGCCCGGCGCCGGCCTGATCAGCGACGCGCAGCAACCCGATGGGACGCGGAGCCAGGACTCCCGGTGGCAGGTGGCGACCTCGGGGTTCACCTTCTCCACCGACTCCGCCATGCCGGTCAGCGAGCTGTACCTGGCCGAGAGCGGCGGCACCAAGGCCGAAACCGGCTCGAAGGTCAACATCCGTCCGATGCAGCGCACCGACCTGACGAGCGTGCACCGCGTCTGGGTCACCAATGACTCGACTGCCCTGTGCATGAACGCCTGGACGTGGACGGCATCCAAGGCGGCGGTGCCACAGGCGCTGTGGGGCAAGGGCGCGGGCAACGCGCTGCCCGCGCCCGGGGATCAGCTGGTGGACAACCAGCTCACCGGCGTCACGCTCACCTCGCCCGGCCCCTCGAACGGCACGGACACCGGCTACATCGGTGAAGACGCCCTGGCCTTCGACCCGATCGACCCGGACGGTACGCAGCCGCTCGATCCGTCGGCAGGGAAGACCGGTCCGACGCCGACCCGGCCGGGTGGCGTCATCGCCGCCATCGCGACCACGGTGAACGCCTCCGCGCAGAAGACGGCACGCGCCCAGCTCGCCCAGGCCCTGTCCGGCTTCGGCATCGATGTGGGAACCCCGGACACGGACTTCTCGGCCTACGCGCGAGCGGCCGAGACGGCGTTCACCGCCGAGCCGATGCTCATGACGACCTGACGCCCTCGCCGCACTCTCCTCTGACCACCGGCCGACCCCAGGGGTGACCAACCCGTGCCCACCACACTACCCGTCAAGCACCGCACCCGGTTCTTCGACCACCGCATCCCGGGCCTGTACGCAGGCCGCTACACCATCCACACCAGGCAGACCGTCAGCGGCCTGACCATCAGCGACAGCTTCCCGGACCGTACCCAGGGCTTCGACGTACGAGGTCCCCGCTTCGCCATCGCCGCCACCGATGTGCACGCGAGCTACCCCCGTCCCGGCTCCATCGGCTTCTACAGCCAGGTCCTGCCGCACATCACGCTGGAAACGCCGGCCGTGCCCTGGGCGCGTCCGCTCAAGGACCAAGAGCCCGCGGTCCCATGGCTGGCCCTCCTGGTCTTCCGCGAGGGTGAACTACCCGAAGACGAGCTCGCGCTGGGCAAGACCAGGGCGTGCTCGGTCTCCGAACTGCTTGCCGGGGAACTGCCCGGCACCGCCCCGGCGATTCGCCCGGAGCACCTGTTCGAGGATGAGCGCGAGCTGATCTGCGCGACCGTGCTGGTGCCGGGTGATCTGTTCAGCGCCGTCGCTCCCCATCCCGCTGAAATGGGCATGCTGGCGCACATGCGTGAGGGCGGCCCGCCGGATGCCACTCGGGGCGCGACCCCCGAGCCGGACGAGGAGGAGCTGAGGGCGGTCGTCGTCGCCAACCGCTTCCCCGATGTCACGGGCGGACGCCATGTCGCCCACCTGGTGTCGTTCGACGGATTCGAGACCTACCTCGGTGGCAGCGATGTGCCGTCGGCGGGACTGCGCATGGTGTCCCTCTGGTCATGGGTCTTCGAGTCCGAGCCCGACTCGGGGATCGGCTTCGGCGATCTTGCGCAGAACCTGGCCGCACAGCCCGAGCCGCTGCTGCGCTTGCCCGTATCCGATCCGCCGTCGAGCCCGTCCGACGCGCAGAAGGCGGCCCTGGACCGGCTCACCATCGGCGCGACCGCGCTGCCGCAGCGCCTGGAGTCCGGCGAGCGCAGCTTCGGCTTCTATCGCGGCCCGCTGACCGCCGCGCCCGCCCGCGACCTGCCGTCACCGTCGCACGACGAACGGCTGGAGTCGGCGGGCGAGGCGCTCGCGTACGTCCAGCCGTACGGGGTGTTCGACGCCTCGTACGCCGCCGCGTTCAGCCTGGGCCGCACCCTCGCGCTGTCCGATGCGGAGTTCCGTAGCGCGCTGCTGGCGTACCGGAAGGCCGCCCGGGGCGCGGTACGGCGCCTGCTCACACATCCCGACCTGGCGGGGCGGTCCGTCACGGCCGCCACGGCCGGGCTGCTGGGGCGCAACCTGTCGCGGGACGCCTTCGACCGGCTCCTCGGTTCCGACGGCAGCCGCGGCGGAACCTCTCGCCTGGCCTCCGCTCTGGCCGGTGCGGGCGCGGACGTCGTGGCGGGCCACACCCGTGCCCCGGCGGCGCACAGTCGCAGGGTCGGCCTCACCACTGCGGGGGTACGGACGGCACTGGCCGACGCCCAGGTGGCGAACGTGCTGCGGCAGGCCACGGCGACGGAGCTGAAGCCGGTCGAGACATGGCTGGCCCGGCTGCCCCTGCTGGAGATGATGCCGCTCGAACACCTGGTGCCCGACCCGCGCATGCTCCCCGAGGAGTCACTGCGGTTCTTCTACGTCGATCCGGCCTGGGTGCGGGCCGCCGTCGACGGCGCGCTGAGCATCGGCGTCGGCCACACCATGGACGCCGACCTCAACGCCCTGGCGCGACAGGTGCCCGCCCCGCCGGCCTGTGGCGTCCTGCTGCGCTCCGGCATCGTCGCCAACTGGCCCAAGACCGTCTACACCGGCTTCCGCGGCAACAGCCCCGTCGAGGAAGCCCATCGGGCCCACTACGGCACCAACGTCCTGATGCTGCTGTACCCGCAGGTGATCGACACCTTCGCCATGGCCGAACCGCCGCAGGGCCTGCACTTTGGCTTCGGCGACCTCGGCACCATCGAGCTGCGGAAGATCAGCGGCCCCGACATCGGCATGCCCATGGGCGAGTTCCCGGAGGATCCGGGCGACGACCGGTTCGGGCGGTTCCTGCGCCCCGGGGGCCACGACGTGCTCAACGTCGCGGGCTCCGGCGACCCGCTCGTCCCGGCGCTGGCCGAGGCACATGGCGTAGCGGACCTGACATCCGCCCAGTTCACCCTCCAGATGGTCAAGGCCCCGCAGCTGCAGACCTTCGCCCGGCCCTGACCCGGCGACCATCCCGTCATCCCGTACGGAAAGGACCGCGCGATGCCCACGCGCAGCAGCAACGACCACCTGGTGGTGCCGGTCGAGGTCGCCGCCCTCGCGGTGAACGCAAGCATGCAGAACCCGCACGGCGCCTTCGTATGGCACCGCTGGATCGCCAACTTCTTCCACACCCAGGACAACGGCGCGCCTGCCGAGCCCTCGCCGTTCTCCATCGACGCCGACTGGCCGAGCCAGCAGGAGAACTGCGGCGTGTACCTCCAGTGGCAGCTGCCGGAGGGTCTGACCAAGGGGCGGCACGACAACGAGACCGGCGACGACGAATTCCCGCTCGTCCCCAACCGGTGGCTGGTCGTCCGCTACCAGGCGGAATCCCGCAAGGTCCGCGCCTGGATGGTCGAGAGCGACCACATCGGCCTGGACACCGGCGCCGTCTCCGCGGTCGATCCGGAGGCGGAAGAGATCATCGCCACCAAGATGGGCCGCCGCCATGAGCTGAGCGCCGGCACGCCCTGGCGCGAGCCCTCCGATGCCCGTTCCCCGTTCCTGACCGCACTGGGCCCGGGCCTGCTGACGTTCTCCGTCTTCCAGCCGTACAACACCGACGTCTTCTCCCTGCACGACGACCTGGCCGACGTCGCGGGCGACGAGACGCTGGACTACTACGTCGCCGGCTTCTATTCCACGCCCGGCAGCGACATCCTGGCCAGGGGCGGTGAGCTGCGGGATCTGCTGGACGAGCTGGAGTGGGTCGCGCCCATGGCCGGGAGCAATACGAAGAGGTCGCTGTACACCGGCAGCGCGCTGGGCGTGGACTGGCGGCCGGACGGCCCGGTCCCCGACTCCGACATTCCGTCCGCCGACAGCGTCGCGGTGTCCGTCGGCAACAACACCGCGGAGGCGGCGACCGCCCTCCCCGAGGCCGCCGCCGGTCCCGGCGCCCTGTCGGCCGACGAAGCACGGCTCGTACGGGCCTTCGCGCTGGGCACCCTGGACCAGCTCGACCGTGCCGACGGCGACGAGCTGACCGATGCCGCCGCCCACCACGCCGGCTTCGGGCCCGTACCCGGCGGCCACATTTGGCGCGTCGTCGAGCGCGGGGAGGAGGGGGCGGGGGCGGCGGCCGGTCGGAGCGCCGCCGAACGCGCCCGCCTGCGGGCGGCCGAAGCGGAGATCGTGGCCGAGCTCAACCGCGCCCAGGCCGAACACGACGCGGTTGAACGCGACTTGATCGCCGCGCAGGAGCGGCTGTACGTACTGTGGGCGCTGTCCAGGGCAGACCGGCGGCCCAGCGAGTTCGAAGAGCGCATCGACGATGAACTCGACCCCGTCAAGTCCGGTGCCGCCGGCAGGGTCGGCGCGCTCCTCGACAACGTGGCCACCAAGCGGGCGGCCATCCCGTGGGGCAGCACCCCGGAGGAGCTGGAAGCCGCCGCAGCCCAGTACGCGGCGGACCACCACCTGCCCGCCGACCGCGTACTGCAGCGCGTCCCCAAGGAGCCGTTCCAGGACGCGGCCGACCCCGTGGTGCTGCTGCAGGGCGGTCATGTGCACGCGCCGCTCACCCGGGACACGCTGCTGCCCTGCCGCACCGAGGACCGGCTGATCACCGCCGTGGGCTCGATCACCGCCGCCTCCGTGCAGCAGGACCTCGACAAGGTCAACATCTCGAACCTGCCCGACCCCGTCCGCGATCTGCTCACCGAGTTCTTCATCCTCGCCCGCGCCCGCCACGCCGGCACCGGCCACGACAACGTCAGCGGCACCCTTCCCGAGCACGGCACCGATGCCTGGCGTCAGCCCTGGCAGCCGCTGTTCCTGACCTGGGACGTCGAGTACTGGCCGCTGCCGTACGCCGAGGCCGACGGCACCCGGCACTGGACGTTCGACGGACACCAGTACCGCTGGGACGGGACCGGCGACCGTCCCGAGTCCGTCGTCATCACCGGCCGCATCCCCCTGATGCCCTCCGCCGGCCACAACCTCGAAGGCGAAATCGACGCCTACGCCAACGGCCGCACCGACCTGCCCGACCTGCGGGGCCTCCGCGAAGAACTCAGCGACCTGGACATGCTCTCCCAGCGCCTGGACGGGCTGGCCGCGCACCTCAACCAGCGCGACCCCCGCGCCGGCGCCCGCCCCACCGGCACGCTGAGCAAACTCGTCGAGCACGCGGACGATCACGCGCCCGTCCCCGGCAGCGTCCCCTCCCGGCCCGGCCGTCCGCCCGAGTCCACACCGTTCTACGAGGTACGCACCGGTCAGCTCGCGTTCCGCCAGCTGTCGCTCGTCGACCGCTTCGGGCGAACCGTCAACCTGATCGGCGACCACCGACGCTGGCCCTACGTCCGGCCCGAGTCCATGATCCCGCTCAACCCGGTCGACTCCTCCGACCCCGAAAAGCGGTTCTGCGAGCTGTCCCCCCGCCTCTTCCAGCCCGCCCGGCTGGCCTTCGACTTCCTGCACGCCACCGCCGATCAGCCCATCGACTTCTCCCCCGGCACCAACCCGGTCTGCGCCTGGCTGCTCCACAACCGCCTCGACCGCACGCTGGCCTGCTACGACCCCGACGGCCACGCCCTGGGCGAGCTGCGCACCGTGCTCAAGCCCGACAACAGCCGCTCCGTGGAGTGGCTGTCCCTGCCCGGCTCATCCGTGGCCACCCTCGCGCAGCTGGAGGCCGTCAGCCCGCATGCATTCCGCTACCTCAAGGCGGTGGCCGACCGCGGCCCGGAAACCTTCGACGCGCTGCGCGCCACCATCGACGAGGCCCTGACCACAGTCGACCCGGAGGGACCGGACGACGTCAGCCTCGGCTTCCTGCTCGGCCGCCCCCTGGCTCTCCTCCGGGCCCGCCTCGATCTGCAACTGTGCGGCCCGGCCCGTACCTCGGTCGGCTGGAACGAGGTCCTCGACCCCGACGACCACCAGCCCGCCATGCCCGACTGGAACTGGATCGTGAAGCTGGGCCAGCCGCTCGCCACCGACGACGGCCTGATCGGCTACGTCCTGAACGACGACTACGCCCACTTCGACACCATCACGAAGCCCGCCTCCGGCGCCGGGGACTACCTGCGCCACATCGACAACGGTGAACGCCTCCAACTGGCCTTCGCCGGCACCAGCACCGCCACGGTGACCCTGCTCGCCGACCCGCGCGCCGCGGTCCACGCCAGCAGCGACGTCCTGCCCGTCGCTACCGTGCACGTCCCTCCGGCGTTCACTGAGGCGGCGCTCGCCCGCATGGCCGTCTGCTTCCGCACCGGCCCGGTACTGGCGGCGAGCACCGCCGACCCCGTCACCACAGTGCTGCCACGCCCGGCGACCGCCACCGGCACCTGGACCTGGGCCGAACCCGCCACCACCGACGGCACCTGGCACCACCTGCCCATCACCGCCCCCGACCCCGCCGACCTGCCCCTCGGCGACCCCGAACTCCGCAGCGGCTTCCTCGTCCTGAACGACGCCACCGACGCCACCCGCTGACCCCGTCCCCGGAAGGACCGACAGCCAGCCATGAGCACCGTCACGCAGATCCGCGCCCGCCAAAACGGATCCGAGGCCGACACCGCCAGTCTCGGCGGTGAGATCGAATGGAGCCTCACCACCATCCCCGACCCCATCACCGTCAGCCCCGCCAGCGGCGACGTCGAACTCGCCGACATCATCCTCGTAGGCAGCCGCGCCATCCCCAGCCCAATCGAGGTCAACCAGATCGACGTCGACATCGACGCCGGCAACGAAGCCTGGCACCTCGCCCTCGACCTCAACGGCATCCAGCCCAATAACAATCTGGACTGGACCCACACGGTCAGCGGAAACCGCATCACCTTCAAGCCCACATCCGGCCACGCCGTCATCGACAACGAGCACGGCATCACCATCCAGATCAAGAAACTCCGCATCAGCCGCAAGGTCGGCACCGGCGCGGTCATCCCCGTCACCAAGTGGCGCCGCCCCGGCGAAACCAACTGGAAGACGGACGACACCGCCATCGCCGTCGGGAAATTCCCCCAGGGCTTCTACCTGCGCAACTTCAAGGCCGACCCGATGTACATCGACAACGGTCAGTGCGTCACCCTCACCTGGGAACGATCCCCCGGCTCCACCCAGGACCTCCTCTACGACAACACGGTCATCCCCGTCACCGACTACACCGAATTCGACATTAAGAAGGGGGAGATCACCCGGAACACCATGTTCTACCTCCGCAGCCGCGCCCAGCAGGGCACGGACTACGCCGAGCGGACTCTCAGTGCCTATGTGACCGTCAACAAGCCCGACCTCGAAGTCGGCCATTTGGCAGTGCACGGCGCTGTGTCGGCGCTGTCCGTCCCAGGTGGCCAGGGCTTCACCATCGGGCTGGAGAGTAAGCGCGCCGTTGCCCCGACAGACGGTTTCCTGGTCGTCCGGCTGATGGACGGACAGGGAAGCGCGCTCATTAAGGGCAAGTACGGTACGTCTCAGGCTATTTTCATGAGGGTCGAGCCCGAGCACATGGATGTATGTCGCCCCATCAAGAAAGGCATGGAACTCGAGTTCTCCTACTGGCAGAACGAAAGCAAGTTCAGCTATGCCGATGGCGAGTGGCATCCCCTCGGCAGCGGAGAACTGGAATGGAAGGAGTCGTAACCTTCCCCATGGAGGGCAGGCGAAGCCGGACAGCCCTGACCTTGGGCCAGGCCATCGCCGTCGTGAATACGTCCCCCGGATGCCCCTCCTCCCTTCTCCCACAGGTAGCCGGAGCCTTGGGGCTGAGCTGGCCGATCAGGGCCGCTCGGGCTGGGCGGACCTAGCGGCGCGCCGATGTTCCCCTTCGCAGCCCGGCTCCGGCCCGCCGTGGCCCATGGCCGCGAAGGGCGGAGACGGAACAAGCATCGGACAGAAATCCCGGGGCCCAACCCGGCGCCGTGCCCCAACCGTGCCCTCCAGACAGGTCAACCAGGGTCAACAAGGGACTGCCAGTCCCTCTCGACGACCGCCATTCACCCGGCGTTTTACCTGGTCAGACAGCCCGTACATACCCTGAGCGCTCCTGATTCCCAAGCTCAGAGCGCGGGTTCGATTCCCGTCACCCGCTCCAGAGTTAAGGCCCAGGTCAGCGACCTGGGCCTTGTTCGTTGTCTGGACCACTTTGGGGCGGCGTGCCATTCGCGTGCCATAAGTCGCCGAATAACGCACCGAGTTGGGGCCCGCAAGCCCCTCCCGGTCATACTGATCGGCCGTCATCTCGAATCGCGAGACGCAATTTTTGTGGTGTGCGCCACGGGCCATTGAGTCGCCCGTAGCGGTGCACCCGCAAACCACATCGACATCGCCACGCTTGGCCGACGACGAAGGCCGGGCCGCCCCCTGCCGGCCCGGCCACTGACTGCAAGCCCCGACCTATGCCGGGACGGGCTCTCCCAAGATTCCGCGCAGGACCGCGCCCGCAGCCGGCGATGCTTCGGCTACCTGCCTCAAGGCTTCGCCAGTGAGGTATCGGTAGCTCTGCGGCGGGTGGAAGGTCCCAGCGGCCCGCAGGGCGCTGAGCGACACCGGCTCCTCGAAGGGCTGAGGTGCCTCAAGGGTGAGCCCACTGGCCTGAGTAGCGCCACTCATATACGCGTCGAACTCCCTTCGACTGATGCCGGTTTGGGCCCGATGGGCACGCCACACCTGTCGAGGAGAGCCGACGCTGACCGCCGCGATGCGCGCAAGCCCCACCAAGGCCATGGTGGGGGCAGTGGCGTAGAGGACGACAGTGGTGCCGGGTGGCGCGGCAACGCGCTGCCGGCGCACCTCGACCGTCTTACTGCCCGCCAAGATCGCGGTGGCGAAGCGAGGGTGTACGGACAGCAGCATCGGGCGTTCCAGATCGTTCACGTCCTTCGGTGTCCCTCTTCGTAGACCGCCTGGAACAGCTTGTTGCTGATCTTCGACAGCGACATCAGCGAAAACTGTAGTCCCAGGCTTTTGGCCAGTGACTTCAATCGCCGCAGTGACACCGGCCTTGGAAAGATCTCGGTGTCCGAAAACCTCAAGGCCATCGCCCGGCCCGAACCATCCTCGCGAGCGATAGCGCGTACCTGCTCCCGACCATATACGCCCAGGTGTTCGAATTTCGAGTGCAGCGCATCCGGCTCGTCGATCACCACCTCGTCCAACCGCGAGCAGCCGACGACCATTTGGCCCTCCTCATGGGGTGAGCCCTTGCTGACGTACCAGAGCAGTCGCGCCGGGACGCTCTCTCCACGGTGCCCGGAAGAACGGTAGTAGACGTGTTCCCTGCTGATCCCTAACTCGTTGGGGCGCGGCAGCAGGGTCGCCGGCACGTTGAACAGCTCTGCGGACCAACGGGGTTCGATCGGCACCATGAAGGACGGCATGAGCGAATCCATGATCTTCGCCGGCCACCAGGCACGTTCGACCACGCCCGCCGCCTCAGCCGGCAGATCGGCCTGAAGCGCAGCAGCCCCCTCTCGCCCCAGTTCACGGGCAGCATCGCTGGCAGCGGCCTCCGCGTCCTGGGCATTACCGCAGACCTCGATCAACAAGGCGGCCAGGCCGCCGTCATGCGAGAAGAAGCCATCGTCGCCCGCAGCGGCCTTGGCTGCGGATGACGGGAACGGGTCGGTGATGCGCACGACTTGAGCGCCGCAGTCCCTCCCGAGCCGCTTCAGCGAGAACAGCAGATGCCGTGCGAGCGTCTCTTCCAAAGAGTGCGCCGCGGTGCGCAGGACGGGCACGGTCAACGTCCGCCCGTCCATCGCCCACACGTAGAGAGCCACCGGACGCCCCTGGCCGTCGCGCAGCAACTCGCGGTGCCATACGGCCTCGTCGCCGGCCAGGGCCTCAAGCCGCTGGGCGAACGCCGAGCCGTTGTCCTCCCCTGACTGATCGAAGAACGCTACGAGTTCGGCCTCCGCCCCCGGGGCGACCTCGCCGGAGCGGAATTCAGTGCCCATGAGATCGGCAGGCCGGTACATCTGGGCCTGCCTCAGCTCGTCCACGTGCAGCGTCACTACCGACGGTGTCACCACCTTGACTCCAGCTACATCCCAAGCAGCATCGGTCAGTTGCAGCAACACCGGATCCCGGGTCACGAGCAACTGCAGGCCGGCGCACGAGGTCTCGGCCACATATTGCAAGCCGCGCAGCAGCCCCGGATCCCTCGGGCCGTCGGCTGCTACGGCCGGGAGGACCGTCTGCATCAGCTCGCGGATCCGTGCTCCCACCGCCTCGGCGTCCGGGGTGAGTTGGCGCAAGCCCTGCGCAGCAGTCCGCTGGTGCTTGCGTTCGGCGGTGTCGGCGATATCCCGGATCTCGTACAGCAGTTGCGGCGTGGCAGCGACTTCGACGAGGTCGGCCAGCCAGCCGGCTTCAAGTGCCTGCGCCTCCGCCGCTTCGCCTGTAGGCGCCCGGCCGCGCAGATCGGCGAACACGCCGTGGTCCACGGCCACGACCAACAACGCTTCGCTCTCCATGCCCGCGAACAGGTCCAGGTGGCCATGGTCCAGCCACCAACCGTCCAAGGTCTCCCCGTCTCGTCCACGGCCACGCACTTCCCCGCGCGGAACGAAGCCCAGGCTCGTCCACATATCGCTGAGCCCGTAGTCACGACGGCACTTCGCCTTGATTCCCAACCGATCCTGATGCCGGCGCCGGATCCCCTCCACCAGCAGCCGCGCCGCGCCCTTCCCGCGGTGTTCCTGGGCCACGCACAGGTGCGCGAGCCGCACGTGCGGGCTCCGCTTCGGAAGGCCGAACAACGCGTACCCGATCACCTCACCGCTGTCGACTGCGACGAGCAGACCACCGTCGCTCGCGTGCTTGCGGTACGCGGGCGGCGTGAGCAACCCCAACGTCTTGGTGTAGCGATCGCCCAGGGCCACGGCCGCGTCGACTAACTCGGCTTGAGTCTCCGTCACCGGCACGATCTTGATCGCCATGTATCCCCCTCCGGATGAACTTGCCACTGGCCAGCTCGCCTTTGGTTTCAGTACATACAGGGAAAGTCCTCTTGGCCCAAGACCGCCTCGATCAAGACGGACGCATGAGCGGGTACGACAAGAGCCGGGCCGACATCTCGTCGGCCCGGCTCCGCCCACTGGTCGTGCCGCTCTACCGCCCGGCTGCGTCGGCGGCCTCGCCTGGCACTTCGGCACCGCCCCGGGCGACCAAGCGGTGGACCGTGGCCAACTCCCCAGTGTGCTCACCGCACTCGGTCGCTTCCTGACACTGACGGCGTACGTCGGCGTCGATGGCGGAGGCGATCCTGCGCTGGTGCCTCTTCTGGGAGTGCTGGTAGATCAGCTGGGCCCGGGCGCTGGAGTGGCCGGCGCGGACCATGAGGTCCTTCAGCTTGGCGCCGGTGTCGGCGGCCAGGGTGTTGCCGGTGCCCCGCAGGTCGTAGAAGCGGAAGTCCTCGGGCAGGCCGACCTTCTTCCTAGCCTTGCGGTACTTGCATCCGAAGGTGGACCGGCGGAAGGGTGCGCCGCGCTCGCCGACGAAGACCAGACCGTCCGGGCCCGGCTCGGCGAACCACTCCAGGTGCTGGCGGAGGTCGGTGAGCACGAACGTGGGCAGCACGATCTCCCGTGTGCCGGCACGGGACTTGGGGTCGCCGAGAGCCCGTTTGCCGGTGGTCAGCTCCGGGGCGGCGCGCTTGACCCAGATCGTCCCCTCGTCCAGGTCGACGTCCTTGCGCCGCAGCTCCGCGAGTTCCTCCGGGCGCATCGAGGCGAACGCGCCGAGGAGGACCATCAGCCGCCAGCGCAGGCCGATGGTGTCGGCGAGGGCGAAGACCTGCTCGACGGTGGCGATCGGGCGCTCGTCTGCCTCCTCCTTGCCCGCACCCTTGATGCGACACGGGTTGCGGCGGATCAACTCGTCGTCGACCGCGGTCTCCATGATCGCCTTGAGAAGGCGGTAGGACTTGGCGACCGTGGTCGCGCCCGTCGCCGTCAGGCGCTCGGCCCGCCAGGTCCGCACCCTCGACGGGCCGATCTCGTTGACGGCCAGGGACCCGAGGGTGGGCTCCAGGTGGAGGCGCAGGAGCCTGCGGTACAGCTCGTCCGTGGTGGCGGCGAGCCCGCGCTCGTCGATCCACTTCGTGGCGTACTCAAGGAAGTTGACCTCGCCGGCGTGCGGGTCGATCCAGTCGCCGCGCGTCTGGTCAGCCTCGGTCTGGCTGAGCCAGATCTCCGCGTCCGTCTTGGTCTCGAAGGTCTCCGGCGCCGCGCGCAGGTCTCCGTTCGCATCGGGATAGCGGGCTTGCCAGCGTCCCGAGGGGAGTTGGCGCACGGATCCGTAACGCCGCCGCTGCGGCTTGCGCTTGCGAGCCATCAGGCCCCCAGCCGGTAGCCGGAGCGGAAGCGGGAGAGGGGCTGACGCACCGGCTCTACGGTGCGGGCCGCGACGTACGCGTCGAGCGCGCTCCGCGGGATGCGGACGTGGCGTCCGACCTTGACGTAGCGGATGCGTCGCTCGGCGACCAGCCGGCGGGGGAAGCGCTCGCTGGTGCCGAGGAGTTCGGCGACCTCGGGCACGCTCAGCAGGGGGTCTGCGTGGTTGTTCACCTCCCCCGTCGCGCGCGAGGGCGAAGGCGGGGCAGGGGGTATTGCGGGGTGGCGCAAGGGTGATCCTCGTCTGGCGGGCGCGGGGCGGCAACCCCGGCCTGGCCGGTGATCGTGGGATGGGCGGTGGTGGGAAAGTTCCGGGCGGGCGGTGGTCGCAGTGCCCGGGGGCCGGGGGGTCAGCTGTCGGAGCCGGTGCCGGTATCGGTGTCGTCCGGCTCCGGTTCCGCCGGTGATGCCTGCTGCATGAGGCCGGGGGGCTGTATGGAGGCCATGAGGTCCTCGGCGATGGCGTTCGAGACGAGGACGTCGGCCTCTTCCCGAAGGTCGGGGTGCTCCGCGAGGTAGGCGTCGAGTGCGTCGCGTGCCTCGGCGGCAGCGCGGTTGGCCAGGTGCATCTCGCGGTAGCGAAGGCGGATGTCCTCGATGAGTTCCATCGCGCGGGCGTGGGCGGCCAGTCTCGGCGGGCCGACGAGGTTTTCGAGGGAGATGCCGAAGAGCTCGGCGAAGCCGATGGCCTCGTCGAGGTTGACCCGCCGCTTGCGGTTCTCGATGCGCCACACGGCGGACGGGTTGATCTCGTAGCCCGCTTCGTTCAGCCGGTCCGAGACCGCGTTGGTGCTCCAGCCGCGGGCCTCCCGCTCCAACTTGATCCGTACGCCGACGTTCTCCTCGCCTCGGAGCACCAGAGGTTCTCCGGACGCCTCGTGGTCTTCCACAGCCAACCCTCCTTCGTGACGTAACAAGGCGCTGCGATTTGCAGCACCCCAAAAGAGTAGCATCGCTTCTGCGTGATGCAGAACTCTTCTGCGATCGGCAACGTGGCTGGTACGATAGATGCCCTGAGCCCGCTTCGGGCCCAGGAACGCGAAAAGCCCCGGTGCGCTAACACCGGGGCCGAAGCGAAGTCCCCACCACCGCCCATCCCTGAACGATCTACCGGTCAGGCCGAGGTTGCCGCCTCGATGGCCTGCCGTGTGAGGAGCTCTATGCCCCAGAGTACGTGCCGGCGTACCTTCCCTGCACCCCTGTCGTGCCGCCCGTCGGCGAAGGCGGGGCGATAGGCATGGCGCGCATACGCACCATCAAGCCCGAAGCCTTCGCCTCCGAGTCCCTCGCCCACGTCTCCGTCACCGCCGAGCGGACCTTCTTCGGCCTGCTCACCCAGGCCGACGACCACGGCCGGTTCCGCGACCAGGCCGCCGTCATCGCCGGACTGCTGTGGTCCCTGCGACCCGAGCACGGCCCCATGGGCGTCGAGGACGACCTCACCCAACTCGCCGGCGCGGACCTGATCTGCCGCTACGAGGGCGCCGACGGCAAGCGGTACCTGCACATCGTCACCTGGAGCCGCCACCAGAAGATCAACCGGCCCAGCGGCGTCCGCACCCCTGCCTGCCCCCACCACGACGGGGCACCGCGCAGCGAGCGCCATGAACGCAGTGAGCCCTCACGGCCGGTGCAGGGAGCCCTCACGGCCTCCTCCGTGACGCCTCACGGAGCCCTCGCCGACGGCTCCCGCAAAATGCGTGAGTCCTCCGTGACGTGCGAAGAATCCGCAGGTCAGGAGGGATTCAGTGAGCCCTCGGTGAGGGGGCAGGGAGGACTCACCGCGCCCTCCGTGAGCCCTCACGGTCCGGATCTAGGACCTAGGATCCTGGATCTAGGATCAGTACCTGTGGGGGCCGCAAGCGGCCCCGCGCCGGACACCGTCTCGGCCAAGCAGCTGATCGGCGAATTCGTCGCCGCGTGCGCCCACCGTCCGCCCGAGAAGGTCCTCGGTCGTCTCGGACGCGAGGTCAACCAACTCCTCGGCGAGGGCATCGCCCCCGACCACGTCCGCGCCGGACTGGAGCGCCTGCGCGCCAAGGGCCTGAGCCCCAGCGTGCTGCCCAGCCTCGTCAACGAGGCCATGAACGCCAACCAACCCATCTCCCGCACCGTGCACCGGCCTTGGACCAACCCCACCGACGTCGAGGCCGCTTACGGGGGTGAGCTGTGACCGCCACCGCCACCGCCACCGCCCCAGTCACGGCCACTCGTGAGCCGGAGCGCGCCGGTGCCGTGGCCACCCGGCTCCGCGCGATCCTCGCCGACCGGGGCATCGACCCCGACGCGGCCACGGCCCAGGAGCCGGCTGCCGAGCCGGTGACCGCGCTGGAGCTGGCCGACGCCCGTATCCCAGCCCGCTACCGGCGTGCCCTGGCCGACCACCCCGAAGTCACCGCCTGGGTCGAGGAGATCACCCGCGCTGGCCGCAAGGGGCCCGGCGGAGCCCCCGGCATCGCGGAGGGCCCGTCGCTGCTGATCGCCGGTCCCACCGGCACCGGCAAGACCCACCAGGCATACGGCGCGGTGCGCTCCCTGCTGGCCGCCGGCGTCCGGCTGCGCTGGGAAGCCACCACCGCAGCCGACCTCTACGCCAGCCTGCGCCCGCGCCAAGGCCACGACCCCGAACGCGCCCTGTGGGCCCTGGGCCGCTGCCCCCTACTCATCCTCGACGACCTCGGCGCGGCCAAGACCTCGGAGTGGACAGAGGAGTTGACGTACCGGCTGGTCAACCGCCGCTACAACGAGATGCTCCCGACCCTGGTCACCACCAACCTGCCGATCCACGAGCTCCGCAACGTCGTCGGTGACCGCGTCGCCTCCCGCCTCGCCCAGATGACCACCCGCGTCATCCTCGGCGGCACCGACCGCCGAAGGCAGCCCACCGCCGATTAACAGGCCCCTGCGCCCTGCCTCCTCGCCCCACATTTCCACCCCGCCAGCACCAGGCCCGTCCACCGGTGCGGCGGCCTCTCCGGAGACCCACATGCCCCACCTCGCCCTACCCGCCCCTACCCCAAATCCCATACCGCGGGCTGCTGATGAGCGCCGCGCCACCGCCTGGGACCGCGCCGCCATCACCGCCCTCGGCGCCGCAGGATGCGCCCTCTCCTACGACGCCCTGCAGCAGATGGCCACCGCCATCCACGTCCGCGGACTGCTGACCTACCTCTTCCCCCTCGTCATCGACGGGTTCATCGCCTACGGCGTCCGCGCCCTGATCATCCTGCGCACCGCCCCCTTCCGCTCACGGCTCTACGTCTGGGCCCTCTTCGGCACCGCCACCACCGCCAGCATCTGGGCCAACGCCCTCCACGCCGTACGCCTCAACCAACAAGCCACGGAGGCGGGTTTGCGCCTCGGCGACCTCACGGTCGGAGTGCTCTCCACCCTCGCCCCACTCGCCCTGGCCGGCGCCGTACACCTCCACATCCTCATCGCCCGCCACACACCGGCCCCGGCAGCCCCGTTTCCTTCCCGCACGGAAGTGATGCCGCCGCACCCCGGCGACCGCACGGAAGTCAGCCGCCCCCACCCGGAACCCACGGAAGTCCCAGAACTCCCGGAACCTCAGGCCGAGACCGGCGCCCCAGAGCAGGCTCCGCAACCCGACGCCACGGACGGCCCCCGCTACGGGCGCCCACCGGGCGCCGAAATGAACGTGCTGCTCGACATCGCACGCAAGGCGATCGACACCCACGGAAAGTGCTCCCGCACGGTGGTCCGCGACGCCATCCACGAAGCCAAACTGCCCATCGGCGAAAGCCGGCTCACCGAACTCATGAAGCTCCTCCGGTCCGAGACCGACCGCCCCACGGACCAAGGCCACACCACCTGACCGGATATCCGGTCACCCCGACCGACCGCCCAACCGGCCCACAGCCCACCGCCCAGGGACCAGGGCCAGCCCGCGTCCGCGCGCGCCGCCTACAGCCGTGGTCCCTCCCTGGGGTGCCCACCAGCGGCCCCAGCCTCTCCCCCGCCGCATCTCGCCCGACGGAGAACCACCCCGCATGCATACCCCGAACTACGAACCCCCCACGCCTCAGGAGCAGATGACCACCACCCAAGCCTCAGGCGGAGCAAGTTGTACCGGGAGCAATGCTCCCGGAGTTCCCGCCCCAGGGGTGGCGGGAGCGGCCCGGCGCCAGGGGGCACCGCACCGGCAAGCTGCGGCCGAGGGCGGACCGCAGCCTGGAGGGGAACGGCAGGCCGTGGCCCTCTCGCCGAAGCGTCAGCGCGCCCGTCAGCCGAAGCCGCTCAAACGTCTGCACCAGCCCAGCTGCCGCATGAACGAACCCGAGTACGCGCGCTTCACCGCCGCAGCCGCCCACTGCAAGATGACCAACGCCGCCTTCCTCGCCTACGCCGTCGACAAGGCCGCCCGCGACCTGACCCGCACCGCAGCCGAGATCGCCACCGAACGGGGAGTCATCGACGAGCTCTTCGCCGCCCGCCGACACCTCGGCCGCATCCACGGCCTCTTCAACCAGGTCGCCAAAGTCCTCAACTCCGGCGCCGACGCACCCCACCTCGACGCCATCGCACAGGCGGTCCATGACGCGGCCCGCCGCACCGAGGACGCCGTCGACGCCCTCCTCGCCCACCGCGACGGCGGCGTGTCGGCGTGATCCCCAGCATCCACAAGCGCGGCAGCAAGACGGGCGGCCTGATCCGCTACCTCTACGGCCCTGGCACCCACGAGGAGCACATCGACCCGCACCTGGTCGCCGCTTTCGACCCGCTCGCCCCTGACCCCGGCCGCGGCCCCAGCACCACCTACGAGCAGCTGCAGCGCCTGCTCGACCAGCCCGTCAACGCCCTGCCTAAGAACCGTCGTCCCGACAAGCACGTCTGGCACATCTCCGTACGGGCCAGCCCCGAAGACCCGATCCTGTCCGACGAGGACTGGGCCGCCATCGCCCGCCGCACGGTCGCCGCCACCGGCATCGCACCGGAAGGCGACGACACCGCGTGCCGGTGGGCGGCGGTGCGCCACGCCGACGACCACATCCACATCATCGCCACCCTCGTCCGCGACGACGGCCGACGGCCCCGGCTGCACAACGAAGCCCGCCGCGCCCAGGCCGAGGCCCGCCGCATCGAGGCCGACTACGACCTGCGCCGGGTCACACCGGGCGACGGCACCGCCGCCAAGCGCGCCACCAGCGCCGAGCGGCACAAGGCCGAACGTCGCGGTCAGGACGCCACCTCACGGGATCTCCTGTGTGAACGCGTCCATCGAGCGCTGGCCGGGGCCAGGGACGAGACCGAGTTCTTCGACCGGCTCGCCGCCGAAGGCGTCCGCATCAAGAAGCGGATCGCGCCCTCCGGCGATGTACTCGGCTACTCGGTCGCCGTGGTCGGCGACCGCAACAAAGTCAACGAACCCGTCTGGTTCTCCGGCTCCAAACTCGCCCCGGACCTGTCCCTGCCCAGGATCCGAAGGCGATTCGCGGCCACGGCGGACATGCCCGAGCCTCCCGCAGCCTTGGAACGCAACGCAGCCTCGGCCCCGGCCCGCGCCCGCCGCTTCGCCGCCGAAGCCACCGACTCCGCCCTGGCATCGATGGCGTCCGACGACGACAGTGCGGCAGCGGCCCAGCTGATCGGGGTGGGAGAGGTCCTCGATGCCCTCGCCCAGACCTCAATCGGCCCCACCAAAGCCGAACTACGAGAAGCAGCCAGGCACTTCGAACGCGCCACCCGCTCTCACATTCGCGCCCGGAACGAGGAGATGTATGCCCTGCGCCGCGCGGCGAACCAGATCGTCCACTCCGGGCCGGCCTTCGGTCGCGGCCAGGACGGTGCCGCCACCGCCCTGGTCCTCGACGTCATGGTCCTGGCCGTCATCGCCGCTGCCCGCTGGCACGCCGCACGCAACCACGCCCAACAAGCGGAAGCCGCACAACGCGCCGCCGACCACCTACGCACCGCCTACCAGACAACCACCGCAGGCCCGTTGGCCGCCATGCGCGCCCACGGACAACGCCTCCCCACCCCGGTACGGCAGCGGCAGGCGCACACGGTCCGTACCGCCCTACCCCACCCCGCCGACCGCCTCCAGGCCGAGCCAGGCTGGCACGCCCTGACCGCCGTACTCGACCAAGCCGAACGCGCCGGCCACCACACCACCACCCTCCTGGCCAAAGCCGCCGCCCAACGCGAACTCGACAGCGCCGACTCGATCAGCGACGTCCTCGTCTGGCGGCTACAACACCTCGGCTACATCGCCCCGCCAGCCTCGACGCCTCAGTCGCAGCGCCCCAGGAGTGACGCCACTCCGATCCCCACAACACCTGTCGTTGCCCCCCAAGTGGCGAACCGGCCACGACGGCGTTGATCACGACCGAGGAAAGGGATCCAAGAAGGAGGGGGGGCAAAGGCTGGCACAGAGAGCGCTACGGCCCCGATCAGCCACGGCACCGCAACGGCAGCTTTCACGCCCTCCGTTGTCTGGTTCCAGTCCCTCTACCTTGGTCAGCGATCTCTGTGCGGTAGAACGGGGGCCGTTGTCATGTTGCCGGCTAGGGGGACGGGATTGGGCGGCTTCGAGGTTGACACCGGCCAGATGATCAAGGCGTCCATGGCAATGATGGACGTCATGCGAGGCGTCCGAGACACTGCGATCGCCCTTGCGAGCGAGTTGCAGGACCAGCAAGGTATGGCCGGCGACGATGACGCCGGCCGGGCGTTCGCCACGGTGTACAAGTCAGCGGCTGCGGCCACGCTCGACCAGATCGGCTTCGGGTCCTACATCATGGGGGCGACCGGCGCGGGCATCATGCAGTCCGCCCGTGAGTACATGGCCACCGAGAGCCAGGTCAGTGCCGAACTTCTCGGCAAGCAGGAAGACCTGTCCGCCAACATGGGGGATCCGGCGGCAGACTGCTCATCCCGTTTCATCGGGCTGGGGCGGGAGTTGCCCGAAGTTGTCGGTGACACCGCCTGGTACGACCAGTACGCCCCGGGAGGCGGCGACCGCTACCGCGGCTCCGCGCAGAAGGCGCGGGACGTCGCCGGCTCTTGGCGGCATGCCGGCAAACTCCTGGAGCGGTTCTACGGTGAGGCCCAGGTCTGTGCCTCCACGGCCCGTCATCACCACACCGGAGTCGCTTCCGACACGTTCCAGGACTACTTCAAACGCTGCGTCGGCAACGGCACCCCGCCGTCGCAGGCACATCCGGACGAGCCTCTGATGGCCAACCTCGTCGGCGCATGCGTGCAGCTCGCCAATGCCTGCGACAACTACGCGGACCACATCGAAACGGCACTGGCTGCGATCGATGCTCACAAGGCCGACTTCTTCCGGCTCGACCTGCCGTGGGAGCAACCCATGCTGGGCGGCAACGGATTCGACGGCGGCCTTTCCGAGGCGGTGCTCGGCGACCCACGGATCCATCAACTCGGCGACATCGCGCACAGCCTCGATTCCTCGCAGGCAAGAGTTCGGCTGCCCGGTGGAGACACCGCGCCCCGTCCGCCACTGCTACCGGGTGGGGGCATTCGCGTGCCGGTCCCGATCATGCTCGCCTCGACAGCGCCGGCGCTGGCCCTCATGGGGCAGGCCGTCGATCCAGGTCTCCCTCACAGCGATCCGCTGCCGCCCAACCACCCCAATCTGCTCTCTCCGGCCGACCAGGCTGCCTTCCGCGCCTGGAGGAACTCGCTGCCGGCTCACGGCTTCGCGGGCGGAGGAGACGCCAGCAAGCCGGAGAACGCCTACCAGAGAAGGGTGGCCGGTTACCCCGAGCGAGAAGTGCCGCTCCCTCCCGGAGCCCCGGGAGCGTCCAAACGCGGACTGAGCATCGACGGCCTGCGGCCTGCCGACGGCTATGCCGTGGAGGCCAAGTACGTACGGGAGCCCGGATGCCGCAACACCTTCCGGCGCCTTAGCGAAGTGGACAAGACCCTTGGTACGCCGGTCCAGTTCAAACAGGACGGGGCGACGGTCAAGTTCGACCCGCGCCGGGACGGCATGTTCCCGGCGGACGAACGGGAACTCATGCGCTACCACGCGGCCATGTCGGATCCGCGCAACTCCCGGATCAAGGGGTTCGAGATCATCACCAACGACAAGGAAGGCTCCGCGTACTGGCAGAGCATGATGGCCATGACCGGCGTAAAAGGCACCACACGCTACGAGCCCTGAGACTACGGACACCCATGACTGACAACGAAGACCGCGCGACCTTCCTCTTCTACCCTCCGGTCGACAACGCGAACTCCTGGCACATGACCTTCGAAGGCTTCGAAGCGGCCCTCAAACGGCAGTTTCCGGATGCCGCCACCCAGTTGATCCCCACCATGTTCCGAGGGGGAAGCTACCTGGACTTCGAGGTGGCCGTGGGGCCGGAAGCCGATGTCCAGGGCATGGCCACCATCCCCGTGGAGGAGTGCGGCTGCGTCACGCTCATCGGAGTCTCCCCGGGAGAAGCGGCCCCCTTCGCGAAATGGCTGCGCGACGAGTTCAGCCCATCCCCCGAACTCATCCGGTTCAGCAGCGAGGGAGCCATGGAAATCGGCGACGAGGCCCACTGGGAGCTGCCGGTTTCAGGAGATGAGGAAGAGATCGCGGAGGATCTCCGAGCGCACATCGCCTACGTCGACAGCGTCTGAGGCAGCGGAGACGCGAACATCGCCGCGCGGGCTAGTGGCTGACAAGCCGCCCCGAGCGCGGCGCCCTGATCACGCGTGGGCTGAGGCATGGGGCGCGAGCAGCTCCAGCGCCTCCTCCCACTGGAAGCGGTCGGCCCCACCGCCGGCTTTCGGCCGATGAGGCTCGTACCCACCGACCAGGACGCCCATCCCGCGCAGCCGGTCCAGACTCTGCCGGTACGCGGGGTGGGCTGCCTGGGCCGAGTTCAGGTACGGCAGAACCGCGGTGGGGATGCCGAAGCCGTACGCCTCGCACAGAATGCCCAGGGCCAGGGTGTCGGAGATCCCGGCGGCCCACTTGTTGATCGTGTTGAACGTGGCCGGGGCCACCGCGATGGCGTCGGCGGGCGGCAGGGGTCGGGGGTCGCCGGGTGAGCGCCAGGCCGAGCGGATGGGGTAGCCCGTCTGTGCCTCGATCGCCGTCGTGTCTATGAAGCCGAGGCCCTGTGGAGTGGCGATGACCCCCACGTCCCAGTTCTCCTCCTGTGCGGCCGTGATCAGCTTGCCGACGTCGCCGGCGATTCCGGACGCGCACACGACGACGTACAGGAACGGCTTCTTGGTCTGCTGGTCAGGCTGATCGCTCACGCGGGGACTCCCAGTCGACGGCTGAAGTGATGCAGTTCCGGCAGGCTACGACGGCGGTCGCGGGCTGCCATATCGGCGACCAGTCCCCGGACGGCCGGGCGGCGGATGTCCTGTGCCGCGCAGCTCTCGGCGATGCGCAATGCCTGGTAGCCATCGGCGAGGCGGCCCTGCTGGCTGTAGGCGCGGGCGGCCTCGACCCACAGGGCGGCACGGCGCTCGGGCACGGGGATGTGACGGCGCATGAGGGGGCGGGCGGTCTGCAGGGCGATTCCCGCGTCACCGAAGGCGACGGCGGCGCTGACCCCGTGCAGGGCGACGTTGGTCGGGCTGAAGTTGGCCCAGGCGTCGGGGCGGTCGAGCGCGACGTAGCGGGCGACTTCCTTCGCCTCGGTGAGGAAGTCCTGGGTGGCGGAGCGGTCGTCACCGGTGCTGGCGGCGGTCACGCCGCGCAGGAGCAGCAGGCCGAGCGCGGCGAGGTATTTCGGGGAGCGCTGGTCGTACGCGCCCGTGAGCTGGTCGGCGGTGTGCCGGACGAGGGTGACGGCCTGGGCGGTGTGGCCGTCACGGGCGAGGACGTGGGCGTGTACCCGGACACTGGACGCAAGGACGACCGGGTCGCCGGAGCGCTCGGCCTCGGCCATGGCCCTGCCGACCGCGAGCCATGCGTTGCCGTGATCGCCCTGCTTGAGCAGCAGGCTCGCCGAGGTCTGGTAGGCCGTGGCCAACAGTCCGGACAGGTCGGTCGAGCCGGGGGTATCGCCGACGGCTTGCCGTAGCTGCCCGATCAGTTTGGGCAGCGTGCGCTCCAGCTGCGTGTAGTGGCAGGTGCAGAAGAGGCGTCGTGCGGCTGCGACGTGCTCTCGCATCTCCGGCAGCCCAGGTACGGGATCCGTGAGCGCAGGGCTCGGGCCGGGGAGAAGGGACTGGATCAGATCCTGGTGCGCGCCGACGGGAGTGGCCGGGGCCGCAAGCGCGGCGACGCCCGCAGCGAGGAAGGTACGGCGGTGCATGTCTGTTGTCTCTGGGTCGGGTGGAGTGGCATCCGGGGCGGCGGCGAGGCCGAGGTGGTGGGGCGGGATGGCCAGCACCCGCGCGACCTCGCGCAGCATGTGGAGGTCCTGGACGCCTCTGCCGGCTTCCAGGCGGCTCACTTTGGACTGGTGGTACCCCAGTGCGGTAGCGACGTCCTTCTGCGAGCGCCGCTGTAACACGCGTGCCTGACGGATCACTTCGCCGATCCGTCTCGCTTCGCTCTGCGCTTCGGCCATCTGTGCCACGGCTCCTCCTGCCGCCGCCGATCCTGCCAGCTCAACCGAGCGTAGGGGAGGGGTACTTGGAGGGGATGCAGCTCGTGCATAAGTGATGCGGCCCCCGCACACGGACTGGTTCCGCCTGCTCCTGGAGCGGTTGCGTGGAGCAGCCGACCCCTCCAGGAGGCCGCTCATGGAAATGCACGACGTCCGCTTTTCCGTCTCCGGGACACCCGCTGCCGCGGCGTCCGCGCGGCGTCGGCTCGTCGCCGCGATGCGCGACTGGGGCCTGCCGGCCGACAGCGATGTACTGCACGTCGCTGAGCTGATGGCCGGTGAGCTGCTCTCGAACGCCGTGCGGCACGCAGGTCCCGGCGCAGCCACCGTGACCGCCCGCTGTGACGGCAACGCCATTCGGGTCGAGGTCAGCGACAGCAGTCGTGATCTTCCTCGGCCCCGATCGCCCAGTCAGGACGACGAACACGGCCGGGGCCTGTCCATCGTCGCGGCCCTGGCCGACCGGTACGGCACCGAACCGACCGCGTCCGGCAAGCGGTGCTGGGCGGACGTCCGCCTGCAAGAAGCCTCAAGTCCCCCATTCGCACTGCCAGTTCCGCTTCCGAGGAGATGACCGTGACAACCGCTCGGACACCAGCCATTACCTCCGAGGTGATCGCCATCCGTCCCGGCGCGCCGCTTTCCGGGACCGTGACCGTCGACGGCTCGAAGAACGCCGCACTGCCGCTCCTCGCTGCGGCAGCCGCCCTGCGCCGACCTGTCCAGCTGTCCAACGTCCCCGCCAACGACGACGTCCAGGCCATGCTCACGCTGCTCCAGCACACGGGCCACAACATCACCCGTCCCGTAGGCCGACCGAACACAGTCCTGGTCCTGCCGCGCGACGGTGTGCACGTGGCTCCGGGTTTCCACGAAACCGCTGCCCGTATCCGTGCTTCGTACTACCTGGTTCCGGCTCTCCTCGCCGTTCACGGGCGGGCCGTGCTGCCGTGGCCGGGCGGCTGCCCGATCGGCGACCGCGGGATGGAGCAGCACTTCAGGGTGTACGAGGCGTTCGGCGACCGCACGCTCGTCAACGACCACGGCTACAGCGTCGAGGCCGGTGAGAGCCGCACCGGCTCGGTATCCGTGATGCTGCCGTTCCGCTCCCGCGGCGCGAGCATCGCGGCAGTACTGCGCGCCGTCGTCGCCGGGCGACCACTGCGGCTGGGGCAGCCCAACCTCTCGCCCGAAGTCCTCAGCGTCCTGCAAGCGCTCCAGGTGACCGGTTGGGAGGCACGGGCCGACGACCGTGTTCTCTCCTTGACTCCGCCCGCCTCCGCCGCACAGGAGCCGGTGACCTGGGCGGTCCCCGGAGACAAGGTGGAGGCAGGCACCTTGGCCTGTGCCATCGCCGCCACCCGCGGAAGCGGCCGCATCGAGGGCGTACGCAGCAAGGACGTGGCACCGATGGTGGCCGCATTGCGCTGGCTCGGCGTTCCGGTCGACGCCCAGCAGGACGCTCTCGTCGTCCGTGCTGAGGGAACCCGCCCCACACATCAGCCCCTGCGAGCCATCGCCTCGCTCTCCCCCGGCGGGCTCGACGCCGACTTCGAACCAGCCTTGATGGCCCTGACATTGGGAATGCCTGGCACCCACCTCTTCGCCGACGCGATCAACCCTGGGCGTCACGGCAACCTGATCCCCCAACTCGCCCGCCTCGGCGCCGACATCCGCGAGACCTCCCCCACGCAGTGCCGCCTGACCGGGCCGCAGCAGCTGACCGGGACCGGAGTGGAGGCCACCGACATCCGTACCGGCTCGGCCCTGCTCATCGCCGGCCTCACCGCCCGCGGCGTCACGACCCTCGGCGGCCTCGAACAGCTCCGCCGAGGCCACGCCGACCTTCCCACCAAGCTGCTCGCACTCGGCGCCGACATCTGCGAGGTCACCCCGTGACCGGTCCCCGCGCGCTGCAACGGATCGCCGCCACCACCGACGTCCACTCCTCGTTCGACAACGCCCTGCCGATGCTGACCCACCTGCACGCCATCCGGCGGGAGACGCTGATCGTCGACTGCGGCGACTTCTTCGAAGGCAGCGGCTACTACCGACTCGGCCACGGCCGTATCGAAACCGCGATCCTCCAGGGCCTCTACGACGTGATCGCCCCCGGGAACCACGGATGGATCCACCATTTCGAACCCCCGATCCGGGACATCACCGTGTGCGCCAACGCCGTAGACACCGCTACCGGCGAACCGCTCTTCCGCCGCCTGCACACCGCCCGCGTCGGCAACCGACGCGTCGCCATCACCGCGGTCATCGGCGAGCAGGCGTTCCACTCCGTCCCCGTCGACCAGCGAGCTGGGCACCGGGTCACGGCACCGGCCCAGGCCCTGCGCGAAGTGACGCTGGCGCACCACCACGAGGTCGACTCCTGGGTCGTGTTGAGCCACTCCGGCTTCGACGAAGATCTCAAGCTGGCCGCCGCCTGCCCCTTCCTCGACGTGATCTTCGCCGGGCACTGCCACAGCGACAGGTACGGCCCTCTCCAGGTGGGCGAGGCCCTCGTTCTAAAGGGCCGCGAACTCGGCGCCGGCTACGCCCTCGCCGAACCGTCCCCCGCGGGATGGACGGCACGCACCGCCCGCTTCCCCGACACGACCGGCACGGCAGCGCTACCGCCCCAACTCGCCTCCATCCACGACCGGATCGAGGACCTCAGAGATCGCCTGGCCCTGCCGATCGGCGCCATCGCCGAGCCGTACCGAGGCCAGGTCCTCGACCGCCGGCTTCTCCTCTCCACCCTCGTCAGCCGACTCCACACCGCCCTCGGCGCCGAAGCCGTCATCCTCAACGAGACCGCCCTGCGCCACAGCCAGCTCGGCGACGCCCTCACCTTCGGCGACCTGCTCACCATCGAGCCCTTCAACAACCAGCTCGTCCACGCCCGCGTCCCCGAAGCTCTGCGCGACAGCCCTGACGCACTGCTGGCCCACCTCACCAAGAGCGCCGGCCCCTTGGTCACCGAACCAGCACCGCTGCCACCGCATCTGCCGACCGTGCTGACCACCGACTACCTCGCCGAGGGCTATCTGGACGGCCGCACCCACCAAGCCGGCCTCCGCCTCCGCCAGGCCCTCCAGCGGATCCTGACCGAAGGACCTCACCGATGATCCTCACCGGCCCCGAAATCACCGCAGCCGCGGCCGACGGCCGCCTGCGCATCGCTCCCTTCGACGCCACACAAGTCAACCCCAACAGCTACAACGTCCGCCTCGGCCCGACCCTGCTCACCTACACCACCCCACTCCTCGACGCCCACCAGCCCAACCCGACCCACCAGTTCGAGATCGGCGACGACGGCTACGTCCTCAAGCCGGGCCAGCTCTACCTCGGCCACACCGTCGAACAGGTCGGCTCCGACACCTTCGTCCCCCTCCTCTTCGGCCGCTCCTCCGTCGGCCGCCTCGGCCTCTTCGTCGAAATCACCGCCCCCATCGGCGACATCGGCTTCCATGGCCAGTGGACCCTGATGCTCTCCCCCATCCGCCCCCTACGCGTCTACGCCGGCATGAAGATCGGCCAGGTCATGTTCTTCGTCGCCGTCGGCCCGATCGCCTCCTACGCGGGCAAGTACCAGACGTCCACGGGCCCCAGGCCCTCCGCCTACTGGCAGGACCTCGCCCCGCTGGAAGCGGTGGCGCCGTGATCCTCACCGGCCCTGCCATCGCCGCCGCCCACGCCGCGGGCGAAATCACCATCGACCCGTATGACGCCGGCCATCTCTCTCCCAACGCCTACGACTGGCGCCTCGGCGCCAACCTGCGCGTCTGCGACGGAGACCTCGACGCCGCCACCCCGACCTCGTCCACCGAAATCACCATCCCCCGCACGGGGTTCGTCCTGGAACCCGGAGCGCTCTACCTCGGCGTCACCCACGAGAAGACCGGCTCGGAGACCTACGCACAGCTCCTCAACGGCGACCGCACCACCGGCGCCCTCGGCATCTGGGTCCACGTCTCCGCCCCGCTCGGCCACCAAGGCCACGCCATCCGCTGGACCTTGGAGATCCGTGCCGCCAGACCCGTGCGGGTCTACCCGGGCATGACCTTCGGCAAGCTCGTCTTCCTCCAACCCCTCGGCGCCACATCCAGCTACCAACAGCACGGCCTCAAGTACCGGGCCAGCCAGGGCATCGAAGCCTCCCGCCTCTACGAGGAAGCCCCAGGAGGCCGACCATGAAACCAGGGTCGCCACGCTCCTCGACCTCCCGTTCCCCAGTCCCGGCGGCAGCGTCGAACTCTTCCTCGACCTCTACACCGGCCCCCAACCCCTCATCCCCGCACGGGCCTTCATGCTCGCCCCCACCAGCCCCAACCCCAGCCTGCCCGCCGGGCTCAACCTCCTGCCGGTCGTCGGCAAGTGCCTCGAAGGCCCGGCCTTCCACCGCTACGTAGCAGCCCTCCAACGGGCCCTGACCGAGTCAATTCCCCCCGACCACACCGACGTTCTCCACCTCCAACACCTCACCTTCGGCGGCACCCCCGCGCTGATCAGAGCCCTGCCCGAACACCCACGGATCGCCCTCGTCCACGGCACCGACCTGCTGTTCGCAGAAACCCACCACGACCAGCACAAAGTCCTGACCGAATCCGTGCGGCTCGCCGACGCCATCGTCGTGCCGACACCGGCCATGGCCGACCGGCTCCTGCGCATCGCCCCCACCGCCGACCGCACGAAGATCGTCCACATTCCCTGGGGCATTCCAGACCGACTCCTGGCCCACCCGCCGCATGGATCAACCCGCCCGCCCGGCAGTCCCTTCCGGCTGCTCTACGCCGGGCGGCTCACGCCGGAGAAGGGCGCCGAGAACATGCTGCTGGCCCTAACTGCCATCCCCGGCGTCGAGCTGAGCATCGCTGCCCCGCAAGGCCAGTTCCGCACCCTCACCCGCGCCGTACGGCAGTCCGGCGTCAAGATCCGGTACCTCGGCTGGCTCCGTCGCCCACAACTGTGGAGAACGTTCACCGAGCACGACCTCCTCGTCGTGCCCTCCACCACCCTCGAAGCCATGGGCCTGGTCGCCCTCGAAGCCCAAGCCTGCGGCCTGCCCGTGCTCTACCAGCCCGTCCCCGGCCTGGCCGACACGCTCGCCGCCTCCGGCACCGCGACGGACTTCACCCGCCCCGCAGCCGTCGCCCGAGACGTCGACCGCCTCCGTACGACCCCCGGGCTGCTGGCCGCCTTGCGCCATGCCGGGCGAAGCAACGCCGCCCGCTACCCGCTCAGCGCCACCGCCAAGGCCCTGACCGAACTCGGCCATCGGATCAGTTGACCACTCGTCACATTCCTGGGTCGGGCCTGACTGCCTCACTACGCTGACGGGCGGGCCCGCACCGCGACATCGGAGATGTTCATGGAAGACAGCACCGACCAGATCAAGCAGCTCGTGGTGGACGGCGTCCGCGACAAGGTCTATCCCGGCGCGGTCTGGGCCATCGGCAACGCCACAGGCACCACGGCCGCAGGCACCGCCGGCGTCCTCGACCCCACCGCGCCGAACATCCCCATGCAACCGGACACGGTCTTCGACGTCGCCAGCCTGACCAAAATCCTGGCCGTCTGGTCCACGATCGGCGCCCTCTGGGAAGACGGCTCCCTCCCCCTCGACAACCTCCTCGGCACCTTCTGGCCCGAGGTCACCGGCCACCCCCTCGGCCAGGTCACCGCCCGCCAACTACTCACCCACACCGCAGGCGTACCGCTGCGAGCCCGACTGAAGAACCTCTACGGCACCGACCCGGCGGCCGTTCGCGCTGGAGTCCTCCACGAAGCCCTGCACAGGCCGCCCGGCGAGGCCGTCGAGTACACCGACCGGGCCGCCCTCATCCTCGGCTACCTCGCCGAACACCTCTCCGGCCAAAACCTCGGCCAACTCGCCCACACCCGCATCTGGCAGCCCCTGGGCATGCCCCACACCCGCTTCGGCCCGCTGCCCTCCGAACTGGCCGCCCGCTGCGCCCCGACCGAGCTCGACGAAGACGCCGGCCGCCATCTCAAGGGCACCGCCCACGACTTCTCCGCCCGCCTCCTCGGCGGCGTCTGCGGCATCGCCGGCACCTTCTCCGTCCTCGACGACCTCGCCCGCTTCCTGCGCTACATGCTCGACCCCACAACCGCCCCCACAACACCGGGATTCGGACCGACCTGGATCGAGGAATCGCTCAGAGTCCAGACCGGAACCCTGGAGCCCATCCGCGGCCTCTTCTGGCACCCGGCCCCCGGCACCGCCCCCGCCGACCGCACGTACGTGCACTACGGCTTCACCGGCACCGGCATGTGGATCTCCCCCAAACGGGGAACCTGGGCCGTCCTGCTGACGAACAAGCTCTACTACACCCGCGACCGCGAGCCGTTGACCCGGATCCGCAACGCCTTCCGAAGCCTGGTCTTCAGTTGAAGAAGCTGGGCGATCCGAACCCGCCCCATGTATGAGGGAGCCACAGCCCCCGCCACCAAATGCCGCGGCTCAGCAGCTGCTGCACCACCGAGTTTCAGATCCCGGCGTGCAGGTGGGCCGCCCAGAGGTAGGGGGACTTTGGATATTGATCACGGACCTTGCGCACGGTGTGATGCAGAGCATGTGCCGCCGCATCCGTGTCGAGGCAACCGTGCTGGTTGGTGACCCTGCCGAGCTCAGCGTAGAAGTCAGCTGCCATATGTGAGGCCACCTCGTCGTTTATCTCCCAAAGGGTGCCGATGACGTGGGGAAAGCCAGCGAGCTGAAACGCCGATGCGAGATGGATGGCCTCGTCGATCAGTTCCACGGATTCCATGAACGCTGTTCGGCACGCTGACAGGTAGGCCAGTTGGGCCGAGTCCATCCTCATTCCCGCAAGGCTCGCCACCGTGAGCGGATCACGTTCATGGTCGTGCAGAAGCAACAGACTCCGGGATGGATCGTCGGGGTCGTGGGCACCGTGGCACGCGAAGTGAACGATCCCGCAATCAGGGAGGGTCTCCAGGACCCGAGCCTTGGTCGGTCGTGGCTCCGGCCCGGGGGCGATCGTGCTGTCAGCCGATGCATCCGGCTCGATGAGCAGCATCGGTTTCGGCAACAGGTCACGCAACAGTGCGGCTTCTACCGAGACGTGGTCCAGACGGCCCCGGACACCCGGCGTCGTGGGCATGGCCACGATCAGCGACCGACTCACGGACGGCGTGGAGGTGTGATGACGGCGTGCGTGATGGAGTGCGCGGATGGTGGTTGTGTAGGAGGAGACGACACGGTCCATGACGGTCCGCCGCGGCTCCCCCTCTCCCAAACCCGCCGGAGGCGGCTCGGAGTGATGGCCGGCAGCATGCAGAGGGAGCAGTGAGAGGAGCCCACCCGGCGCCCACCAGACACGGGGCCACGGCTGGCCGGGGAAGGGCTCAGCGGTGAAACCAAGGCTTCGCAAGACCGGTTCGGCCGCCGCGTCCCACAGCCACTCCAACACGGCACGAAGGGTCGCTTGGGCTTCCTTGCGCGCGAGGGGCGTCGTGCGTGGATCCGCAGCGGTTTCCAGGGCCTGATGAAAGGTCTGTATCTGGTCGATGACGAGGTCGTATGTGAGGTCGGGCAGGTTTAGGGACACGATTCCTTCGGACGTCAACAGCATTGCGTCGCTGCGGTAGTGGCTGACGTTGAAGCTCACCACCGGGCCGAAAGCGGCTTCCGCCAAGAGCTCAGCGACAGCGGGGGGACGAGCGAAACCGGCGAATCCGTCCTGATCTCGGATGCGGTCCAACGTTGCCTGGAGTTGGCCGACGAGGTCCCGTCTATGTTCCCCAGCATCGACCGCGCTTATGGCGGTGCGGACTTGCCCCGTGGGGTCTGCGGGGGAAGCTGTCAATTCCATCGGTCGGTCTAGCTCGCTTCGGAGCGTCTGGAAGCGTTGGGCCAGGTCGGGATGGCACTCGCGAAGCTCGGCGAGGTCGCTCCGCATGTCCAGTGCCTGGCTGTGGAGGACGCCGCGGCCCGTCTCAAGCAATTGCAGCGCCCGCACGGCCCGGTCGGTGGGTGTTCCCTCGTGAGAAGCCAGAGCCAGTGCCGCGGCATCTCCGGCCAGCCCGGACCACTTGCCCATGGCGTGCTGTTGGTCGCCACGGCGCAGCCGACGATCAGCTACCTCGGGCAGCAGACGTACGGCCCCGGCCAGGAGATCGGCCGCAAGATCGGGGGCCTCCCGTCCGATCAGTGAGGCTGCCGCCTGAGCTGCCCGAATTCGCATTGACGGTCTGGTCCAGTCGGCTCGCGAGCCTTCCAGATGTGCGGCCAGAGCGCGATCGAAGTCGTGCCGTGAGCCAGTCCGCTCATACCGGCTGTGCAGGGCTGTCCCGAGGTTGAGCAGGTAGTTAGATCTCTCCGGATGTTCGGCGGACGTAGTGTCGAGCGCGGCCTCGCATGCTGCCACCGCCTCGTCCAGGTCCACTGCGGATCCGGTCTCCTTGAAACTGACGGACAGTATGGCTCCCAGCGCGGACAGGTATCGCGGGCGCTCTGGGTAGTGGCTCGGGACATCGGCGGCGTCCCGTCCTGCCTTGATCGCGCCATCCAGGTCGTCAAACCCCCCGGTTTGCTGGAACCGCGCGTGCAGTGTGGCGGACAGATTCGCGAGGAAGCGCGGACGGTCGGGACTGGCGGAATCGGTGATCGCGAGGGCCTCGCGATTTCTTTGGATCGCCTCATCGAGATCCGGTGTGTACTCGTTTCGTTCGTAACGTTCCATCAGTGCGATGCCGAGATTGGACAGCATTCCCGCCAGGACAGAGTGGCCAGGTGATGCTGCCTCCACAGCGTCATGTGCGAACTCGATCGCGGCATCCAGGTCCGACAGCGCCCCGGTGTGCTTGTACCGCGTCCACAGCATCAGTCCGACGTTGGACAGACGGGTCGGGCGATCGGCGTGACCGACCGCTGTGGCCTGCGCGGAAGCACGGCTGGCGCTGAGCGCCTCGTCCAGGTCGGCCATATGACCATTGCGCTCGAAGCGCTGCCACAGAGAAATGCCCAGGTTGTTAAGAACCGCGTTGAACTCGGTTTGTTGCGGGGCGATTTCTTGGGAGGCAGCCCGGTTCATCTCAATCGCCGTATCGAGGTCAGACCTGTCCCCGCCGAGGCGGTACCGCGCTAGGAGAGCTTGCCCCAGGCCGGAGAGGCGAAGCCCCCGTGTCCGGTGACCCAGCGGGGTCATCTCCAGGGCTCCCCGGAACGCGTTAATGGCACGGTCTAGATGATCTGTTTCCCCAGTGCGCTTGAATCGGGTCAGCGCGGTGCTGCCGAGCCCAGCCAGGAATGTGGCGCGCCTAGGATGTTCCTCGGGGGCAGCCTCGACAGCGGCCTGGCAGCACTCGATCGCGTTCTCCAGATCGGCCGGGATGCCGATGCTTTCGTATCGGTCTTGCCAAGCGATACCCAGGTTGTAGAGAACTCCCGCCTTGTCGTGGTCCTCGACACAGAGGTCTGACGCTTCCTGGAAAGCTTCTATCGCCGCGTCCAGGTCCGACAGGATGCCTCTCTCGGTGAACCGGGTCTTCAGCGCGGTGCCCAGATTGTTGAGCCCGCCAGCCCGTTCGGCAGAAGGTCTCACCGCCGCTTGGACTGCCAGTCGACCAGTCTCGATTGCATTGTCCAGGTCCGCCGCCATACCTGCATGAGTGAAACGCTCCATCAGCACACCTGACAGGTTGACCAGCATGACCGACCGGTTCAGGTGCCCCGTTGCCGTACTTTCCACCGCCTCCCACGCCGCGTCGATCGCCGCGTCCAGATCCGCCGGTTCGCCACCCATGTCGAAATGGGTTTTCAGGATGACGGCAAGATTGGACAGCGTTTCCGCGTGCTCGCTTTCGCCACGGGGGATAACGGCCGCGATACGCCGTAGGAGATCGGTCACCCTTGCGCGCAGCTCTGGGCTCGGCGAAGCGTACATTCCTTGCTGAATCTTCCAGACGAAGCCCAGCGCTTGCTGGGCTATATCCGGAAGTAGTTCGTCCGGCAAATCCTCCGCACCAGCGTCGCCGAACACGAAGCAGGGCGTGAACCTCGCGACGGCCTCCTCTCTGTCCCGCTGCCCAGTCCCTCCGAGAAGTGCCCGGTACCTGAAGATGTGCAACCAGCCGAGGGCGTAATGACCTTCCAGGTCGGACGCGTCGTTTCGGAGGATCGCTGCGAGTTGGCGGGACTCGGCCAATGCTTCCGGCTCCAGCACCACACCGATGTCTTGTTCGCGGGCCATCCGATCCAGCCGTAACCCCACTGCGGCAATCCGGTTCTCCAGTTCGAGTTGTCTTGCGAAGTCCTGCTCACGACCCTGCATGAACTGTCCTGTCACTTCTCGTTCTCGGGTAGATCAGGTGGCTGCACCATCCAGGTCCGCCGCGGCGAGCCTCTGAATTCGGCGAGCTCACGAAGCCGGTTCCACCGGCGCCGGGCTGCTGAGCCGTCGCATGACCGCACGACCGAGCGGTGGGCCCATCGGCTGTTCCTCGATGCGCATTTTGTCGGCCAGGTCCGACAGGTGAAGACGCACGGATGCCTCCAGCAGCGTGGCGTATGTATCCGAGGCGGCGCGGAGGCGACGTGCCGAAATGACCACCAGCGTGGCAGCGAGCGGCGCCGCGGGCCACCACCACCAGGCCAAAAGCAGGTAGAGCAGGGCCCATCCACTGAGGACGGCAGCTCGCGTCAACGCGGCGCGGGCCCTGCCGATATCACCGCGTATTTCTTCTGGCAGCACGAGCCAGAGGTGGGGCCAGACGGTGAGGAGATTGACGTATGCGTCTCGGTCCAGCCGGACCGCGGCGGCGTGGATCCGGTCACCGCTCCAGGTCGGCCGTTCAGGCCGCTCCACGGAAATGCGTTCGCACCTGTGAGTCGCACGGTGACGATCCCGTGGCCTGGGGCGGTCGGCCGGACGGGGAGCGCGTTCCCGGAGCCGCAGGGCTTCGTACTCCGCCCGTGCTGCGTCCCAACGACGCTGCCTGCGTGCCACATGGCGCTCGGCCAACTCGCCAAACGGCCACGGCCATGAGCCCCAGCCGGCGGCCAAGGCGACACGCTCGACAACGGACCCCAGGGACTGGGCTGCCAGCCCGGCGCCGGCCGCACCTGCCAGCACCGCAGCGAGCAGCAGGGCCTGGCCGCCTACCGCGGTTACCTGGGGAGCCCGGGCGGCCTCTGAGATCGCGTGAGCGAGCCGCCCCACGTCCAGGGCGGCACTCTGCCCGAGGGTGTGTCCGGCTACGGCGATCGCCAGGTAGAGGGCGCCTGGCAGTACGAGGAGGGTCAGCCATCGCTCGGCCAGCTTCTTGCCGAGTTCGCCGAGCAGCCCTCCCATTACGGGAGCCTCTCCCGGATCAGCGCCGTATCAGCGAGGGCTAAGCGGCAGTGTGGCACGTCGTCCACTTCGTGACCCGATCTGCCGATGCACAGCTGCAACGGACACCGGTACACGACGTCCAGATCAGCAACACCGGCCGGCATCACGCTACGGTCTGCTTCTCCGTACACCCCCGACGGGTCGCCTGCGCGTCGAACCGCTGCGTGCAAGGCGCCCAGAAGGGCCGTGAGTGAGCCGTCCTCCGCGGCCGGGCTGCCGACTGCGGTTTCGACAGCACGCAAGGTGGCGTCGTCCTCGTCGAGCAGCTCAGCAAGTTCATCCCGATGCCTACACACGTACGACAGTGCCTTGGCGACCTTCAGGCCGACTACTTCCCCCTGGCTCGTCATATAGAACTCCGCCCCCTGTGCCTTGTTGATCCCTATGACCCAGGCAGCCATTCTCGCTCCAGACGCGAAGGTGCACGCCCGGGTTCGGCGAACTCCTTCAGGCATTCCCGCTGCAGGAGCCCCAGCCACAGCCCAACTCTCATGCCGGTCGGCCGACGAATCTCGACTGCCCTCCTACCAGTACGAGAAGGCGCCTCAAGCAGAGGGAGGGAGGCGCGGCAGACCCTGAAAGGGCTGTTCAGCCGGTCCCCTCTGAGCGAGAGATGCCTAAGCGGATGGTGCACCACCGGCCACGCGGCCGCTGACACCGCACCGCGTCATACAAATTCGCCCGCGCAACGTGGGGCATCGATATGACCGTCGCGCTGCCGCTCCTCCGCTTGGGAGAAATCTGGGAGAAGACCTTCTCCCAGAGCCACTGCGACCCACGCCAGACCAACCCACGCCAACCCTCTGACCTGGGCAGATACCAGAACATGCAGGTAAGGATCTTGCCCGTACTCCATTCGGGACGAAGAGGTCGTGGGTTCGAAGCCAGCCCCCGTCGCCGTCAGCGCTCTGCCTCCTGACCGCCACCCAGGACCTGCTCTCCCTCTCCCGTTCATCACCGTTCCTCAGCGAAGGGTTCATCCACTGCGTAGGGGTGGACGTACCGGTCGTCGTTGAACGGCTGGAACCAACTCGCCAGCCTCATGGGCGCGATGCCGAGGTACTCACCTACCGGACTCTCGTCGATGCCGTCCTTCGAGTCGTCGTACAGCCACTCGTGGTCCATGTCCTCGTAGACCAGCTCGGTAAAGCACTCCAGAGCCGCCGAGACCCTCTCATCGAGGAGACCGAACGTTTCAAGGGACACCTCGGCCCGGTCGAGAAGGAGCCGCAGTACCAGCTCCTCCGCTACACAGCCCAGTTGCTGGAAGCTGCCCTCCGTAAAGCGTGTGGTCAGGGCAACGGCCGTCACCAGGAAGTGTCGGGCGAAACGGGCGTCGTACTGAAGGGCGTAGCGTGGCGGCAGTTCATCGAGCAGCCACATCGGCCGGTCGCACTCAGCGACGTTCGTCTCTTCCGCGGCCAACGCGTACGCGTCCTGGAACAGCTCGTCCAAAAGGACATCGGTCGCCCACACCAACGCCCCGGCCGCCAGCTCCACGTCTTCGACCGACACCCGGGAGCCGTAGTCGGCGACGTCGTCGTCCTTCTCCTCCTCATCGGGGGCGCCGAACATCTCCGGCCCGAAGGCCCGCAGCTGGCTGGCCATGGAGCGCATCCTGCGTTGAGCCGTCTCGGTATCAACGGCGTCGCTCATCGCGTCAACCGCGACATCGCCAGCAGCCGACTCGGTCAGTCGGGCTCGTCGCGAGGCAAGATCGTCCGGCGGGGCGTCCGGGCCGTCCGCCGCCTCCAGGCTCTCCTTCGCGAGGTCGGGATGCAGCTCGACCTCGCACCGCTCGATCGTCCAGTCGGCGAGCAACTCCGAGTGCTCCAGCAGTTCCTCTGCCAGCGCACGGACCGCCTCCTCGGCGAACTCCAGCGTCGGCGCATCCACGAACACCTTCAGCAACGCGCCACCGGGATGGACGCCCACCCACGTGTCGGCGATCTCGACTTCCACACCATCCGGACCGTCGATCGACTCGACCGAGTCGAAGCCCTGCTCCAGAAGCGCCCGGGCACCGACCCGATGCAGCTCGTCCATCTCCGAAGCACCGCTCGGGATCTGCGTATCCACTGTCACTGCGTACGTCACGACGCCCAGCCTTGCAGGACAAGCCATCGCTTGCCGCAGCAATGTCGACTTCGAACCGCCCTTGCGCACACCCGCCGAGCAAAGCCTCGGGGACAGCGCGAGCCCCTTCAGCGGCAAACCCACCCGCCGTGCCACTGTCGTGCCAGGCAGAGCGGTAAACGGCGGTCAGAGGGAGACGGAGCCGCACGTCCGCGTACAGCACGATGCGGAGTATCTTCGCAGGTCAGGCCGGCATTGACTGTCAGATGCCCCCTGATTCCCAAGCTCAGAGCGCGGGTTCGATTCCCGTCACCCGCTCCAGAGTTGAGGCCCAGGTCAGAGACCTGGGCCTTCTTTGTTGTCTAGGGCGCTTTAGGCGTGCGTGCCATTCGTGTGCGGTAAGAGGCCGTTGGCCGCATCGAGTTGGGCGACCACAAGTCTCGCGGGACGGGCCTTCACGGCGATCGTCTCGGATACCGAGACACACTGCGCGTGGCCTGCACCACAACAGGCGAACCAGGCGTCGGCTCGGGCTGGCGCAGGCCCCACCGGACGGTGGGGCCTGTCCGCTGGCGGCAGCGGCGGAAGCGACAACCGACGTTCAGCGGCGTGCCCGCCGGGTACGGATGCGGAGGTCCCGGATGACCCAGGCGGTGGTGGTTCCGCCGAGGACCAGGACGCCGGCCCCGAGCAGGAGCGGGATGGTGCTGTTGTCGCCTCCGGTGTGGGCGAGAGCAACGGGCCGGGAGCGCTTCGGTCGGGTGGTCGTGCCGTCACGGGTGGGGATGGTCCAGGTCTGGGCCGCGTTGCCGGGCGTGCAGGACTCGGTCCCGGGCCTGCCGTCGGGTGCGGCGGTGAGGCAGCGACCGGACCGCGCGTTCCTGAGGGTTCCCGAGGCCGTGTCATACGCCCAGCGCTTGGCTGGGTCGTCGACCTTGCCGTCCCCCGGAGCTCCGGCGCAGTCGCGGACGAACACGGAGGAATTCCGCTCTGTCAGGCAGTAGTTGGACGCCATGCGCAGTGTCTGGTCAGCGGCGTGTACCCAGGCCCGGTCGGTGGCAACGGTGCAACGGGACAGTGCAGTCGTGGCGTGGTTGCCGGGAGCCCGGGCGGTCAGGCACGCGTGACCGTTCCGCAGCGGGCCCCTTGCGGTGTTGCCGATGGCGTTGCGTTGCACGCTGCCTTCCTCGGTGACCTCGACCTTCACACCTGACGTGCAGGACGTGCCGGTGTCGGTCGAGTCGACAGCGGCGGTGACGGTGTCTCCGTTGCCCTTCGGCAGGCCGAAGGCTACGGCGGAGTTGGGCTGGTCGTAGCAGGTGGCTCGGGGGTCGTTCCACTCGAAGTACTCGGTCCAGTCGACCATGTTGTCCGGGGAGATGCCGGTAGCGGTGGTCTTGATGCTGCCGAGGTCGGTGGTGGTACCGCTCGTGGTGTCGGTGACGGTTGCACGGAACCAGCCCTGACCGGACGCGGCGACCGTGAACCGGTAGGTGTGGCCCGCCCGCCAGTCCAGGGACACCGAGCAGTGCTGGCCGCTGCCCTCACCGCCGAACGCCCCACAGCTGCCGGCGGGGTCGCCCGGCCGGGCCTCGGTGGTATCCCAGGCCGAGAACAGCAGCTTGCGTGGGGAGCCGCCGTTGCTCTGCATGCCGATGTAGCCGGTCTTGTGGTTGTCGAACTCGAACTGGTGGCTCCAGAAGACGTCCGAGGTGTAACCGGGGTCGTAGGCCGGGGTGGTCGTCCAGCTGACATCGCGCAGGGAGCTGGTGCCGTGGGGGAACGAGTAGTTGGTGTAGGTGCCGGGAGTGTGGCCGTTCTCGGCGGCGGCCGGTGACGTGGCCAAGGCGCTGCCGAGCCCGACGGCCAGGCCGAGGAAGAGCGCACCCGTCAGGAGGCGGCGGCGTGCCAGGTTCTTGTTCATCGGTCTTGCCTTCCTGTGGCTTCGGGCCGGAGGAAGGAACCACCGGCCGTACCAAGGGCGTTCGCGTGCCTGGTTCACGGCAGAAGCCGGGCAACTCGGCCACCGGCAGCGCGGAAGACGGGCGCGGCGACGGCGGGCAGCACGGTGGTGCCCGTGGGCGTGCTGGCGACTTCCGCAGCGGAGCGAGCTCTCAGCAAGTCGTCTCCGGCTTCACGGCCTTGAGGTCGACGAGGTAGCTGTCCACCGCATTGGTGACGCAGTCGCTGCCGCGCCCATAGGCGGTGTGGCCCAGGCCCTTGTAGGTGAGCAGCATGCCGCCGGGGAACTGTGCGGCGAGGCTCTGCGCGTCTTCGTACGGGGTCGCCGCGTCACCGGTGGTGCCCACCACCAGGACGGGCGGAAGGTCGTCGGCCCGGACCCGGTGCGGCTTGAGCGGACCGGACGGCCAGTTCCGGCAGTTCAGTTCGGTGAGCACTTCGGAGGAGCCGAACACTCCCAGCTCCTGGTGGGCGCGCTCCAACAGGTCCCAGTACGCCTGGGGGTCCTTGGGGTGCGGCGTGTCGAGGCAGTTGACGGCGGTCAGGATGTCGCCGGAGTTGTCGCGCGGGCGTGCATCCGCCCCGTCATGGCGGTCCGAAGCGGTGGATGCACCGGCATCGCCGCGGTCGTCGGCATCATCCGTGGCGCCCGAGCCGTCGTCCTGAAGGCCCTCGCCCTGGTTCGCGATCGCGGCCAGTTTCGTGCCGTCGCCCTCGCGCGCCGCGCTCAGGGCCTCGGAGAGCCGCTGCCATTGGGTGTCCGGCGTGTACATCGATGCGGTGATGGCGGAGTGCAGCATGGTCTGGTCGAGCCGGTCGGTGCTGTTCTTGATGGGCAGAGGGGTGTGGGCTGTTTCCGCAAACAGGTCGGTGATGAGCGTGCTTACCCCGTCCGGTGTGTCTGCGGGGCAGGCGTCCCCCACCACTTGGGCGCAGTTGTCGGCGTAGTCGTCGACCGCCTTACGGAAGGCCCTGCCGCTGCTCAGGGCCTGCTGAGCCCAGTCCTTCGAGGGGTCGAGGGCGCCGTCGAGGACCAAGGCGCGCACTCGCCGGGGGAACTGCTCGGCGTAGATGGTTCCCAGGTAGGTGCCGTAGGACCAGCCGAGGTAGGTGAGCTGGTCGTCGCCGAGCGCGGCGCGCAGCACGTCCATGTCGCGGGCCGCGTCGAGGGTGCCTATGTGGGGCAGGATCTCGCCGCTGCGCGCCTGGCACTGGGCTGCGGTGTGGTCGGCGTCCGCGAGCGCGGTCTGGCGCTCGGCATCGGTACGCGGATACAGCGGCCGCGCCGCGTCCGACCCGCTGTCGGCCTGGTCGGCCCCGTCTGTCGTGCCGTCCCGCGGGGAGCAGTCCACGGCGGGTTTGCTGCCGGCGACACCGCGCGGGTCGAACCCGACGATGTCGAAGTGTGCCCTGGCCTGTTTGCCGAAGGAGGCCACACCGTCCGACTTCAGTGTGTCCACACCGGAGGCACCCGGGCCGCCCGGGTCGAAGACCAGCGAGCCGATCCGCTGGCCCGGTTCGGTGGCGGCGGACTTGATCACGGGGAGGGCGAAAGTCTTCCCGTTGCTCGGGTGCGCGTAGTCCATGGGCACGGTCAGCGTGGCGCACTGCAGCTCGCCGCACCGGCTCCAGGCGAGTTTCTGCTGGTAGAAGGTACGCAGCGAGGGTTGGTCAGCTTGCTCCGCGGTGACCGGTGACGCCCGCACGCCCGACGGGTCCGAAGAGCAGCCGACGAGTTGGGCGGCGCCCAGTGCGGTCAGGGCCAGGACGAGGGCACCGCGCCGCCGGGGTATGCGGCGCAGTGCCCCCGCACCTCGGGCACCGGGGGCGCGGCCGAGGAATCGGAAGGTCGATGCGGCGGTGGGGCGGTCCACGGACTCGGCCTGGCCCTCCTCTGTGCCCGTGTTCCTGCTCTTCCGGGAGATGCGCTGCACGTCTTCGTTCCGTCCCTCGTCGGTCACCTGGTACGTCGCAGGAGCATCGCCAGGGCACCGTGAGGATTTGATGAGGGCAGCGATTACCCTTGGGCCGCGTGCGTGTACTGGTGATCGAGGACAACGACGACCTACGCTTCACCGTGGCCGCCGCGCTGCGCGCCGAGGGCTTGGCTGTCGACGAGGTGGCAGACCTGCCCGCCGCCGATGAGGCGCTGTTCGTCACCGAGTACGACTGCGCCGTCTTCGACCGAATGCTCCCCTCGGGCGACGCCCTCGACTACGTCCAAGACCTGCGCCGGGCCGGACGCACCGTGCCCGTGCTCTTCCTCACCTCCCGCGACCGGGTCGCCGACCGGGTCGACGGATTCGCCGCAGGAGGCGACGACTACCTGGTCAAGCCGTTCGCCGCGCCCGAGTTGGTCGCCCGGGTGCGCAGTCTGTGCCGCCGGGCCGGACACGTCCGCCCGCCCATTCACCGCCTCGCGGACCTGGAGATCGACACCGCTCGCCGGCAGGTGCGCCGGGACGGCGTACTGCTGATGCTGACGAGCAAGGAGTTCGCGCTGCTTGAGTTGTTGGCAACTCGCACGGACCAGGCCATACCCCGCGCCGAGCTGATCGAGAAGTGCTGGGACGAGATGGCCGAACCCAACTCCAACGTCGTCGACGTCCTCGTGTCACAGCTGCGCCGCAAGCTCGGCGACCCGCCGCTGATCCACACCGTCCGCGGTATCGGCTACCGACTGGCCACCGGCGAGGACGGGCGGTGAGTCCAGCACTCCGGCCTGCCCGGAAGACCTCCCACCGGACGGCGCCGACGCCCGCGGCGCGCCGGGCCCACAGACTCCGCTGGCGCCTGACCGCACTGTTCGCCCTCACGAGTGCGGTCGGCCTGATCGGCCTGGCGGCCTTCGCCGTCCACAACGACGACGCCTCGCGACGCCGCCAGACCGATGCCGACCTGAAGCTGGAGATCACCCAGGCCATTTCGGGCCTCGACTACGACGACAACGGCCAACTGGATACCCACGCCGTGGTCGACTACGTGGAGACCGCGTGCCCAGCACTGACAGTCCTGTCCGCCACTGACGGCAACGGCGGCAAGCTCCAGCCGGCCTTCACGCCGCACCAGCCCTGCGCGCACGCCCGCCCGGCCGACATCCAGGCCATCGCCGCAGCCTCGGCGCATCAGGAGACCAGGGTCCTCACCGACGCCCGCGGCACGGACGGGCGCCCGCTCCGCCTCGCGGCCGGCATCTTCACCGGACCTGACGGCCAGAGCATCGGCGGCGTGATCATCGCGGCCACCGACCTCACCGCCCAGCAGGCCAACCACCGCGAGCTGACCGGCCTGCTGGCCGCCGGCTGCGCCGTTCTGCTGGCCCTGTCCGCCCTCGTGGGCCACCTGCTCTCCGGACGCGCCATCAGGCCCGCCCTCACCGCACTGCAGCAGCAGGAAGCCTTCCTCGCCGACGCCGCCCACGACCTGCGCACCCCCGCCGCCTCGCTGCGCCTGCTCGCCGATACCACCCTGCGCGACGACACCTCACGCACCGCCGCGCTGGAGCGCACCGTGCGGTTGGCCACCCGCATGGGCGACCTCATCGACGGCCTGCTCACCCGCGCGCGCCTCACCGCCGGCGTCGCCACCCTCGCCCGCGAACCCCTGCGCCTCGACCAGCTCGTCGAAACCGTCGTCGACGACGCCCCCACCGACGGACACCACATCACCGTCGAAACCCGACCCGCCATCGTCAACGCAGACCCCGACCTGCTGCACCGCGCCGTCACCAACCTCTTCAACAACGCGCTCACGCACGGACACACGGCGGACCAGCCGGCCGAAATCAAACTCGCCGTCACCCCCGACGGAGTACTCACCATCGACGACGCAGGCCCCGGAATACCGCCCGACCTTGCCGACTCGCTCTTCGAACGCTTCCACAGCGGCGCCGGCTCCACCGGCCTCGGCCTGTCCATCGCCTCCTGGGTCGCCCAGGCCCACGGCGGCACCCTCACCGCGACCGGCAGCCCCCTCGGCGGCGCCCGCTTCACCCTCCGGCTACCCACACACAACAAGTAGAGGGCGGTCCGGACGACCGAGCGCCAGACCGGTCAAGAGCGGCCCGGCGCGATCAGCCCGGCGCGCGCTCGGGCGTCTCCGAACGCCGAAAGATTCCCGACACCGCGGGCCCGTGGCACGAGGGGAGAGCGCGTCGCGCCTTCCCGGTCATCGACTGCATCCCCCCACCTGCCATCGCCGCCACCCGCGCCGCGGGCGAGCTCGCCACCGGTCCGTCCCCCCTCCACGGTCAAGAGCCCAGCTCAGGGAGGCAACTCCCCGGCCGGGCTTTCTTGTCGTCCGGGGCGCTTCGGGGGCGGTGCGCCGTGGTGCGCGCCAACTCGGCTGTCCGGAGCGGCCGTTGATCGGGCGCGCCCGGTGGTGGGTGGGCGCGGCGCCGGGGGTCAGACGGACTTGGTGACGCGCAGCAGCTGCCAGATGGCGGCGAGGCTGGCGCGGCCGTGGAAGGCGAGGTACTCGGGGAGCACCAGGTCGGGGCCCCACTTCTCCTTGTAGGCGAGCTGGCTGGCCGAGGGGTAGACCTTCTCGCCGCGCTCGGCCATCAGGCGCATGAAGCGCGTGGTCAGGCCGCTGGCGCCGGTGACCTCGTGGTCGGCCGACAGGCCGACGAACGGGGTGAAGCCGAAGTGCAGCCACTCGGCGCCCTCGCCCCGGAAGGTCTCCATGGCGTGCTGGTTGAGGGCCTCCATCACCCCGGGCGGGGAGGTCGCCCGCCGGCGGCTGAGGTCGTGCAACCAACCGGGCCGCGCACCGTACGCCGGCGAGTAGGAGATGTAGCCGATCACCGTGCCCTCCAGGCGTCCCAGCAGCAGCCGGCGGTGCGGCTGCGCCGGGCCGCCGCGCTCGCCGACCAGGAACTCGATCTCCTTGACGTGGCGGCCCTTGGAGCGCAGCCATTCGCGGTCGATGTCGGCGAGCTCCGCGGCGACCTCCTCGTGCTCCGCCTCGGTCACCTCCAGACCGCTCCGCTTCGCCTTGGAGATCTTGTTGCGCAGCTTCATGAACCTGCTGCCGCGCAGCGTGTGATCGCGCAGCCGCACCGCGTACGAGGAACCGACCTGGTTCACGGTGAAGCCGCACCGGGCGTACAACTCCGCGTCGGAGCGCTGGAGTTGGACGGCGACCACCTTGCGCCGGGCGGCGCGGGCGAAGTCGAGGAAGGACCGCAGCAGGCCCTCCCGCTCCGCCCCGGGGGCGAAGGCGCCCCCGAGTTGGATCAGATAGCGGCCGGCCTCACGATAGGCGATCACCCCGTCCACCGACGGGTCGGTGAAGTAGGCGTTGCCGTCGTTGAGCGCGAGGAAGGCGCTGGGGTTGTCGGCGTGCTCCCGGAGGGCCGTGACCACTCCCTCGCGGTCGATCCTCTGGTGGACCGTGGTCATCGGATCCCCCTGTCGTCGGGAAAGCGGCGGCGAACTCCCGGCCGATGGTGGCGGGTTCCGCTCTCATCGGCCTGACACGTCGGTCTCAGGTCCGTCTCCGCGGTTTGTCAGGCCGTGCTGTGACAGTCGGAGGCGAGGCACCGACCTCGGACATTTCTTCCCGACCTCCGCGGTCGGGGGCGGGAGAGCGGAGGATCTGCGTGAGCAGTGCCCGTACGACGCCCCGGGCGTCGCACCATGAGGACGCCGTCGGCGCTGCGGCGGGCGGCGGTCTGCTGACCTACACCTCGCTGGTCGACGGCAAGAGCGTGCCGAGCGACCAGTGGGTGTACGTGGTCGACTCGGACGCGCTGCTGAAGGACGCGTTCTCAAGCCTGACCCTGAAACGGAAACTGGAGAGCGGCCGGCTGACCCCCGAGGAGGCCCCCGGGGACAGCATCGTCGGCCGGGTGGCGCGGGCCGATTCCGAGACCGTGGTGCAGGCCGTCGAGGCCGCGTCGCGCGCGAGCGTCGAGTGGAACGCGTTCCCGCTCGACGTGCGGCTGGACCGGTTCGGCGCCCTGCTGCACCGCCGGCTGGCCGAGCAGGCCGACCGCACCATCGAGATCCTGCTGCGCGAGGGCCACCCGCTGGAGCTGGCCCGCTGGCAGGTGTCCGGGGCGCTGGAGTGCTTCTCGCCGGAGTCGCTCGCCTTCTACCGCAGCCAGATGCTGCACGAGACCCGGCACGGGGACCGGCGGATCTCCGTGCGCCGCCGGCCGGACGGCGTGGTCTGCCTCAACCCCCCGCAGAACGCCCCGCTGTCGAGCGCCCTGCTCGGCGTCACCTCTCTCATGGCCGGCAACTCCCTGGTGGTCCGCGCCCCGCGCAGCGCCCCGTTGGGGGTGATGTACGTGCTGCACGAGGTGGTCGCCCCGGTCCTCGCGGAACTCGGCGCTCCCGGCGGCACGTTGAACGTGGTCTGCGGGGACCCGGCCCCGATGCTCTCGGCCTGGCTCGACAGTCCGCTCGTCGACGACGTCATGTACTTCGGCAGCAGCGAGGCCGGCGTCCGCTTCCAGGAGCGCTGCGTGGCGGCGGGCAAGAAGCCGATCCTCGAACTCGCGGGCAACGACGCGGTGGTGGTCTGGAAGGACGCCGACCTGGAGTACGCCGCCGAGGCGCTGACCGAGAGCTTCTACGGCTCCGGCCAGTTGTGCATGATCCCCAACCAGGTTGTCGTCCACCCGGACGTCGTGGAGCCGCTGGTGGCGCTGCTGGCCGAGAAGGCCGCGGGCGTCCGGGGCGGTTCGGTCCGGGAGGAGGGCGTGCTGCTCACCCCCGTGCTGCGCAACGAGAAGTTCTTCGCCTGCCTGGACGACGCCCTGGCCGGCGGCGCCGAACTGGTCTGCGGCGGCCACGCGATGCAGGACGACGGTACCCGCAACCCCACGGGCATCTTCCTGGAGCCCACGGTGGTCCTGGTCCGGGGGCTGGCCGGGGCCCGCGAGATCCAGGCGGTGCGCCACGAGACGTTCTTCCCCCTGCTGCCGGTGATCGCCGCCGAGCCGGCCCCCGACGCCGTCCTGCTGGACCGGTTCGTGGAGTTCGTCAACAGCAACGCCTACGGGCTGCGCAACTCGGTGTGGGCCCGTGACCCGGAGGTGGTCGACCAGTTCGTCACCCGGATCACCAAGGGCGGCCTGCTGAAGGTCAACGACTCCCACATCGGCTTCCTGCCGGGCCTGCCCACGCACGGCGGCACCGGACTGACCGGCGGCGTGTACGGCGAGGCCAACTACCCCATCCTGCGCACCTCGCACATCCAGGGCGTGAGCGTCTCCGGGGGCGGCATCCGTCCCCGGGACGCCGTGTTCGGCGCCTGGCACGCGATGCGCGCGGCGGCCGCGGGGACGCCGGAGGCCTGACACCGCCATCGGCCGCGTCGCCGGCGGACCGTCCGACGGACCACCGGCGACCGGCGGTGGCAGACGAGACAACTGACAGAGCAGAGAGAGACCATGCGCCCACTGGAAGCGGCACGTGCTGCTTGTGAATCCTTCCTGCCCGGCCTGCTCGACCGCCTCGCCGACGTTCCGCTGCCGGAGCTGGAGGCGCCGGGCAGCCCGGCCCTCGACCACTTCCGCGCGTGCGGCGGGCCCGCGCTGGTGATCCCCAAGGAGTACGGCGGGTACGGCGCCGACCCGTTGGAGGCGATGGCCGTGACCCGGGCGCTGGCCTCCCGCGCGCCGTCCCTGGCCGTGGCGACCACCATGCACCACTTCTCCGTGGCCACCCTGTTCAGCCTGGCGGCCAGCGTGCGCAGCAGCGGCATGGAGTGGGCGCTGCTCGAAGGGGTCGCGGAGCAACGGCTGTTGGTCGCCTCCGGGTTCGCCGAGGGGCGGCCCGGCCAGGGCATCCTGTCCCCGACCATGACGGCCCGGAAGGCCGAGGGCGGCTATCTGATCGACGGCGCCAAGAAGCCGTGCAGCCTCGCCCACTCCATGGACCTGCTCACCGCCAGCGCCGCCCTGCCCACCGACGACGGCGGCTCGCAGATGGCCGTGCTGCTGATCCCCCGGCAGACGGACGGGTTGACGGTGCACCCCTTCTGGGCGAGCCGGGCCCTGGCGGGCGCCGAGAGCGACGAGGTCCGGCTGACCGACGTCTTCGTGGACGAGCAGTTGCTGATGCCGAACACCGCGGACCCCGGTGAGCTGGACGACCTCCAGACCGTCGGCCTGATCTGGTTCGAACTGCTCATCTCCAGCTGCTACTTGGGCATGGTCAGCGCGCTGGTCGAGCGGGCCGTGGACGGGCGTCGGGGCGCCGAGTCGGACCGGGCACGGGCCCTGATCCGCCTGGAGACGGCGGCGCAGCTCCTGGAGGGCGTGGCCCGCCGGGTGCGGGACGGCGAGACCGGCAACGGGGCCCTCGCCCAGGCGCTGGCCGCCCGTTACGGCGCGCAGGACGCCCTGGGCGACGCCCGCGACCAGGCCGTGGAACTCCTCGGCGGCACCGCGTTCATGGGGTCCTCCGACATCTCCGTGCTGGCCGCCGCCTCCCACGGCATCGGCTTCCACCCGCCGTCCCGCACCAGCTTCACCGGCCCCTACCTGGAGCACGTGGCGGGCGCACCGCTGCGGCTGGCCTGAGGAGACCCCCATGACCGTCACCCCCAGCACCGCCACCACCCCGGCGCCCGCGGCCCGTTCGACGGGGACCGGGACCCGTCCCCTCCCCGGCCGGGAGGAGCTCGGTCGGCTGTACCGCGCGCACATGAACCAGGGCCGGGCCACGCTCGGCGAGATGTTCGGCGGCCACGTCGAGGTGGAGTCGCAGGGCGCCTGGGTCACCACGGCCGGCGGGGACCGCTTCCTCAACTGCGGTGGCTACGGCGTCTTCCTGGCCGGCGCCCGGCATCCCACGGTGATCCGGCACGTCACCGAGCAGTTGCACCGCCACCCGATCGCCACCCGGCTGTTCCTGGAGCCGCAGGCCGCGCTGGCCGCCGAGGCGCTGACCGCCGCCGCCCCGCCCGGGCTCTCGCGCGTCCACTTCGCCGGCTCCGGCGCCGAGGCGGCCGAGACCGCGCTGAAGATGGCGCGCACCAAGGGCCGCCACCGCCTGGTCGCCACCGTCAACGGCTACCACGGCAAGACGGCCGGCGCCCTCAGCCTCACCGGCAACGACGTCTTCCGCACCCCGTTCCAGCCGCTGCTGCCGGGGACCACGCACGTGCCGTTCGGCGACGCGGAGGCCCTGGAGGCGGTGCTCGCCGGGGCGCCCGGCGAGTGCTGCGTCTTCGTCGAGCCGGTGCAGGGCGAGGCCGGCGTGGTCCTCCCCCCGGACGGCTATCTGCGCGCCGTGCGGGACGCCTGCGACCGGCACGGCGCGCTCCTGGTGCTCGACGAGGTCCAGACCGGCCTCGGGCGGCTCGGCACCTGGTGGGGCGCGGACCGGGAGGGCGTCAGCCCCGACATCATGCTGGTCGGCAAGGGGCTCAGCGGTGGCGTCGTGCCGGTGTCGGCGGTGCTGGCGACCCGCGAGGCGTTCTCCGTCTTCGACCGCGACCCGTACCTGCACACCTCCACCTTCTCCGGTGCCCCGCTCGCGATGGCCGCCGCCCGCGGGGCGCTCGCGGCGATCCAGGAGGACGACCTCGTCACGCGGGCCCGCGAACTCGGCGACGAACTGCTGCCGGAGCTGCGCCGGATCGCCGTGGGGCACTTCGGGGACGTGGTGCGCGAGGTGCGCGGCCGGGGGCTGATGCTCGGCATCGAGTTCGCCGAGCCGGGCCCCGCCGGGGACCTGCTGATCGAGCTGATCGCCAACGGCGTGATCGCCAACCACTCCCTCAACTCCCACTTCGTGCTCCGCCTCACGCCGCCCGCCGTCCTGGTCCGCAGCGATCTGGACTTCCTCTACGAGGGCTTCGACCGGGCGTGCCGTGCACAGGCGGCCCGCTACCCATCCGCCGCAGGAGGCAGCCGAGACCATGCGTAACGCATCCGTAGTGCTGCGGATCGAGGGCATCGCCCCCGAGACCGTTTTCGAGCGCATCCACGACTTCGCCCGCTACCCGGAATTCACCGACGTGGTCCGGAACGTGACGGTCCATCAGGTCTCGGAGCGGGAGGAGACCAGCGACTGGGAGGTCTACTTCCGCAACGGCATCCTGCGCTGGACCGAGTCCGACCGCTTCGACCGGGCCGGCCTGGCCATCGCCTTCGAGCAGGTCGACGGCGACTTCGCGGAGTTCACCGGCTCCTGGCGGATCGGCACCGACGGGCCGGACAGCCTGGTCGACTTCTCCGCGGACTTCGACTTCGGCATCCCCAGCCTGGCCGGCATCCTGGACCCGGTGGCGCAGCGGGTCTTCAAGGAGACCATCACCCGGGTCGTGTTCGGCCTGTTCGAGGGCAGGGTGTCGGTGGTCGGTGACGACGCGGTGGCCCGGGCCGTCGCGGCGCCCACCGCACCCGTACCGAGCGCCAGGGTGCGGGGCTGATGGACGCCAAGAACTTCTTCGAGACGCCCACCACCTCCCGGCTGGTCCGTGCCGAGTACGGGCTCGGCCTGGTGGTGGCCGCCGCCTTCTTCTTCGCCCACCTCGGCGAGGTGCGCTGGCTGCCGGCGATCGGGCTCTTCGTCTACATCGACCTGATCGGGTACCTGCCCGGTGCGCTCGCCTACCACCGCAGCCCGGACAAGCAGGTCCCCAAGGTCTACTACGTCCTCTACAACGTGATGCACAGCCTGGTCACCCAGGGCCTGGTGGTCCTCGCCTGGATCTGGCTGTTCGGCGCGGAGTGGGCGCTTCTGACCGTCCCGATCCACCTCTTCGGGGACCGCGCCCTGTTCGGCAACTTCCTCAAGCCGTTCGGCGTGCGCTTCGAACCCGAGGCCCACCCGGCGTACGCCGCCTTCCGCGAACGCTACGAGCGGCCCGGTGCGCCCTCGCCCTCCGGCACGCCGGCCGGGGTGCCCGCCCACCACTGACCGCGCGCGCCGCCGCCCGCGCTCCCGCCACGGTCCGCACGGGCCGGCCGTACGACATCAAGGAGCCTGTCATGAGTAACGTCTACGACCGTCTGGTCAAGCTGATCGCCGAGGGGTTCGGGCTGGAGCCCGGCGAGCTCAACCCGGACGACACGCTGGGGGGGCTGGAGATGGACTCGCTCGCGCTGGTCGAGCTGACCGTCGCCGTCGAGGACGAGTTCGGGGTCGCGCTGACCAACGAAGAGGTCGGCCCGGACGCCACGTTGGCCCGGGCCGCCGAGTGCATCGAGCAGAAGATGGACCCGGCGTGACGGGGGAGCGGAGCGGGGGCCGCCGGCGGTTCGACGCGGCCATCACCGGGCTCGGCATGATGACCCCGGCCGGGAAGGGGACCGCCGCTTCCTGGGAGGGCATCAGGCGGGGCGCCGGCACGGAGGCCGTCCGGGCGCCCGAACTCGTCGGGATCGCCCCCGAGTTCGTCTGCCAGGTCCCCGACTTCGATCCGGTCGCCGTCGTGGGCCGGCGCCGGGCCGGGCAGTTCGACCGCTCCAGCCTGCTGCTGTTGGCCGCCGCGACGGAGGCGGTGGCCGACGCGGGCCTGGACCCGCAGACCTGGGACGGCACCCGGGTCGGCGTGGTGATCGGCAACGGGATCGGCGGCGCCGAGACCTGGGAGGCCCAGCACCGGCGGCTGCTGGAGCGGGGGCCGCGCCGGGTCTCCCCCCGGCTCATCCCCATGCTCTCGCCCAACATGGCCGCGGGCTATGTGTCGTTGGAGTTCGGCGCGCGCGGCCCGTCGCTGGTGACGGCGACCGCCTGCGCCTCGGGCACGACCGCCGTCGGGACGGCCCGTGAACTGCTGCGGTCCGGGGCCTGCGACGTGGTGATCACCGGGGGCGCGGAGGCTCCGCTGACGCCCTCGCTGGTCACCGGGTTCCAGCAGATGGGCGCGCTCTCCGGACGCGGCCACGACATCCGTGCCGCCTCGCGCCCCTTCGACGCCGACCGGGACGGCTTCGTCGCCGCCGAGGGCGCCGCCGTACTGGTCCTGGAGCGGGCCCGGGACGCCCGGGCCCGCGGCGCCCGGATCCGGGCGATGGTCAGCGGCTACGGCGCCTCCGCCGACGCCTACCACCCGACCGCCCCGGACCCGGAGTGCACCGGCGCCTCGCTCGCGCTGCGGGCCGCGCTCCGGGACGCCGGCGTCGGCCCGGACGAGGTGGACCACGTCAACGCGCACGGCACCGCGACCCGGATCAACGACGCCACCGAGGCCCGGCTGATCCGCCAGGTCCTCGGGGACCGGCCCCTGGTCACCTCCGTCAAGGGGGTCACCGGGCACTCGCTCTCCGCGGCCGGGGCGATCGAGGCGGCGGCGTCCGCGCTCACGCTGCAGGACTCCTTCGTCCCGCCGACCGCCAACCTGGAGAGCCTGGACCCGGAGATCGAGCTGGAGGTGGTGGCCAAGGAGGGCCGCTGGACGTCGGCCGAGGTGGTCGTCAGCAACTCCTTCGGCTTCGGCGGGCAGAACGCGGTGCTGCTGCTCACCCGGGCCTGACACCCGCCCGCCCCATCCGCCATGGTGTCCGTTGACACCACACCGCCACGACGGGCCGAACCCGACGCCGCGCAGCCGGGCCGGCGCGTGCTTCGTCCCAGGAGGGAGCCGATGGTTCCGGTGGAACGTCGCTGGGAGATCGAGGAGAGCGTCTTCATCGAGGCCGCTCCTGAACAGGTCTACGCCGCCGTGGCCGACGTGCGGTCGATGGGGCGGTGGAGCCCGGAGTGCCGGGCGGTGCGCGGGGTGCCGCCCGGCCCGGTCGCCGCCGGAGCCCGTTTCCTCGGCTTCAACCGCAAGGGCGCGTTCGTGTGGTTCACCTCGTGCCGGGTGACCGACGCCGAGCCGGGCGAGGCGTTCGCCTTCCGGGTGAGCGCCTTCGGGCTCCCGGTGGCCCTGTGGGGCTACCGGTTCACCGCGGAGGCCGACGGCGCCCGGGTGACCGAACACTGGCAGGACCTGCGCACCGGCCGGCGCGGCGCGCTCGCCGCGCTGCTCGGCCGGATCTTCACCGGCACCCGGCCCGACCGTCGCCACCTCGCCAACCGGGCCGGGATGCGCGCCACCCTCGGCCGGCTCAAGCAGACGCTGGAGGGCCGGGAGGGCCGGCTTCCCTAGCGCCGACTCCCGTGTTTCCGCGGCGCGTTCGGTCGCCCAGCGCCCGTACCACCGCCGCCGCCGTCACCGCGTGCCCCCGGCTGTTCAGCGCCGTACCGGTGCTGCCCCACACCTCGGCCCCCGCCTCCGGAGGGCCGGCCGAGAGGTCCACGTGCAGGGCCCCGTGCCGCAGGGCGAGGGTCCGCGACTGTTTGGTGCGGGCCCGCTGCCGGGCCCGCACCGCCGCCGTGTCCGCCCCCCGCGCCGCGGGCGAGTGCGCCAGGTCGAAGGGGTCCACCCACAGCACGTCGTAGCCGCGCTCACGCAACGGGGCGATGATCCGGACGAGTTCGGTCCGCACGGCGCCGGCGTCGAGACCGGGCCGCAGCAGATCGTGTCCGGTCAGATGGACCACCGCCAGGTCGCCGCCGAAGGCCAACGCCTCCGGCACCTGCCGCGAGCGCACCTCGGCGACCTGCCGCGCCGGGCCGCCCAGCAGATCGAGACAGGCCGCCCCGGGCGCCACCTCCCGCAACGCGCCCGCGACCCGCGCGGTCCACGGCGTCCCGTCGTAGCCGACGACCCGCTCCGGGCGCCGCCCCGCCCGGCCGTCGCCGAGCACCACCATCCGGCGCCAGCGCACTCCGGCCAGCAGCCGTCGCGCCTCGCCCGCACCGAGACAAGCGGGGTCGTCCCGCTCCCCCGTGACGGCAATCGGTGGTTCCAGCACCAGACTTCTCCCTCGTCGCGGCCGATCCGTGCGGCGTCGACCCACGGGTCGGCGCCGCGCTGCGCGACTCCCTCTTACTCCTGTCCCGACCGTTGATGCCAGTGATCCGGGCATCTCAGGACCGTCTCAGCGGAATGTCAGGGGGCCTCGGCAGAATCGTGTTCACCGGCGAGCGGGCAAGCAGTGCGCGGCTCGCCGAGAGGAGAGGTACCCGAAGCGGCCCAACGGGGTGCCGGGGCAACCTGGTTCGGGCGAAAGTCCTCGCAGGTTCGAATCCTGCCCTCTCCGCGTCGGCCCTCCGGGACGGACCGTCAAGGCCCCGTCCCGGAGGGCCGGAACGCGCCACGGTCCCGCCGCCGGCGCACCGGGACGACGACGGCCACGGGCCGGACCCGTCCGCCGGTGCCGTTGCCGGCCGGGAACCCCGGCGGCCCTTCTCGCGCCGTCGGCCAGGGACGCCTGCCAACCCGCAAGCCGCGAAGGGATCCCGGATGATCGGCTCGCTCCTGAAGAAACCCCTGGAAGTCGTCGAGGCGAACTTCCGGCAGCCCAACGGCACGGCCGGACAGCTCGTCGGCCACCTGATGACCCTCCAGCACCGCTCGTTGACGGTGTGGGCGATCGAGCACATGGACGTGCGCCGCTCCCAGCGGGTGCTGGACGTGGGATGCGGCGGCGGGATGGCGGTCCGGCTGCTGTCCGAGCGGACGCCGCGGGGCTTCGTCGCGGGCGTCGACTACTCGATGGACATGGTCAGTCAGGCCGTGCGGCGCAACGCGGACGCCATCGCCCGCAACCGCGTCGAGATCCGGCACGGCGACTCCGCCGCGCTGCCCTACGACGACGCCAGCTTCGACCACGTGAGCGCCGTCGAGACCTTCTACTTCTGGCCCGACCCGATGCGCGGCCTCGCCGAGGCCCACCGGGTGCTGCGGCCGGGCGGGCAGGTGGCGATCACCCTGGAGATGAGCCGGGAGGCGGCGGCCGACCCCTCGCTGCTCCAGCGGTTCTTCGGCCGGCGGTTCACCGAGCGCTCGGAGCGGGACGGACTGCACATCCTGTCCGGCTCCGAGCTGGCCGGGAAGCTGTCCGCGGCCGGGTTCAAGGACGTCCGGTTCGTCGCCGAGCCGCGTCGCTCGCTCGGCTGGGTCTGCGCCTTCGGGCGCAAGTGACGCGCGGGGAGAGGGCATTGGCGATGACATCGGGGCAACGACCCGACGGGCCCGCGCCGGAGGCCGGTGGCCTGCCGCTGCTGGGCAACGTCGTGGACTTCCGCAAGGACATCCTGGACGCCCTGCACCAGGGCTGGCAGGCACACGGCGACCTGGTCCGCTACCGGCTGGGAACCGTCGTCGTACACGGCGTCTCCAGCCCCGAGTTGGCCGGGGAGGTGCTCACCGACAGCGCGACCTACGGCAAGCTCGGCCCGGACAACCCGCTCCGGCTCATCCTCGGGGAGGGGCTGCTCACCAGCGACGACCACGAGAGCTGGATGCGCAACCGCCGCATGATGCAGCCGATCTACTCCAAGCAGGCGCTCTCGGGGATGTACCGCGCGATGGTGGACTCCGTCGCCGAGCAGCTCACGCACATGGCCCGGGCCTATCCGTCCGGGGCCGAGGTCGACGTGCACGGCGAGATGATGCGGGTCACCTTGGACATCGTCAGCCGCTGCATGTTCAGCACCGACGTCAGCCGTACCCGCGACAAGCTCAGCCCCGAGGCCGTGGACGTGGCCGTCAACTACGCCTTCGACCGGCTGCAGAACCCGTTCAGCCCGCCCACCGCCTGGCCCACCCCCCGCAACCGGCGCTTCCAGCGGGTGATGGAGGGCCTCGACGGGATGATGTACGGCCTCATCGAGGAGCGCCGGGCGGCCGGCGCCCCCGAGGGCGGCGCCAACGACCTGCTCGACATGCTGCTCGCCGCCCGGGACGCGGACACCGGGGAGGGGATGACCGACCGCGAGCTGCGCGACGAGATCATCACCACCTTCGCGGCCGGCCACGAGACCACGGCCGTCACCCTCACCTGGGCCTTCTACCTGCTCTCCCAACACCGGGAGGTGCTGCGCCGGGCGCAGGAGGAGGTGGACCGGGAACTCGGGGACCGGATGCCCTCGGTGGCGGACCTGCAGCGGATGCCGTACCTGCTGCAGATCTTCGAGGAGGCGCTGCGGATGTACCCCTCGGCGCCCATCGTGCCGCGGCTGACGCTCAGGGACACCGTGCTCGGCGGCCACCACGTGCCGAAGGGCTCCCGGATCATGGTCGACCTGTTCAACATCCACCGCCACCCGGGCCATTGGGCCGATCCGGAGCGCTTCGACCCCGACCACTTCACCGCGGCGAACAAGAAGGGCCGTTACCGCTTCGCGTACCTGCCCTTCGGTGCCGGCCCGCACCTGTGCATCGGCAAGCACTTCGCGCTGCTGGAGGCGCACCTGCTGCTGGCCGCGCTGATCCGGCGGTACGACTTCCGGCACATCCCGTCCCACCGGGTGGTGAACCACGCGACCATCACCCTGCGGCCCAAGTACGGAATGGCCATGACGCTGCACGAGCGCCACCGCGCCCGGCGGGCCGCGGGGGTACCGGCCACCGCGGGCACCACGACGGACTGACCGGCCGACCGACCGCCACATCTACCGTGTCCGCGCGCTGCGGCAGACCGGAGGAGACGGATCCATGCACATCGACTACACCACCGCCGACGCGAACACCCTCAACCGCACGTTCTACCGGCCCGGGCAGCGCGAGGGGCACTACGAGAGCTTCTACCAGCGCGGCAACCACCCCACGGAACCAAGGGCGTTCTGGATCCGGTACACCATCTTCAGCCCGACGGGCATGCCCGAGGCGGCCATCGGTGAGCTGTGGGCGATCTACTTCGACGGGGTCACCGGGGAGCACGTGGTCGCCAAGGAGGAGTACCCGATCGCCGAGTGCGCCTTCGACCGGGACACCTTCGGCGCCCGGATCGGCGACCGGGTGCTCGAACCGGGCGCGCTGCGCGGCGAGGCGGTGGGCACCAACGCCAGGATCGCCTGGGACCTGACGTACAAGGGCGACGAGCCGCCGCTCCTGCTGCTGTCGCCGAAGATGTACACCGGCGGCTTCCCCAAGGCCAAGAACCTGGTGGGGGTGCCGCTCGCGGAGTACGACGGCACCCTCACCGTGGACGGCCGGACCGTCGACATCGACGGCTGGACCGGCAGCCAGTGCCACAACTGGGGCAGCCGGCACACGGATTACTACGCCTTCGGTCAGGTCGCCGGCTTCGACGACGCCCCCGACAGCTTCCTGGAGATCGTCACCGGGCGCACCCGGATCGCCGGCCCGCTGACCACCCCGATGGTGACCTTCGCGGTCCTGCGCCACCAGGAGCGGGAGTACGCGCTGGTGTCGCTGCGTCAGGCGCTGGCGGCCAAGGCCGACTTCGGCTACTTCTACTGGAACTTCGCCGGCGGCGACGACACCGTCGCCATCCGCGGGCGCTTCGACGCCCGACCCGAGCAGTTCGTGGGGCTGAACTACTACAACCCGCCGGGCGGCATCAAGCACTGCCTCAACACCAAGATCGCCAGCTGTGAGTTGACGATCACCAACAAGATCACCGGGCGCACCGACCGGCTCCGGACGGGCCACCGCGCGTTGATGGAGATCCTCACCGACGACCGCACGCACGGAATCGCGCTGCGTGCATGACCCGGCCCGCGGACGCGCTCGGCGGCGGCCGAAGGTCCCGCGCCCGGCGAGAACCCCTGACGTCGAAAGAGGTGACGCGGTGCGTGAACCGACGGCCGGGCCCGCGGTGGCCGAACGGCTGACCGTCGAGGTGCCGCCCGAGACCGCCTGGGCGGCCGTCAGCGATGTGCGACGGATGGGCGAGTGGAGCCCGGAGTGCCGCGGGGCCTGGCTCCTCGGGGGCGGCGTCCCCTTGCGGCCGGGGGCCCGCTTCCTCGGCCGCAACCGCGCTTCCTGGCTGCCGTGGGTGACCCTGTGCCGGGTGGTCGCGGCCGTCCCCGGCGAGGTGTTCGCCTTCGACGTCAGCTTCTTCGGTGTCCCGCTCTCCCGGTGGACCTACCGCTTCACCGCGGTGCCCGTCGGGTGCGAGGTCACCGAGGAGTGGCACGACCGTCGGCGCGGGCTCCCCGGCCGGCTGCTCACGGCCACCGCCCCGCTGCTCACCGGAGTGGTACGGCGGCGCGACCGCAACCGGCTCACCTCCCGCGCCACCCTCGTCGCCCTGCGCACCGCGCTCGAAGCGGGGCGATGACCCCCAACGCCCCCGGCGCCGGCCCCCGGTGGCCCCCGCCGGACGGCCCGGCGAACGAGCGACCCCGAACCGGAACGCCACCTGACGGATTCCAGAAAGGAGCCCCGTGATGCGCCAGGCCACCGCCGGAGCACTGACCGGTGAGCCGACCGCGGCCGTGCCCGCCCCCCTCACCGAGGCGCCGGACGCCGGGGCGGCGGCCTGCCGGGACTTCTACGCCAAGCTGGCGTCCGGCGTGACGGTGGTGACCACGCGGGGCCCGGACGGACCGGCCGGCAGCACCGCCTCGGCGGTCACCTCGCTCTCCGCCGACCCGCCCCTGCTCCTGGTCTGCCTGGGCACCGGCTCGCGCACCCTGGCCGCGATCGAGGCGGAGGGCCGGTTCGCCGTCAACCTGCTACGCCAGTCGCAGCGGGCGCGCGCGGAACTCTTCGCGGACCCCCGGGCCGGCTCCGCCGAGCGGTTCGCCTCGGTGCGCCACCGGCGGGTGCTCACCGTGCCCGTGCTGGAGGACAGCCTCGGCTGGTCGGTCTGCCTGACGGAGGACCTGCGCCGCTACGGCGACCACTGCCTGGTGGTGGGCCGGCTCGCGGCGGTGGGCACGGCCGCCGGGCGCCCCCTGCTCTGGCACGGCCGGTCCTTCCACGCCCTCGCCGACCGGGGCGTGGCGCGCACCGCCGGGCCCGAGCACCGACCGCCCTTGGAGGAAGCATGACCAGGCCCCCGGCCGGCCGGCCCTGTTGGCCGGGCCCCGACCCCGACCCCACGGCGCCCCCCGGCGCGGAGCCGTCCCCGCCGCCCCGGGTGCGCGGCGTGGTCGACGCGGACGTGACCGTGGTCGGCGCCGGTCTCGCCGGGCTCTCCACCGCCTACCACCTGGCCGACCGCGACCCGTCGCTGGACATCCTGGTCGTCGACGCCGAGGGGCCCGCCGCGGGCGCGAGCGGACGCGGCACCGGGCTGCTCGGACCGCGGGTCGGCCCACCCGTCGACCGGGCGGTCGCGCGCTTCGGGCCAGACACCGCCCGCCGGATGCACCGGGCCAGCGTCGACGCGGTCGAGCAGGTCGTCGAGTTGTGCGCCCGGCTGGGGGTGACGACCACCGTCCGCACGGGCGAGCAGCTGGTGGCCACCCGCACCGCCGACGGACTGGCCGCGCTCGCCCGACAGTCCGCCGCCTACCGCGCGTTGGGCCTGGACGTGCCGGTCCTCTCCGCGGCGGAGATCCGCGACCGGCTGGACGTGCCGTACCACGCCGGACTCCAATACCGCGCCGCCGCCCTCGACCCGTCGGCGCTCACCGGGGCGCTGGCGCGCGCCTGCGCCGCCAAGGGCGTCCGCTTCCTGGGCAACAGCCGGCTGCTGGCCCTGCGGCCCGGCCGGACCGCGGCCGAGACCCAACTCGCCTTCCCCGGCGGCACGGTGCGCACCCGCAGGGCGGTGCTGGCCGTCAACGCGGCAGCGGGGGAGCTCAAGCTGCCCGTCGGAACGGTGCTGCCGCTGCTCGTCCACGCCGTCGCCACCGAGCCACTGCCGGAAGCGGCCCGTGCGGCGTTCGGCGGCCGGGGCGACTGCGCGCTGATCGACGCCCACGCGCTGGCGCCGTACTTCCGGCTCACCCCCGACGGGCGGCTGGTGCTCGGCGGCGGCAGACCGCTGCTCGCGCCGGTGGCCGACGACGCGGGCGCGGCGGCGGTGTGGGCCTGGTTGGAGAAGCGGCTGCGCCGGTTGCATCCGGCGCTCGCCGACGTCGAGGTGACCCACCGCTGGGCCGGGCAGATCGGGATGACCGCCGACGGGCTGCCGGTGGTCGGCCCGCTCACCGGCCACCCCGACGTCTGGTACGTGGGCGGCTGCTGCGGCCACGGCCTGGCCATGTCGGTGGCGCACGGCGCCCACGTGGCACGGGCGTTGACCGACGGCGCACCCGCGAGGTTGCCCTGGCACCGCTCCCGCGCTCCCCGGCTCCCCCTCCCCCGACCGGCCCGGCCGCTGCTGAGCGCCGCGCTGGGCCTGATGGACCGGGGCGCCCGCCGGGCGGCGGCCTGACCGCGTCGCTCCCGCCCCCGGGGCGGGGGCGGGAGCCCCGTCGCGTCCGCTCAGGCGTGCTTGCGCCAGACGAGGACCGCGGCCACCACGAGCAGCACGACGGCCGCGATGTCGATGCGGGCGACCCGCATCGTGGCGCCGTTGAGCGCGGGCGTGGCGTAGGCGAACAGCAGGAAGGTGCCCATGCTGACCCCGCCGGCGGTCATCGCGGGCACCCGCAGCGACGGGATGAACGCCGCGCACAGCAGGCCGATGCCGACCAGCGCCAGCAGCACCGCGCGGTGCCGCAGCAGCAGCACCAGGTCGGGACTGTCGCCGCCGTCGACGTCGACTCCGTAGGCGGTGCCGATCCGGGACGGGGCCACCGCCACGAAGCCGGGCAGCAGGTTGATCGCGCCCACGAGGAACAGCAGCGCGGCGGTGAGGCGTTCGGTCGTCATGACGTCGTCTTTTCCGTTCTCGGACGGTGCGCGGCCGGGGCCGTGCGGCGCGGCGGACAGGGGGATGACCTCAGCGGCTAGCATGCCCGCATGCGACCCGCGCCGCTTTCAGAAACGTGCTGCGACCAGGCCGCGTTGTGGCTGTGGCCGGGCCAAGCCCTCTATCTCGGGCCCGCGTTGGGACTCGGCTTCCACTCCGGTGCGGTGAGCTGCCTGGCGGTGGGCGTCGACGGGTACTTCACCGTCGAGCTGGAGCACGGCCCCCGACACCGGGCCCGTACGGCCCTGGTGGCGGCCCGGGTGCGGCACCGCATCGTCGCCGGGGAGACCCGGATGGCCTTCTGCTACCTCGACCCGGCGTCGGCACGGGAGCGGGCCTGCCGCCGGCTGATGGGCGGCGGCGCCGAACTGGCCCTGGGGCACGCGCGGGAAGCCGAACTGGCGCTGACGGCCGCGTCGTTGGCCGGGGGCGCGCCGCTCGGTCAGGTCCGGCGCTGGCTGGACCTGACCGGCCCGGACGGGCCGGACGGCACCCGGGACCCGCGCATCCTCGTGGCGACCGCCCGGCTGGACGGGCCGTTCGGACAGCGGGCCTCGGCCCGGGACCTGGCCGCCGAGGCCGGCCTCTCCGTCTCGGCGTTCCTGCGGCTGTTCCGCGCGCAGACCGGCACCACCCTCCGCCGCTACCGGCTGTGGGTCCGGATGCTGCGGGTGGCCGAACTGCTCGGCACCTGGCCCGACTTGAGCACCGCGGCCGTGGAGGCGGGGTTCGCCAGCCCGTCCCACTTCAGCAGCGCCTTCCACGCCATGTTCGGCCTGCGCCCCAGCACCCTGTTCTCCCGGCGCACGGTGATCAGCGCCGTCGGCCGGCCGGTCGACGAGTCGACCCCGTCCGCGGTCTGAGCGAGGGCCGGGCCGGCACCGGACGCGAAAGCGAAAACCACCGCCGATAAGTCGCACTCCCCGCGCGGCCCGCGACAAGTCGAAGACAAGAAACGTGGGACAAGATGCGTTCATCTATGTGCCACCGCTTCAGGGGGGAAGCTTGAGGGTCGGCACCCAGGATACTGACCAGTAACGCGTCGCGCGAGGCGCGACAATATCCCACGACACGATGAGCACTTGAGGCCAATGGTCGGCGAGCACCCGCCGCCCCGCTTCGGACACATTCTGTCGAGGACTTCTCTTCTCTTGCGTGGTTGGCTGGCAGTCTGCGCTTCATGAAGGAGAATTTCGTGGAAATCAAGCTCCTCGGCCCCTTAGAGGTATGCGAAGAAGGGGTGTTCCTCCGAATCCCCGGGGAGAAACTAAGGTCCGTCATCGCCGTCCTCGCCCTGTCGCCCGGGCGTCCGGTGTCCCGGCATGTCCTGATCGACGAATTGTGGGGGGAAACGCCGCCCAGAAACGCCGAGAATTCACTGCACGGTCACATCGCACGGCTCCGCCGCGTGCTCGCGGCCGGCAGCGGGAAGCCCGGACTACGGGACGTCATAGCGACCTCACCCTCCGGATACGCCCTGACCGGGACGGACATCGAGGTCGACGCCGTCCGCTTCGCGGAACTCGTCCGGCGGGCCGAATCCCTGGGCGACGGCAGACCGGAGGAGGCGGCCGCGCTGCTCACCGAAGCCACCGATCTGTGGCGCGGCCCGGCGCTGGTGGACACCGGACAGGGCGACACCTGCCGCATGGCCTTCAGTCGGCTCCAACAAACCCGGATCACCGCCGCCGAGAAGCTCTTCGACCTCAGGCTCCGACTGGGCCAACACCTCTCGATCCTCTCCGAGTTGGAGCACCTGCACGCCATGTACCCGTTCCACGAGCGGTTCTGCGCCCAGCTCATCACCGCGCTCTACCGCTCCGGCCGGCAGGCGGACGCGCTGGACGCCTACAGCCAGATGTCCGAGCGGCTCTCCCACAGCCTGGGCCTCGACCCCGGCCGCGACCTGCAGAGCAAGTTCTACGGGATTCTGCGCCAGGACCCGGCGCTGCTCTGAGGGACGGCCCTCGCCCGCGGGCGACGCCGACGGCCGCCGCCCGGCGCTCTGCCGCCGCGCGACGCGGCACGTTCGCAAGACCGTGGAAAACGACGCCCGTTCGGCATTGACCGGGAACCACATAACTATCGGGAGCGTCCGCGCGAGCGACTCGAAGTGGAGTACGTGAATTCTCTGGAGAAGGTGTGAATACCTGCGCTGCACGGAGCTAGCTCGATGCTTCAAAGATCTACTAGCATCTAGTCATCGACCTGAAATTCGCGCGACGTGATCGGGGGCCACGTGTCTACTTTCGAGTTCGGGCTGCTGGGACCGTTGGCCGCGCACTCTCGGGACGGGGTCCTGAGACTCGGCCCCCCGAAACGGCGTGCGCTTCTGATCCGGCTGTTACTCGGACGGGGACACGCTATTCCGCTGGAGTCCCTGTGCGAGGACCTGTGGCCCAACCGCCACACGCGGGGGGCCGTTTCCTCCGTCCACGCCCACATCAGCAGACTCCGCGACACGCTGGAGCCCGGGCGGGCCCGGCGGGGGGACGCGAGCGTGCTGGTCCGCGAGCCCGGAGGCTACGCCCTGCGGGTGCCCCCGGAATCCCTGGACGTCTTCCGCTTCGAGCGGAAGCTGGGGCACGCCCGGCGACGGCTGGACGAGGGCCAGGTCGCCGCGGCGCACCAGGAGGTCGTCACGGCACTCTCCCTGTGGCGGGGGGCGCCGCTCGCCGAGGCGGCGGACTACCCGTTCGCCTCGCAGGAGATCGCCCGGCTTGAGGAAGCGCACATGCTGGGGCGGGAGTTGATGGTGACGGTCCTGATCAGGGAGGGGAATCTGGAGGAGGCGGTCCTGTCGGCCGAGGAGCTCGCCGCGCGCACGCCCCTGCGCGAGGTCGCCTGGGAGCTGCTGATCTACGCGCTGTACCAGTCGGGCCGGCCCGCCGTGGCCCTGCACCGGTACGCGAAGCTGCGCGAGTTCCTCATGGACGAACTCGGCATCGCCCCCGGCCCGCGGTTGCAGCGACTGCAGTCCGTGATCCTGCGACAGGAGGACACCCCGCTGGACACCGCCTGCGCCCCGCCGCTCAGGCGCCAACTCCTGCCCTAGGGCACCCGGGAGAGACCCCGACCGGCCGTGCCCCTGCCAACACCGCCGCGCACGGCCCGACTTGGCGCGCCGCGGACGGGTCCCCGGCCCGCATCGCTCGGCGGCGGTGCGGGCCGGGGTCCGGCGGCATCGGGGGCCCGCCGGCCGAGTCGTTGCGTCCTCATGAGGAGTCGTACGCTGGGAGTGGCGCCGGAGCCCTCGGCTCCGGTGGTCGGTCGGGGCGCCGAGGAGCGGAGTGGGCACCCATGGCAGTGGCGTACGAGCGGATCGCGGACGAGCTCCGGGCGGCCATCCGGGCCGGGCAGCTGCGGCCCGGTGACCGGCTGCCGGCCGAGACCCGGCTCGCGGAGCGGTTCGGGCGCAGCGTGCCGACCGTCCGGGAGGCGCTGCGGGCACTACGGGACGAGGGGCTCATCGAGAAGCGACACGGCGTCGGCACCTTCGTCCGGCGTCCGCGGACCCCCGCCCGGCGCACCAACCTCCGGCACCAGTGGGAGAAGGACCGCGCCCGCGCGCCCCTGGAGCGGCGGGCCCGGACCGGCGCCACCGAGTACGACACCGGGCTCCGGGTCGACGACCTCGTCTTCCGCGCCCGTTACCGCGAGGTCGCGGCCGACGCGGAGCTCGCCGGGGCGTTCGGCGTCCCCGAGGGCACCGAGTTGGTGGAGCGCGGCTACCGGACCCGGTGCGCGGCCGAGAGCGCCCCGTTCGCCCTGGTGACCTCCTACCTCGTGCGCGCCGTGATCGCGGCCGACCCCGACCTCCTGGACGCCTCCAACGAGCCCTGGCCGGGCGGCTCGCAGAGCCAACTGCACGCCGTCGGGATCGAGCTGGACCGCGTCGAGGAACACGTCACCGCGCGCCCGCCGACGCCCGAGGAGGCGGCGGAGCTGGAGCTGCCGCCCGGGACGTCGGTGCTGGTGCTGCGGAAGGTCTCGTACGACACCGACGGGCGCGTCGTGGACGTCTCGGACGTCATCCTGCCCGGCGACCGCACGGAACTGCTGTTCGTTACTCCCTTGGAAAGGTGGTGAGCCGTGCCCCGGCGCATCAGCATCGTCACGGCCGTCCATGCCCCGTCCGCCCCGTTCCTGGCGGACGCCTACCGCTCGCTGAGGCAGCAGCAACTCCCCGAGGGGTGGGAGTGGCAGTGGGTCGTCCAGGAGGACGGGCGGAGCACGGAGGTCGCGGGGCAGCTGCCGGATGACGCGCGGGTGTCGTTCCGGCAGGGGCGACCGGGCGGGCCGGGCGTCGCGCGCACCATCGCGCTGGCGCGCGCGGAGGGCGAGTACGTCAAGGTGCTGGACGCCGACGACCAGTTGACGCCCGGCGCGCTCGCCCGCGACCTGGCCGCGCTGGAGGCCGACCACGGCCTCGGCTGGGCGACCTCGCGCGCCCTGGACCTGCTGCCCGACGGCTCCACGGTCGGCTTCGACGGGGACCCGGCGGCCGGCCCGGTCGAGCGGGGCACGGTCCTGGACTTCTGGGCAGCCCACGACTTCCGGGCACAGGTCCACCCGGCGACCCTCTTCGTCCGCCGCGAGCTGCTGCTCGCGCTCGGCGGCTGGATGGCGCTGCCGGCCTCCGAGGACACCGGCCTGCTGCTGGCGCTGAACACCACCAGCCGCGGCTGGTTCACCCCCGAGACGGGCCTGCTGTACCGGAAGTGGCCCGGCCAGGTGACCGGCCAGGCGTCGCACACCGAGGCGGCCGAGCGGGAGGCCCGCATGGCGGTGGTGCAGGCCCGGGCCCGCCAACTCGCCGCGCTCGGCTGGAAGTATCCGTCCCGACCCACCGACGACGGCCGGCCCGGGCCCGGTTCGAGCCCGTCCGACGGATCGGGGTCAGCAGCGCCCTAGGGCAGGCGCTCCGCATCGACGCGGGAGAAGACGAGGTCGCTCTCCTCCACCACGGGGGCGCGCCAGCGGACCGCGGCGGAGGCCGCCGAGGCGCGCAGGGACGCCGGATAGCCGCCGGCGGCATAGGAGTTGGGCAGCCGGTAGGTGTGGAAGCCGTGCCGGGCCATGGTGTCCAGGAGCTCGTCGAGCGAGTCGCCCAGGCGCGCCATCCGCTCGGGGGTGACCTCGACGGTGATCTCGGCGTCCGGCCGCAGCCGCGCGAGGAGCGGTTCCAGGCCGCGCACCACCGCGCCCTCCGCCCCCTCCACGTCGATCTTGACGACCCGGGCGGCGGCGATCTCCTCGGGCTTGACGAGGGCCAGCAGCGGCTGCGCCTCGACGTCGAGGGTGATCTCGGCCGGTCCGTCGTACGGGACGATGCTGGCGGCGCCCATGTTGCGGGAGCTGGCGAGGATGAACGTCAGCGTCCGCTGGGCGTCGGAGACGGCCGCGTTGACCGTGCGGACGTTGCCGAGGCCGTTGAGCGCGAGGTGCTGTTCGAGCCGGCGGTGGAAGGTCGGCATGGCCTCGATCGAGACCACCTTGCCCTCCGGGCCGACCAGGTGGGCGGCGAGCAGGCTGAAGTAGCCGATGTTGGCGCCGACGTCGATGAAGGCGTCGCCGGGCCGCAGCCGGCGGCGGAGCCAGTGCGACAGGTGCGGCTCCCAGAGGCCGAAGAGGTAGAGGTAGCGCTGGATGAGGTCCTGGGTGTCGACGGCCATCCGGGCGCCGAACCGCGTGGTGACCACCCGGCGCCGCGGATGGTCCCGCAGGTAGGGGTTGACCAGCCGTTCCGCCAGCGCGGCCTTGCCGCACAGGCCGGGCGCCTCGCGCAGGTAGCCGCGGCCCAGCGTGGCCAGGACCTCGGCCATGGTGTCGCTCATCCGATCGCCTCTCAGCGGGTTGGTGAACCGCCGTGCCGGGAGCCGGCGCCCCCGGCACCCCACCGCCGCGCGTGGTCGGCGCCGGCGGTGGTCACACGGCCGCTCGCGCACGGTCGAACGGCAGGTCCAGCATACGAATCGCGTTGCCGCGCAGGAGCTTGTAGGTCACCTCCTCGGACAGGTGGCCCACGTGGTCGGCGGCCACCTCCTTGGTGTGCGGCCAGGTCGAGTCGACGTGCGGGTAGTCGGTCTCGAAGGTGGCGTTGTCCACGCCCACGGTGTCGATCGCCGCGACGCCGTGCTTGTCGCGGAAGAAGCAGCAGAAGATCTGCCGGTAGTAGTACGTCGACGGCGGCTCCGGGATGAGGTCCTTGACCCCGCCCCAGGCGCGGTGCTCCTCCCAGACGTCGTCGGCCCGCTCCAGGGCGTACGGGATCCAGCCCATCTGCCCCTCGCTGTAGGCGAGTTTGAGCCGCGGGAACCGCACCAGCACCCCGCTGAAGAGGAAGTCCATCATCGAGGCCATGGCGTTGTTGAAGGAGAGCGACGCCTGGACGGCCGGCGGGGCGTCCGGGGAGGCCGCCGGCATCTGCGACGACGACCCAATGTGCATGTTGACCACCGTCCCGGTCTCCTCACAGGCGGCGAAGAACGGGTCCCAGTAGCCGGAGTGGATGGACGGCAGCCCCAGGTAGGTGGGGATCTCGCTGAAGGTGACCGCCCGCACGCCCCGCGCGGCGTTCCGCCGGATCTCGGCGACCGCGAGGTCGACGCCCCAGAGGGGGATCAGGCACAGCGGGATCAGCCGGCCGCCGCTGTCCCCGCACCACTCCTCCACCATCCAGTCGTTGTACGCCCGCACGCAGGCCAGCCCGACCTCCTTGTCCTCCGCCTCGGCGAAGGTCTGCCCGCAGAACCGCGGGAAGGTCGGGAAGCACAGCGACGCCTCGACGTGGTTGAGGTCCATGTCCGCCAGCCGGGCCCCGGGGTCCCAGCAGCCGCGCCGCATCTGGTCCCGGGTGATCCCGTCGAGCGTCATCTCGTCGCGGGAGAAGCCGACGGCCGCGATGATGCGCTTGTACGGGAACAGCAGCCCCTCGTACTCCCACCAGTCGGTGATCTGGCCCTCCGGGTCCGTGGTGAACCGGTACTTCCCGCCGACGTAGGCCAGTTCGCCGATGCCGGCGGTGAAGGGCTTCGGGCCGCGGTCCCGGTACTTCCGCGGGAGCCAGGTTCGGAAGAGGTGCGCCGGCTCGATCACGTGGTCGTCCACGCTGATGATCCTCGGAAGCTCCCCCGTACCGCTGTTGCCGCTGGTCACGTTGTACCCCCAACTGCCGCGCCGGTGGGTCACGCCGGTCCGATATCTGACGACCCATCAGTTCGGAGGTTAGGAGCTCGCCCCCGCAACCACAAGGGACGCCGGGAAACTCGACCCCTTGCGCGCTCGGGGCGCATCCGCTGAACTGACGCCTCGTCAGAATTCTGGAGGGCGGAGGGCGGTTCACATGCAGACGATCTGGCTCGGCGGCGCCGCGTGGTTGGCGGTGCTGCGCATCGGCCTCGGTCTGTGGTGGCTGGAGAGCTGGCGCCACAAGGACAAGAAGAGCTGGTTCGCCGGCGGCGGCATCACCTGGGCGGCCGGGATCGCCGACGCACACCGCTGGCCCGTGGTCCGCAGGGGCTTCGACCGCGTCGTACGGCCGCGGCCGCGGCTGATGGCGCACCTGGTCGCGCACGCGGAACTGGCGCTCGGACTCGGCCTGACCGTCGGCCTGTTGACGCCGATCGCCCTGGCCGCAGGGCTGCTGCTCAATCTGGTCTACCTGGTGCTGATGATCCACGACTGGGCGGAGCAGGGCCAGAACCTGATGATGGCGCTGGTCTCGGCGGTCGGGCTCGGCGCGATGTGCTGGCAGGGCTGGTCGCTGGACGCGGCGCTGGGATGGTTCGGCTGAGGGGGCGTTGGGGGCAGGGAACGTGGGAAGTGTGGGGAGCGCCGGCAGCGGAGAGGCGTTGGGGGCGGGGCCGGACCGCCGCGGTCAGCACGCGGCGATGGTCCGGCCCCCGCTCCCTCCCCCGCGCGCTCCCCGTCAGAGCGTGCGGAGGGCGCGGGCGGCGACGCCCGGGTCCTGGAGCGGCCGGAGCGCCAGGTGGACCAGGGCCCGGGGGCTGTCGTCGCCGGCGATGCGGTTGGTGCTCAACTCGCCGCAGGACAGGCACTGGTGGATGAGCAGCCACTCGCCGTCCGGCCGGACCGTCATCCCCAGGGCCGCCATCCGGCCGCCGCAGTCCGCGGCGCGGTCGCCCGGGACCCTGCGGTCGACATGGCGGCTGGCCAGGCAGTTCGGGCAGTGGTTGCGGTGCGCGGTCCCCGGTGCGTCCAGGGACACCTCCAGGCGGCAGCCCACGCAACGGAACGCGGGCGCCCGGTGGCCACCGGGGCCGTGCAGCACGGTCTTGTGCCGCTGCGGACGACGGTCCCGGCCGCGGCCACCGTCGCGGTTGGTGCGTCGGGGCATCTGCGGTCCCTCCTTCCGGGCGCGGTCAGAGGGTGCCGAACGCCTCTAGCGGGAACGGCGGTTGGGCCAGCGGGCGGACGGCCATCCGCATCAGGATGAGCTGGTTGTCGTCGGCGCAGACCGGGTTGGAGGTGAGCTCGTCGCAGCGCACGCAGCGGTGGATCACCCGCCAGTCGCCGGTGCGCAGGACCGCGATGGCGATCGGGGACATCCGGCCGTGACACGCGCTGGGGCCGCCCTCGACGTGGTCGAGGACGTGCCGGGAGTGCAGGCACGACGGGCAGTGGTTGCGCCGGGCACCGTCGGCGGCGCACGCGGAGACGGTCAGGCCGCACCACGCGCAGGCGAAGGTGTCGAGGGCGAGGGTGGAGGGAGTGGTGGTGTGGGACACCCGGAGCTCCTTGCTGAGAAGTGGTTCGGAACAGCAAGAGCAGGCCGAGCGGCCCCGCCTCGGGGCGGTACGAGAGCACCGGAGAACGCGTCCGGCGGCCGCGACGACGAGGTGCGACGCGGGGAAGGCGGACGGTTACGCGGTACGACGGGGCGCACTCGGCGCAAGCCGGAACATAAACACCTTTTCCAGGGCACAACGACCCAGAGCAGAACGAATGGAAGGGCACCAGCTAACCCGGGGGGCGCGGGGGGTGTCAACGGATTTATCGGCGGGCGAGAGGGCGGCAACGGGACAACGCGGGTGCCCGACCCCAGAGTTGGCGGACCCGACCGACGCCCGCCACCCTTCCCCGCCGCTCACCATTCGTGATCAACGGCACACATACTGCCCGGTAACAAGCGGGGGGCGGCGGGCCTAGAGTGTGCGCCGTTGGCCGGCTCCGGGTGGCGGGGCGGGTGGTGGGTGCGTTGGGAGGCAGGGTGCGCTCTCCGAAGGACTTTTTCCGTCCGTTGGCCGTGGGGGCTCCGGAGCCGGTCCGGGAGGTACCGTTCCGGCCGTCACGGATGATCCACTTCTTCGATCCGGGCAATCCGCGGATGGCGGCCAAGGTGCCGGCCATCGCGCCGGACGTCGACGTGCTGCTGGGCAACCTGGAGGACGCGGTCGCGGCGGACCGCAAGGAGGCGGCGCGGGCCGGGCTGGTCGAGGTCGCGCGCGGCACCGACTTCGGTGCCACGCAGCTGTGGACGCGGATCAACAGCCTTGATTCGCCCTGGGCGTTGGACGATCTGCTGACGCTGGTCACCGAGATCGGCGACAAGCTGGACGTGATCATGGTGCCGAAGGTGGAGGGCGCCGAGGACATCCACTACGTCGACCGGCTGGTGGCGCAGTTGGAGGCGAGGGCGGGGGTGCGGCGGCCGATCCTGCTGCACGCCATCCTGGAGACGCCGCGCGGGGTCGCCAACGTGGAGGAGATCGCCGGGGCCAGCCCGCGGATGCAGGGGATGTCCCTGGGGCCGGCGGACCTGGCGGCCAGCCGGCGGATGAAGACGACGCGGGTCGGCGGCGGCCACCCCGACTACCTGGTGCGGGAGGACCCCCGGCCGGGGGCGGCGGACGGGCCGCGGGCGGTGTTCCAGCAGGACCTGTGGCACTACACGATCGCGCGGATGGTCGACGCCTGCGCGGCGCACGGAATCCTGCCGTACTACGGGCCGTTCGGCGACATCAAGGACACCGTGGCCTGCGAGGACCAGTTCCGCAACGCGTTCCTGCTGGGGTGCGTGGGGGCATGGAGCCTGCACCCGGTGCAGATCGGGATCGCGAGGAAGGTGTTCTCGCCGGCGCCGGCGGAGGTCGCCTGGGCGCGCCGGGTCATCGCGGAGATGGGCGACGGCACCGGTGCGGTGATGATCGACGGGAAGATGCAGGACGACGCCACGGTCAAGCAGTGCCGGGTGGTGAGGGATCTCGCCGAGGCGCTGGCGGCGCGCGACCCCGAACTGCGGGACGCGTACGCGGCGGCGAGCGACGGAGATGGGGAGCAGGTCCGTGGGTGACGAGGGCTACGAGGACGCGGTGCGGGCGCGGCGGTCGGTGCTGTACATGCCGGGCGCCAACGAACGGGCGTTGGCGAAGGCGGCGTCGCTGCCGGCGGACGGGCTGATCCTGGACCTGGAGGACGCGGTCGCGCCGGACGCCAAGGAGGCGGCGCGGGAGCGGGTCGCGGCGGCGGTGGCCGCCGGCGGGTACGGCGGCCGGGAGGTCACGATCCGGGTCAACGGGCCGGGCACGCCCTGGTTCGCGGACGACCTGCGGGCGGCGGCCCAGGCCGGCCCGGACGCGGTGGTGGTGCCGAAGGTGGAGTCCGCTCAGACCGTGCGGGAGGTCGAGCGGCGGCTGGAGGAGGCCGGGGCGCCGGACCGCACGGCGATCTGGGCGATGGTGGAGACCCCGCGGGCGATGCTGGACGCCCGGGCGGTGGCCGGGGCGAGCGAGCGGCTGACGGTGCTGGTGATGGGCACCAACGACCTGGCCAAGGAGTTGCACGCGGCGCATGTGCCGGGCCGGGCACCGCTGTTGACGGGGCTGTCGCTGGCGCTGCTGGCGGCCCGCGAGGCGGGGAAGGCGATCCTGGACGGGGTGTTCAACGACGTCACGGACGCGGCCGGGTTCGAGGCGGAGTGCGTCCAGGGGCGGCAGTTCGGGTTCGACGGGAAGACGCTGATCCATCCGTCGCAGATCGAGCCGTGCAACCGGGCGTTCGCGCCGGCGGAGGCGGAGGTGGCCCGGGCCCGGCGGATCATCGACGCGTTCGAGGCCGCGAGCCGGGAGGGGCGCGGGGTGGTCACCGTAGACGGGCGGATGGTGGAGAACCTGCACGTGGAGGAGGCGCGGCGGGTGCTGGCACTGGCCGCGGCGGTGGCGGGCGCCGGGCGGTAGGCGAGCGGTGGCCGGGCCCAACGGGCCCGGTGGGCCGGGCGGTTCAGGCCGGCCGGAGGCTCAGGGCGGGTGCCGGGTCGAGGGCGAGGACGCCGGGGGCGAAACCGCGGGCGAGCCGGTCGAAGAGGGCGGCGAGCCAGCGGGCGTCCCCGGCACCGGCGTGGCGCAGCCGCATCCGACGGGTCTGGAAGGGGACGATCCGCAGCTCCACGAGGTGGCCGGTGTCCGGCTCCAGCACGGCGAGGTAGAGCGGGCGCAGGTCGTCGCGGTAGCGCTCGTAGCCGGTGATGCCCTCGTAGTCGTCGATGAAGTCGCCGCACCCGTGCAGGATGAGCTTGCCGGCGTAGAGCTCCAGGGGGCGCGGGTGGTGCGAGGAGTGGCCGTGGACGAGGTCCACGCCGGCGTCGACCAGGGCGTGTGCGCAGGCGGTCTGGGCGCGGGGGACCCCGTAGCCCCAGTTGGAGCCCCAGTGCACCGAGACCATCGCCAGATCGCCGGGGCGCCTGCGGGCGCGGAGCAGGGCGGCGGCCTCGGCGGCGGTGGCGGGCGAGGGGCCGGCCGCCCAGTGGACGCCGCCGTGCCCGGCGGTCGCGGCCCAGGTGCGGGGGACGCCGCTGGACGGCATGCCCAGGCCGAGGACGAGGAGGCGGCGGCCGTCGGGCAGCGGGACGACCGCGGGGGTGCGGGCCGCCTCGCCGTCGGCACCGGCGCCCGCCGTGCGCAGGCCGACCGCGGCCAGGCTGCGCAGGGTCTCGGCCAGCCCCTCGCGGCCGAAGTCCAGGACGTGGTTGTTGGACAGCACGCAGACGTCGGGGCGGGCGGCGGCCAGGCAGGGGAGGTTCGCCGGGTGCATCCGGTAGTGGATCTCCCGGCCGGGGGCGAAGGTGCCGTACCGGGTGACCGCGGTCTCCAGGTTGAGCACCCGGGCGGCGGGCGCGGCGGCGTCGAGCGCGGCCAGCGCGTCGCCCCAGGGGTAGCGGAAGCCGACGGGGCGGGGGATCGGGCCGCCCGCCGCCTCGGCCAGTCCGGCGTAGACCCGGGCGTCCTCGACATACGCCTCGCGCAGCTCGGGGGCGCCGGGGAAGGGCAGGATCTGGTCCACCCCGCGGCCGAGCATCACATCGCCGCAGAGTGCGAGCGTGACGGGATCAGCGGTCATCGACGCTCACCGGCTTCCCCTTCCAGGTTAGGGGTCGGGCGGCGGGCCCGTCGTACGGCCGTCCGGGCGGTGGTTCACGGGAAACGGCGTGTCTCACGGGGAACGGCGCGGTCTTCCGCACGCTCCGGTCCGAAGCGGCGGCGGTAGGCGGACGGGGTCAGCCCGGTCTCCCGGCGCATCAGGGCGCGCAGATGGGCCGCCGTGCCCAGGCCGCTGCGGTGGGCGACCACGTCGAGGCGGGCCTCGCCACGCTCGATCAACCGGCAGGCCAGGGCGATCCGTTCGGCGGTGAGCCAGGCCAGCGGGGTGGTGCCGAGCTGGGCGCGGAAGCGGCGGTGCAGGGTGGCCGGGCTGACCGCGGCGCGGGCGGCCAGGTCGGCCACCGACAGCGGGGCGTCGAGGCGCTGTTGGGCCCAGGCCAGGAGCGGGGCGAGCGACGCGTCGGGGACCCGGGGCACCGGGCGTTCCACGAACTGCCGCTGGCCGCCGTCCCGGTGGGCGGCGAAGACCAGTCGGCGGCTGACCGTATTGGCGATCTCCGCGCCGTGGTCGCGGCGGACCACGTGCAGCCCCAGGTCGAGCGCGGCCGCGCTGCCCGCCGCGGTGAGGATGTCGCCGTCGTCGACGAACAGCACGTCGGTCTCCAGGCGGACGGCGGGGAAGCGGGCCCGGAAGGCGTCCGCCCACTGCCAGTGGGTGGCGGCCCGCCGGCCGTCGAGGACGCCCGCCTCGGCGAGGGTGAAGGCGCCGGTGCAGAAGCTGAGCAGCCGGGCGCCGCGGGCGTGGGCCCGGCGGACGGCGTCGAGCAGCGCGGGGCGGCGGGGCACCTCGACGTCGGGGCGCTGCGGGACGATCACGGTGTCCGCGTCGTCGGCCGCGTCCAGCCCGGCGACCCCGGCGAGGGTGAAGACGCCGTCCCGCATCGCGGTCCGCGGGGAGGGCGCGCAGAGCGCGAAGTCGTAGAGCCGGTGGCCTATTTCGGGGCGTGGGAGGCCGAACACCTCGATGGCGCAGCCGACTTCGAAGGCGTTGGTGTTGTCGTCGACGAGGGCGACGACGCGGTGCGGACGGGACGGGCGGCCCGGGGCGCGGCGGGGGTGCGAGGATCGTTGCGGCATGTGCGATTCCTAGCACTCGTGGCGGCCGGCCCGGCGGGACAGGATCGCCCCATGAGCACACACCCCGACCGACCGCAGCAGCTCGCGGCGGCGCTGGCCTCCTTCGACGCGCTGTGGAGCCCCCGGATCGTCACCCGGGTCAACGACTACGACGTCCGGGTCGCCAAGGTCGCCGGCACGCACCTGTGGCACGCGCACGACGACACCGACGAGTTCTTCCTGGTGCTGGAGGGGGAGTTGTTCCTCTCGTTGCGGGAGGAAGCCGGGGAGCGGACCGTCCGGCTCCCCAAGGGCGCCGTCTTCACCGTCCCCCGGGGCGTCGAGCACAGGCCCCACTCCCCTTCTGGCGCCCACCTGCTGCTCTTCGAACCGACCGGCACCTCGACCGTCGGCGACCGGCACGAGGAGGTCCCCGACCACGTGGACGCGACCACCGGCCACCCCCTGGGGTGAGCCGCGCGCGCGGCCCGGCGGCGGATGCCGGGCCGTGCCCGCCCCCGACGACCGGCCCCGGCTCACCCGGCGCAGTACACGTCCCGCTGCGGGCGGCGGCCCGAGGAACGGCGTCGCCGGGTCCCGGAGGTTCTGCACCATCAGGATGTTGGCGGGGCCCCGCGCCCCCGGTAACTCGTCATGCCCCAGGGCTCGTTGCGCGGCTGGCACCCGCCCATCCGGCGGGCCGCCCTCTCCCGGTGGGGTTGTCCCCCGTATCCGCCGCGGCCGGGGCGGCGGGCTGCTGGGCCAGCCGGCTGAATGTGGCCCGCAAGCGTTTGGCTCCCTGCGGGTTGCCGAGCCGCCGTATGCCCCACCGCAGCACGATACGTCCGGGATCAACAGGCCGATCGGGCAGGTGGCGGCACCGAGCAGATCGACCAAGCCCGAAGTGCCGCCACCCGCCCGCGTTCACCCTGACCGCCCACCGGATTCACCATGACGGCCGCGCCTTCCGCTCAGCCCCGCAGGCGCAGTTGTTGACCCGGGTGAATGCGGTTCGCGCCTTGGGCGAGGCGGTCCTTGTTGAGGGTGTAGAGGGCGGAGGAGCCGCCGGGGACGTGGGTGCGGCGGGCGATCGCGGAGAGGCAGTCACCGGCGTGGACGATGTAGGTGGCGGTGCGGCGGGTGCCGGGGGCGCGCTGGGCCGAACGGCGGCCGTGTTGGCCGCAGTTGGGCCAGGGGGACAGGCCGAGGTCCTGGGCGATGCGCTCGCCGACGGCGATCTGCTCGTCGCGGGTGGCGAGGTCGGCGCGCGGGGCGTAGCGGTGGCCGCCGTAGGCACGCCAGGTGGACGGCGAGATCTGGAGGCCGCCGTGGTAGCCGTTGCCGGTGTTGGTGTGCCAGTCGCCGCTGCTCTCGCAGGCGGCGATCTGGTCCCAGTCGGTGCCCGTCGGCGGTGGGTCGGCGGCCGCGGGGCCGGCGACGCCCACCAGCGCCAGGAGGGAGGCCAGGGCGAGCAGGGCGGACGGGATGGGTCCGGTGGTGCGTCCGGCGAGCGGCGACGGCATGGGTACTTCCTCCTGCGCAAGCGGCGTCGCGGCGTCGTGCTCGCCACGACTCGAAGCACGCAACAGGTAACCCGTCAAGAGGCCCTACGGAAGTCCGGGCGGGCCAAGCGGATTGTTTTTCACCCGGGCGGGCCCCTGCCGGAGGATTGCCGGGTTGCGCAAACGAACTGTCGCGGCGCGCGGCGGGATTCCTTTTTCCGCCGGGGAGGCGGCGGAAAAAGGAAGGCGGCCGGCGCCGCGACGTCAGCGGAAGGAATAGGCGAAGGACGGGATGACGCAGGGCGGTTCGGGGGTGGCGACCGCGAACTCGTAAGCGGCCGAGAAGCGGAAGTTCCGTACGCGGACCGGGATTTCGCTGCCGCAGGGGCCGGGGACGGCGACCGTGCCGGTGTCGGAGGGGAAGCCGGCCTCGATCCGCTCCGGGGCGAGGGAGAGGCCGCTGCCGACGGCCTGGAGGGCGGCGTCCTTGCGGACCCAGTAACGGGTGATGAGGCGTTCGCGTTCGGCGGCCGGGCGGGCGGCGGCGGTGCGGGACTCGTGCGGGGTGAGGATCTCGTAGGGGGTGTGCAGCGGGGAGGACTCCCGGCGTACGTGGCGTACGGACTCGACCGAGAAGCCCATCTGGCGGGCGCCGTCGCCGCAGGCCACGACCAGGAGGCCGTGCGTTCCGTACAGTTCCCAGTGGGCGGCGGCGGTCATCGCGGTGCGCACCCGGGAGGGGAGTCGGGCGAGCAGCCAGCCGCGCGAGGCGGCGTCGAGGGTGGCTCTGGTATGGCCGTTGAGGCCCGGACAGCTCTCGGCGGTGAGCTCGCTCCCGGAGCCGGTGGGTGGGGCGGATCCTGCGGGGCCGGGGCCCACGGGGACCACGAAGACGGGCACCTGGTCGGTGCCGTCCTGGCCGGGGAGACCGTGGTCGGCGAGTTCCGGGGCGAGATCGAGAAGAGCGGCGTTCGTTTCCACGTACTTTCCGTCCTCCACAGTTGAGCGGCGGCTCGGCCGTTCCGGAAGGCGACGGCCGTCAATCGGTGGCGACTTCGGCCTCCCCCTTTTTCGCCTACATCGATCGATACAGTCAGGCCAAGGTTTGCATGTCCTCCGTAACCTTGGAGTCATCCCTCCTGCCGATGTCCGGCTACATACTTCGATGTACGGAACAGCGACCCAATTCGGCAGTCAGGGCAAGGCGTCCGCGCATGTCACGGACGTACTGTCCTGGTGTGTGGTTACGCCAATTCGCATCGCCCCGGCCACCCCGTACGCCGATACCGCTGCGCGATCTCCGGCTGGCCGTGGGGTTCTTCGCCGGCTGTCTGATCCTCTACGTGGTCGGCGGGGCCCGGGTCATGGGCGGGCAGGTCCCCGTGTGGCAGGCGGTGCTGCCGGTGGCGGTGTTGTGTGGCTCGACCGCCTTCCGCAGCGTCGCGCCGGGCCGGGCGGTGCTCGTCGGCACGGTCACCGTCACCCTGGAGGCGGCCGTCAGCGGCGGGTTGGGGCCGGTACTGATCTACACGGACCTGCTGTACGCGGCGGCGCTGTACGGGGCGCCGTGGCTGTGCCGGGCGCTCCAGTTCGGGACCGTCGCGGCCACCATGGCGGCCACCGTGGTCTTCCTCGTCATCGGCGACCGGTCGGAGGGGGTGACCACCGGGCTCATCGTGGCGCTGCTGCTCATCTCGCCCGTCTGGACCGGGGTGTTGATACGGAACCACAAAGAACAGGCGGACGCCGAACGGCAACGGGCGGCGCAGATCAACCGGCTGGCCGAACTGGACCGCAAGACGGTGCTCCAGACCGAACGCACCCGGATGGCCCGGGAGTTGCACGACCTGGTGGCCAACCACCTGAGCGCGATCGCCATCCACTCCAGCGCGGTGCTCTCGCTCCAGGAGGCCAAGGGCGCCGACGGGGCGGGGCCGGACGCCGACGACCCGGTGCTGCGGGCGCTGGCGGTGATCCGCGAGAACAGCGTGCAGGGACTGGCCGAAATGCGTCGCATGGTGGTGCTGTTGCGCTCCGACCGGGCGGTCGACGACGACTGGGACCGGCCACAACTGGGCGCGCTGCCCACGCTGGTGGAGCAGGCCCGGCCGGCGGCCGACGCGGCGGCGCTGACGTTGGTCACGGAGTTCCCCGAGCACTTCCCCGAGGTGTCGTCGGTGATCGAGGTGACCGCGTACCGCATCGTGCAGGAGGCGTTGACCAACTGCCTCAAGCACGCGGCGGCCGGGCGGGTGCGGATCCGCTGCGAGGCCGGCCCCGAGGAGCTGACCCTGTGGGTGGACAGCCCGTTGGCCCGCCCGGGCGGGCGGGGGCAGCAACGGCCCGGGGACCCCCCGACCACCGGGGCCGGCGCCGGGCTCGCCGGGATGTCGGAGCGCGCGGCGCTGGTGGGCGGGGTGTTCGACGCGGGCCCCGACCGCTCGGTCCCCGGACGGTGGCGGGTGAGGGCGGTGCTGCCGCTGGACCGGAACTCCTGAGAGGAAGGCCCGCGGGCGCGGGCCGATTCCACACCGGGCAGCGAGCGAGAAGGGGAAGCAGACAGTGGAGCGAGCGGCACAGCAGGCGGAGCAGGCGGCGGGACGGGCCGTGGAGGAGGTACGGGCGGCGGGCCCCGCGGGTACCGGGGAGGGCATCCGGGTGCTGGTCGCCGACGACCAGGCCGCGGTGCGGTCCGGGCTGGTGCTGGTGCTCCAGACCGACCCGGACCTGACGGTGGTGGGCGAGGCCGGCGACGGCGAGGCGGCGGTGCGGATGGCCGACGAACTCCGGCCCGACGTGGTCCTGATGGACGTGCAGATGCCGCTGCTCAACGGCGTCGCGGCCACCCGCCGGATCGTCGAGGGCGGGCTGGCGCAGGTGCTGGTGCTGACCACCTTCGACCTCAACGAGTACATCTTCGGGGCGCTGCGGGCCGGCGCGGGCGGCTTCATCCTCAAGAACGCCGAACCGGCCGTGCTGGTGCGGGCGGTGCGCGACGTGGCCCACGGGGACGGCTTCCTCACGCCGGCCATCGCCCGGCGGCTGATCGGCGAGTTCGCGCACCAGGCGCCGGTGCCGGCGGACGGGCCCGCGCTGCCCGACGGGGCGGCACAGGCGCTGGAGTCGCTCACCAAACGGGAGTTGGAGGTGCTGGCCTGCATCGCGCGCGGCCAGGCCAACAGCGCCATCGCCGAGACCCTCCACCTCGCGGAGGGCACGGTCAAGACGCACACCAGCCGGATCCTGTCGAAGCTGAACCTGCGCAGCCGGGTGCAGGCGGCGATCCTGGCGCAGCAGTACGGGCTGACGCCGCGCGGCTGAGCGGTCCGGGCGGGCCGCGCCCGCGCCGCGTCAGCCGCCGGTGAGCAGGCGGCGGGCGAGGGCGTCGGTCTGCCGCAGCGCCGTGGCGTTGGCGCCGGGCCGGGGGAACTGCGCCGGGCCGAGCACGAAGCGGTCCCGGTGGACGGTGCCGTCCGCGTCGACCGGGTGCAGCGCGGGGCCGTCCAGCCGGGGCAGCGCCGCGCCCTCGCCGCCGGGGCCCGGGACCAGTTCGCCGCGCTGCCACAGGGCGCGCAGCAGCGGATCGGCGAGGCGGTCGGGGGCCGGCATCGCCAGCCGGGCGTCCAGGAGGACGGCCGCCTCGTGGACGGTGCCGGGGACGGCGGGACTGGTGGCCCGGAAGGCGTCGCGGTCGGCCGTCACCCGCAGGTCGGGGCCGGTGAACGTGACGATGCCCGCCTCGGCCAGCGCGAGCAGTTGGGCGGCCCGCAGCGGCGGCGGTCCGGAGCTGAGGTAGGTGCCGAGCGCGAGCCGGCGCAGCGCGTCGGCGAGCGCGGTGCCGGCCAGGTCGCCGGCCCGCCACAGCTCCTCGACGACCTCGCCGGTGCGGCGCAGGGCGTCCACCAGGGCGCGTTCGGTGCCGGCGGCCGGGCCGGTGCGGCGGCGCAGGGTCGTCACCAGGTGGGCGCGCAGCCGGCGTTGGAGGTCGTCGGAGTCGGCGAAGGTGTGGCCGGCCAACGGGGCGGCCAGCCGGTCGAGGTCGAGCCGGTCGGCGGGGTCGGGGACCGCCGCGGCCGCCAGTTTGGCGAGCCGGCCGGGGTCGGTGACCAGTACGGCGTACTGGGCGTCGAAGTCCGGCCAGGTCATCCGGGTGCGCTCGGGGGCGGCGGCGAACAGGGCACGGTAGTGCCACCAGCCCAACTCGGCCCGGAACAGCGGCCACAGGTCGCGGTCGAAGTCCGCGCCGGGACGGTCGAGCGCGGCCCGGCAGGCGGCGGCGGTGGCGAAGCGCGCGACGTCCTCGGCGGCGGACGGGCCGGCCGGGTCCGGGGCCGGTTTCGGGGGGAGCGGGACGCCGCGCCGGGAGCCCGCGTACAGGCGCGGCTCGCGGCCGGAGGGGAGGTAGCGCAGCGGCCCCTCGGGCGTGCGGACGAAGCGGCCGCCGCGGCCCTCGGTCAGCAGTGCCAGGCAGTCGGTGAAGACCAGGCCGAGGCCGCGGGCGAGGACCGGCGCGCCGGGCGGGATGCGCTCCAGGGCGGCCGGGTCGGCCGGTCCGGGGCCGATTCGCAGCAGGCCGGGCGGGGCGGGCTCGGGAAGGACATCGGGGTGCCCCTGGGCAAGCACCACCCGGTCGGCGCGGACGGGCCGGCCGGAGTCGAGGAGCACCTCCTGGCGGCCGTCGTCGGTGCGCCGCAGGTCGACCGCGCGCGCCCGGTGCGGATGCAGCCGGACCGAGGCGGGCGCCGCGGCGGTCACCTCGGCGAAGAAGCGGCGCAGATAGCGGCCCTGGTCGCGGCGGGCGGCGTAGGCGCCGTCGTGCAGCGGACCGTCGAGCCAGGCGGCGGTGGTGGGGCCGGGGCGCGGCGGGCCGGCGCAGTCGACGGTCGCGTCGGGGTAGACGGTGACCTGGTCGGCGGCGGAGTTCATCCACAGCAGGCCGGGCTGGTCGGTGTGCCAGGTGCGTCCGGCGCCGGGCGGGTAGGGGTCGACGAGGTGCAGCGTGAGCGGCCGATCGCCGTACAGCGCGGGGACGTTGGCGAGGATCCGCTCGACGAGACTGGCGCCGCGGGGGCCGCAACCGATGACGCAGAGGGCGAGCGGTGCGCCGCCGTCCGCGGGGTGCTGCCCGGCCGTGTCCATCGTCGTCCTCCCCGTGCCGTCTGCCCTGGACCGTCCGCCGTCGGTCCGTTGGTGCCCGACGCGAGGGCCCGGTGACCCGCACCGCAGGGCGGGTCACCGGGCGCGATGTCAGCAGCCGGTGCTGACGGTGGAGCCGAGCGCCTGAGCCTCACGCTCGCCCGGCACCTCCAGGCCCTGAAGGTCCATGATGGTCATCGAAAACACCTCCCTTCCTAAGTCCCTTGCTACTGTGTACTGTTGACAGTTCCGGTGTTCCCGGACACCGGACGGTGCGTCAGCAGCCGGTGCTGACGGTGGAGCCGAGCGCCTGAGCCTCACGCTCGCCCGGCACCTCCAGGCCCTGAAGGTCCATGATGGTCATCGAGAACACCTCCCTCCGGGGGTGAGCAGGAGCGGTGGACAGCAGCGCTGATGCGTCGGGTGCCGTTGCGGGGCACCCCGTCCGGCGGGCCGTGTCACGACGGGACGCGGTCCGCCGGCGTCATTCAGCAGCCGGTGCTGACGGTGGAGCCGAGCGCCTGGGCCTCACGCTCGCCCGGCACCTCCAGGCCCTGAAGGTCCATGATGGTCATCGAGAACACCTCCCTTCCGCGTCTTCCGTGGGGCCCGCCGTCCCGGAGGGGACGGCGGGGGTCGCGGCACCTCGGGCGCCGCTGGCGCGCTCCGGGACGGCCGGGTTGACGGCCGCGGCGGACCGCGAGTCGGTGAGGAACGGCAGCAGCGGGGTGCCCCGTTCGGCGGTGGCGACGGCCAGCAGTACGCCGGCTCCACCGGTGGCCACGTCCATGGAGATCCGGGCCCGGCCGTCGCAGGGGAAGACCGTCGCGCCGTCCAGCGTCATGGCGTGGTGCTGAAGGTTGGTCAGATGGCGGGCGAGTTGCCGCTCGGCGGTCTCCGCGGGCTGCGGGACCAGCGCGCGCAGGGTGGCCAGGGTGCCGATCAGTCCGGCGCGACCGCCCCACAGGCCCGACTCGATGACGAAGTCGGAGGAGCAGGCCCGCAGCAGGGCCGGCAGCGCCTCGCGGATCCGGGCGTCCTCCCGGTACCGCAGGAGTTCGGCGGCGACCAGGGCGATGCCCGCGCTGCCGTTGTCCAGGTAGGGCAACAGCCGGAACCCCTCGTCCACTTGGAGGGTGTCCCCCGGACCGGAGGAACAGCGGTCCAGGTCGCGGTGGACGGCCCGCACCGCCTCGTCCAGCAGGCCCGGATCACCGGTGGCCCGGTGCGCGCGGAGCAGGAACAGCGCCGGTCCCGACCAGCCGTACATCAGGCCGGCGGCGTGCGCGGAGCCGGTGCGGCGGCGGTGCTCGACCGGTTCCCGGCGGGCGGCGGCCAGGGTGTCGGCGAGCCGGTCGGCCAGGTGCAGGGCGTGCTCGCGCGGGGCGGGGTCGTCCCAGGCGTCGGCGAAGTGCAGCAGGGTGAGGCCGGAGCCGGCCAGGCCGCGGTAGAGGCTGGGGCAGCGGCGGTTGGCCAGCTGGCCCCGGGCCCGGTCCAGGGACTCCAACGCCCCGTCCACGTCGCCGAGTTCCGCGAGGACGTAGGCGATGCCGTGGAGTCCGTCGTAGAAGCCGGTGCGTTCGGCCGGCACCCGGCGGGCGGCGGCCCGCAGCCAGGCGGTGTGCGCCTCGTCGCGGACGCCGAGCGCGGTGTGCCGGGCCCACAGGACGCCGGCCGCGCCGTGCGCGAACCCCGCGCCGCCCTCGGCGAACTGCGCGAAGTCACCGGGGAACAGCCGGTCCTCGCGGTCCGGGGTGGCGCTGGCGCGCAGCCCGCGGTCGAGCGAGGCGAGCAGGTCCGGGGGCGGGAACGGGCCGGGGGCGCTGGCCAGGGTGCGCGGCCGGGTGCCGTCGGCCGGTGCGGCCGGGGCGAGTTGGGCGGCCAGCCGGGCGACCAGCTCCTCGGGGAGGCGGAACCGGCGGGCCGCGATCTGGAGCAGCGCCGACGCCTTGTCGGGGGCCAGGCCGCAGAGCGCGGCGAGCGGCAGGAAGAGCCAGAGCGCGATGGCCGCGAGCGCGTAGTGGTCGCCGTCCGCGCCGGTGGCGTCGGCCCGGTGGAAACCGGGGGCGCCGAGGCTGCTGGGGGTGGCCAGGTCGATCGCGTCGGCGACCTCGAAGTCCAGCAGGACGGGGATGTCGCCGTCCTGGATGACGAAGTTGCCGGGGTGCAGGTCGCCGATCCGGACGCCGCGGGCGTGCACCGAGGCGATCAGCTTCTCGATCCGGCCGAACAGGGCCAGCGCGCGGTCCCGGTGGGCGAGCACCGCCGCCTCGTCCGGTTCCGGCACGGTCAGCGGGTAGCCGCCGGCGAGCCAGGACTGGAGGTCCTTGCCCTCGATCTCCTCCAGGACCAGGAACAGGTGGTCGCGGACCTGGAAGGTGCCGAAGGTGCGGGGGATGCCCGGGAGTCCGTCGAGCCGGCTGAGGATCTCGTGCTCGTGGGCGAGCCGGGCGACCGCGTCCCGTCCGACGCCGTCGGTGCCGGAGTGCGGCCGGCCCTCCTTGAGGACGACGGTGCGCTGGCCGGCGCCGAGGGCGTCGGGGCCGGTCGGCTCGGCGCGGTAGACGCCGCCGCCGTGCGAGAAGTGCAGCGCCCCGGTGATCCGGTAGGGGAAGGCGTCCACGGCCTGGCGGGCGGCCAGGGAGTCCTTGAGGACGTCCGGGAGGTCGACCCACTCGGGGGTGCGGAAGACGGGGGCGCGGCGGTCCGGTTCCCAGGTGCCGTCGGGCCGGCGGATCGCGGGCACGAGGTCGCCGTGGTCGTCCTCGGTGTGGTGGGTGCGGAAGCCGCCGTAGCGGACGTACAGCGGGCCCTCGCGAAAGCGCAGGTCGGTGAGGACGTACGGGCCGGGGCGGCCGCCGACGACGGCCTCCAGTCCGTCGAGGGTGCGGGCGAACTCGGCCTCGTCCACGGGGTAGACGGTCAGCAGCTTGCCCGCGGAGGAGCGCTGGGCGTACTTGCGGCTCAGCGCGCGCACGACGTTGGCGCTCTTGAGGTACTTGAAGTGCAGGCCGTGCGCCGTGCAGTAGGCGGCGACGTCGACGAGGGTGCGCTCGGCGTCCTCGGGGACCGCGGAGACGTGGATCTTCCAACCCTGGTCGGGGAGTTGGGGGCCGTCCCCGGTGGGCGGACGGCAGATCGTCCAGGTCTCGTTGTCGTCGCGGGTCCAGCCGTCGGGGAGCGGCGGGGCGGGGAAGCGGGTGGCCGCCAGGTCCCAGTTGCCGGGCCAGTCGAAGAAGACCCGGTCGGCCAGGGCGAAGCTCTCGGCGCCGTCTCTCATGCCGCACCCCGCCCGTCCTCGGCGGCGTCGCGCAGCGGGCGCGGGCCGGCCTCCTGGAGGAAGGCGGCGACGGCGCTGCGACCGGTCTCCGCCAGGTGCCCGGCGAGGATCTCGCGGGCCTGGGCCTTGTCCTCCTCGGGCACGAAGTCCTCCAGCCCGACGGCGAGGACACGGTTGGTCTCGCTGGGCTTGAGCGAGGCGTAGTGCTCGTCGCGGAGGATGCCCCACACGATCGCGTCGTGGTACTCGCCGTCCAGATAGCAGTGGTCCCGCAGGATGCCCTCGACCACGAACTGGGTCTTGGTCATCAGCCGGATGATGCCCTTGTTGTAGGCGGCGGTGGTCACCTGGACGCGGTGCGCGTTGAGTTGGTGGAAGAGGTAGTCGACGAGGAGGACGACGGCCTCCGCGCCGTAGCCGCGGCGCCAGAGCTCGGGGGTGCCGATCGCGCCGCCCACGGAGTAGCCGCCGATCCGGCCGGTGCGCTGGTAGCTGACGGTGCCGATGCGGTCCCCGTTGTGGGTGCGGATCACCATGTGGCTGACCCGCCCGGAGCGGTTGGCCGCCTCCACGTCGGCGGCGCCGAGCAGCTCCCAGTCGCCGCTGAGCACGGCCGCCGGCGAGCCGGGCCGCAGCCAGTCGGCGATCGCCGCCCAGTCGTCGTCGCCGGGCCATTCCAGGGTGACCAGTCGTCCCCGCATGGTGCGTCGCTCTCCTTCAGCCGGTGTAGCGGGTGAGTACGAGTACGGCGTTGTGGCCGCCGAAGCCGAACGAGTTGCTCAGGACCACGTCGCCGTCCCAGTCGCGGGGGCCCTTGGTGACCAGGTCGAGGTCGGGCTCGTCGGGGTGGTCGCAGTTGCGGATCGGCGGGACCACGCGGTCCCGTAGGGAGAGCACCGCGGCGGCGGCCTCGGCGGCGCCGGACGCGCCGAGCATGTGCCCGGTCATGCTCTTGACCGCGGTGACCGGGGTGCGGCGCAGGACGTCGGGGCCGAGCACCTCGCGCAACGCGGCCGCCTCGATGCGGTCGTTGAGCACGGTGCCGGTGCCGTGGGCGCTGATCTGCCCGACGTCCTCGGGGGCCCGTCCGGCGTCGGCGAGCGCGGCCCGCATGGCGCGGACGGCGCCGGCGCCGGTGGGGTCGGGGGCGGTGGCGTGGTGGGCGTCGGTGGTCGCGGCGTAGCCGGCCACCTCGGCGAGGATCGGCGCCCCCCGCCGCTCGGCGTGCCCGGCCTCCTCCAGGGTCAGCACGGTCGCGCCGACCGCCATGACGAAGCCGTCCCGGTCCCGGTCGAAGGGGCGGCTGGCGCCCTCGGGGTCGTCGTTGCGGCGGGAGAGGGCCTTGGCGTTGGCGGTGCCGGCCAGGTCGACGGCGGTGAGCGAGTCGTCGGTGCCGCCGGCCAGCGCCAGGTCGGCGCGGCCGTGCCGGATCAGTTCGACCGCCTCGCCGATGGCCACCGCGCCGGTCGCGCAGGCCGCGGAGACCGCGTGGCTGGGGCCGGCGATGCCGTGCTCGATGGAGAGCAGGCTGGTCGGGTGGTCGATCGCGGTGAGCACCGAGTGGTACGGCGAGACCCGGCGCGGGCCCTGCTCCTTGAGGATGTCGTACTGCTGCTGGATCGCGGGGGCGGCGCCGTAGCCGGAGCCGATCACCGCGGCGAAGCGGTGCGGGTCGACGTCGGCCGGCGGGTGCAGTCCGGCGGCGGCCAGGGCCTGGGCGGCGGCGACCGCGGCGTACTGGGTGAAGCGGTCGGTGCGCCGGGCCTGTTGGGGGGTGAGGACGCCGGTGGCGACCGGGTCGAAGTCGGTGACGTCGCCGCCGATCCGGACCGGCAGCTGGCCGGCGTCGAAGCGGGTGACGGCGCTGACGCCGCTGCGGCCGGCCAGGAGGGCGGCCCAGAAGTCCGCGGTGGTGTTCCCCAGCGGGGAGACCACGCCGCAGCCGGTGACGACGACGCGCCGCCGTTCTGCCGCCCGTAACTCCATGAGACCCTCCTACTTTTCTGCCCCTTGTCACGCTCAGGGCGTCCGCATGACTAGAAAGATGACAGTTGAGTCACTGAACTGTCAACAGTCTCATCGGAGTCAAACCGCAAGAGAGGGCCGGTCGGAGCCGCAAAGAAGGGCAGCTACCAGCGGAAACGTCGATCCGGGAATGACTACAAGAGTCACGAAATTTGACTGACGAGGCGTCGAAGCGATGCGGTACTGCCGACGGCGTGCCCGGCGCGCCCCGGGTACGCGCCCGTACGCCGACCCCCGGGGAGGGCCCGGCGTACATAGAAAGTGACAGGGGACGCCCGGCAAAGTGCCTACCTGCGGATGATCCGCGGCACCGGATCCGGACGGGACGCTGGAGCGGTCAACCTGCTCGACATCGGCAACAAGGGACGAGGGAACTCATGAAGGGCATTGCCGTCGGTATTTTCCTGGCGATCGTCGGCGTCATCCTGTGGCTCACGACCAAGGAAGTGGAGACGCCGTACGTCTCGCTCCACAAGGCCGGACTGGTCCTGGCGATCGTCGGCGGCGCGGAGGCGTTGTTCGCCCTCCTGGGATTGGGGAAGAAAGCGAATAAATAGCGACGCATTGGCGGCGCAATGACGGCAGCGCGGCATCGACCGCGCTTTTGGCCGTGGCCGCCACCAGGGCCCGGTGCGCCCGGCGGACGTCAGTTGTGCTTTTCGAGGAGGTCCGCCAGCCGTTCCCGGGCCCGGTCCGCGTGCCGGTACGCCTGGGCCCGCCGGAACAGTTCCGCGGAATACCGGAAGTGCCCGGCCGCCCTTTCCCGGTCCCCCAACCGCGCACAGGCCGCCGCGAGCTCCGAAAGCGCGGCGGCTTTCTCATGGCACCGCCCGGTATCGGGCAGCCCGGCCAGTTCCGCGCCCAGCGCGTAGACCCGGTCGCGGTCGCCGGCCGCCTCGGCGCAGACCGCCTCGGCGGTGGTCAGCCAGAGCGGGAAGTCCGGATCCTGCGTCACCGAGGCGACGACCAGCCCGCGCTCCACGATGCTCCGCGCCGCGCTCCGTTCGCCGCGGCCGAGCAGCAGCAGCGCATAGCGCCCGTTGACAGCCTCCCAGAGCCGGAAGCCGGCCGCGGGGGTCACCCGGCGGGCGGTCTCGGCCAGCAGCTCGGCGGCCCGGTCGGTCTCCCCCCGGTCCCACAGGTCCAGCGCCCGGTGCAGCGCGATCCGGGCGCGCGGCCCGGGCAGCACCCCGTCCGGCGAGCGCTTGTGGCCGGCGGCCTCCGGGGCCCAGTGCGCGCAGCCGCTCCAGTAGGCGCAGCGGGTCAGCACGTCGAGCACGAGCAGCGCGTGGAAGGCGCTGCCGGGCGCCTGGGCGGCGGCCACCTCCAGGGAGCCGGTGAGGGCGTGGCGCAGCCCGTCCTGGACCCGGCCAGCGGACTCCAACAGGTCGGCCAGGGCGGTCAGGGCGCGCAACCGGGCCTCGGCGAACGCGGCCGGGGCGAGCCCGTCCAGCATCCGCAGCAGGACGTCCGCGCCCTCGTCGGCGCGGCCCAGCGAGCCGAGTATTTCGGCCATGGCGAGTTGGGCCTCGGTGGATACGTCGTCCGGGCGGCCGCCCGTTTCGACACCGGCCAGCGCGCGGAATTCCTCCAACGCCCCTTCGGCGTCGCCGCCCTCCCATTGCCGACGGGCCGCGACCAATCGTCCGACCAGGTCGAGCCGGCGGACCCGGCCGGCAGATTCCGTCGACTCGGCGGCGCCGGATATTTCCGTGACGTCGACCCCGAGCCGTTCCGCCAGGATCTTCAGAGCACGTCCGCTGGGAATGCGCTTACCGCGTTCGACGAGGGAGATGTAGCTGGCGGACATTTCGGACCCGGCGAGTTCGTGCTGGGTCATTCCCGCGCTGACTCGTAGCTCTTTGATTCGCCGCCCGGTGTCCGCCGGCTCAGGCATTCGACTAACCCTCCGGATTCGAACGTTTTGAGGACTCCGGCCAGTTGTCCAAATCGCCGAGTCACAATGAGTGCTGGGCACTTTACCAACCAGTCAACTAGAAGTCGATACGGATTCCGTATTCTTCACTGCCCTTCACACTCCGGTGACACGGACATTTCGCTGGTGCCCGGAGCATTAAGACACGGGGCCGAGAGTGCGCCACCGGTACCCGTAAAACCGGGCGGCTGGTAGGACGAAGAACGGTGCCCGGAGGGTTGACTGCACCTTTCGATGTAGTACCGGACGCCGATGCCCGCACCCCGCGTGACGTGGTCGGATGGGGTGCACAAGGGGGGCACCCCGGCCCGCACCACTACCGCCCGACCAGCGGAGGCACACCCGATGACGCAACCCCAACGCCCGGATCTGCACAAGGAATTAGGGTCCGTTTCGGACGCGCCGAAGCAGGGTGCGATGCTGGCCTCGGACGCCGAGCGCGAGGAGATGATCGAGCGCCTGCGGGAGGCCACCGCGGAGGGCCGGCTCACCCTGGAGGAGCTGGCCGAGCGGTACGAGGCGGCCTATCTGGCGCGCACCCGCGAGGAGTTGGCCACCGTCGGCCGGGACCTGCCGACCGCGGCGCCCCCACCGGCCGCCGGCGGCGGTTCCCAACAGCGCGTCTTCAAGGCCCTGTTCGGCGACCTCACGGCCAACAGCCCGGCCCTGGACCAGGGCATCGAGGCCACCGCCGTCTTCGGCGACCTCCATCTCGACCTGTGCGCCTCCCCGGCCCCGCCGGACGGCGGGGTGACCATCACGGCCCGCGCCATCGTGGGCGATGTGCACCTCCTCCTCCCCGAAGGGGTGCGGGTCGAGTTGGCGTGCAGCAAGGTCTTCGGCGACCTGCGCGACCTGACCCGGCCGCCCTCCGGCCCGGAGTCCGCGACCCCGGTCGTCCGCGTCACCGGCTCGGCGGTCCTCGGCGACATCGTGCTCGCCCACCCCAGCAGCGACCGCCGCACGTACTGGCAGAAGTGGTTGGACGAGCGCCGGTCCTGAGCGCAGTGGCGCCACAGGCCGCGCACGGCAGAGGAGAGGGAGAAGAACCATGGCCATGTCCGAGGTGTTGCCGCACCCGGCGCCCCCCGTCCCGTCCGAGGACGAGCGCCGCCTGCCGCTCCGCTCCCACCTGCGGCACATCGGCGCGCTGTCCCGCCGCAGCCTCCTCCACATCCGGCAGAACCCGGAGTCGATGATCGACGCGCTGCTGATGCCGATCGTGCTGACGCTGCTCTTCGTCTTCGTCTTCGGCGGGGTGCTCGGCGCCGGCGGGTCCCGCCGGCAGTACACCGCGTTCCTGGTGCCCGGCCTGATGGTGATCCTCGGGATGACCGTCGCGATGGCCGTCGGCACCGGCGTCAACGACGACTTCCGCACCGGCCTGATGGACCGCTTCCGGGCGATGCCGGTGGCGCGCTCCTCGGTGCTGATCGCCAAGGTGGTGGTGGAGACCGGGCGGATGCTCCTCGCCCTCACGGTCCTGCTGGCCGTCGCCGCGCTGCTCGGCTTCGACGTCGTCGGCCACGGCCCCGGGGTGCTCGCCGCGATCGGTCTGACCACCGTGTTCGGCACCTCCCTGATCTGGGTCTTCATGCTGCTGGGGCTGACGCTGCGCAGCGCGCAGGCCATCCAGGGGCTGTCGGTGCTGGTCCTGACGCCGCTTCAGTTCGCCTCCTCGATCTTCGTGTCGCCGGCGACGATGCCCGACTGGCTCCAGGCCGTCACCCGCGTCAACCCCCTGACCCACATCGCCGACGCGGCCCGCGGACTGGCCCTGGGCACGGGCCCGGTGGCCGGCCCGGTGGCCTGGACGCTGCTGTGGTCGCTCGCCCTGACCGCGGTCACCGCCCCCCTGGCGCTGGCCAAGTTCACCACCAAGACCTGACCCGGACCCGTACGGAGCGCGGCAGCCCCCACACGCCACGGCGTGGCCCTCCTCCGTACGAAGAAGCCGTGCCCCGGCCCCGCCCGGTATTCCCCCGTGACCGGCGGGCCGGGGTACGCACCTCAACGGGTCCGGCGGGGACCGTCGTTGGGGCGGCCCCCGCCGGACCTGCACGGCAAACGGGCGGGCGCTCGCAAGAGCGCCCGCCCGCAGGGGTGTCAGGCCGGCTCAGCCGCCGTCGGTGCCCTCCCGCTCGGGGAAGTCGCCGGCCGCACCGGCCATCCCCGGTGGGGTGTCGGACAGCGCGACCGCCACCTCGACCACCGACGTGGTGCCGGAGGCGACCTCGCGCCAGGCGGCCGCCAGCGCGGCGTCCAGCTCCCCGGGGTCGGTCACCCGTCGGTGGCCCATCCCGTAGGCGGCCGCCAGCCCCTCGGTCCCGGTGGGGCGGGCGGCGGTGAAGGAGAAGCGCGAGCCGGTGCCGGAGACCCGGTCGAGGTTGGCCTGGAGCCAGCCGTAGCCGCCGTTGTCGAGCACCACGTAGAGCACCGCGACGCCGGCGTCCGCCAGGGAGGGCAGCTCGGCCCGGAAGAGGTGGAAGGCGCCGTCGCCGGCGAGCGCCACCACCGGGCGGTCGGCCGGCAGGGCCAGCCGGACGCCGGCCGCGGCGGCCGCGCCGAAGCCCAGCGGCGTCTGCTCGCTGGGCACCACGGACCCGCCGGCGGCGCCGAGCGTCCAGTGGGGGAAGTAGTACGACCACATGTCCTGGAGGCCGTTCTCCTGGACGAGCACCCGGCCGGCGGGGACCGCGCGGTCCAGGGAGGACAGCACCGCGGCCACCGGGACGGTGCCCGCCGGCGCGGCCTTCGCCGCCCGTTCGGCCCGGTCCGCGGCCCGCTCCCCCAGGGCGGCGCGCACCGCGCGCACCCGGTCCGCCCAGGCGTCGTCCGCCCGGTGGTCGGCGAGGAGTTCGGTCCAGCCGGCCACGATCCGGGCGGCGTCCCCGAGGACGTGGTCGCCGGGCCGTTCCAGCGCCAGGCCGTCCTCGCCCACTACGGCCTGGACGACCGGGAGTTGCTCCTTTGCTCCGTCCGGCCAGCCGAACGTCGCGGTCTCCTCCAGGCGGCTGCCGAGCGCGACGACCAAGTCCGCCTCCCGCCAGAGCGCGTCGGCCGGCGGGACCGCGTACAGGCCGCTGACGCCGCAGTACAGCGGGTGGTCCTCGGCGACCGTGCCGCGGCCCGAGGCGGTGGTGAACAGGCCCGCGCCGAGCCGTTCGGCCAGGCGCTCGATCCGGCCGTCGGGGTTGCGGTGCCGGGCGCCGCCGCCGACCAGCAGCAGCGGCCGGCGGGCCGCGGCGATCCGGCGGGCGGTGGCGTCCAGCGCGTCCGGGTCGGGCCCCGGGCGCTGCGGCGCGGCCGACCGCCACCGCCCGCTCCGCGGCACGGCGGCGTCCACCACCTGCTCGGCCAGCTCCAGGTAGACGGGCCCCGGCGTCCCGTTGACGGCACGCGCCGCGGCCGTCTCCAACAGGGCGGGCAGCCGCTCCGGGGTGTCCGCGCGGGCCGCCCACTTCACGTACGGGCGGATCGCGGTGAGTTGGTCCAGCTCCTGGAACGCGCCGGTGCCGAGGTGGTCGAGCCGGGTGCCGTCGGCGATCAGGATCAGCGGGACGGCGGCCGAGCGCGCCTCCAGGACGCCGGTGAGGGCGTTGGTCAGCGCCGGCCCCTTGCCGACCACGCACACCCCGGGGCGGCCCGCGGCGAGTGCGTGCCCGGTCGCCATGAAGACCGCGTTGCGCTGGTCGCGGCAGAGGACGACGCGGGTGTCGGTGCGCTCCAGTTCGCCGAGGAGGGCCATGTCGTCGCCCGGTAGCCCGAACACCGCGCGGGTGCCCAGGTGGTGGAGGTAGTCGGCGACCGCCGCCCACGCCGTCGGGTAGGGACGTGCGGTCACCGGGCGGCCCCCGGGCGGTGGGCGGCGACGGCCTTGGAGACCAGGACCGGTTCGGCGCGCACCTCGTGGCCGTCGAAGACGTAGTTGGCCATCCGGCCGTAGCCGCCGAACGGTGCGTTGCCGTCGTCGATGGAGAGCAGGGTGGTGTCGAGGGTGACCGTGGTGCGCCGGCGCAGCGCCTCGACCAGGGCCGGTGCGGCACCGTAGACGCTGGAGCCCAGGGCACGTTCGGTGAACATGCCGGTGGTCAGGGTGGCGGCCAGGGCCTCCTCGTCGCGCCAGGCGGCGACGTTGAAGATCGGGGCGAAGAACTCCGGTACGTGGGTGCGCGGGCTGAGGTCCTCGCCGACGACGACGGTCGGGTCCAGCCGCCGGGCGCGGAAGTCCACGTGCCCACCGTGGACGATGCCCTCCCGGTTGCGGGCCAGGAACTGCGCGGCCTCCTCCAGCGCCCCGTCGTAGAAGATCGGCCCGAAGTCGGCGTCCGGGTCGGTGTACGGGCCGTACCGCAGCCCCTTCAACTCGGCGACCAGCGCGTCGAGGAAGCCGTCCAGGAGGGAGTGGTGGACCGCGAACAGGTCGGGGCCCAGGCAGTCCTGACCCGTGTTGAGCGTCCGGATCTCGATGGCGTCACGGGCGGCCCGCTCGACGTCCGCCCCGGGGGCGACGACGAACGGGTTGACGCCCGAGCCGAGGAAGAGCAGCAGTTGCTCGGGGGAGAGCTGGGCACGGATCTGCTCGGCGTTGCGGTAGGCGCCGGTGAACACCACGACGTCCGCGGAGCGCACCTCCTCGCCGAGGAACTCCCGCTGGCTGGCGCCGCTGAGGGTGATCGGCAGGTCGTGCCGCTCGGCGAGCAGCTCGTGCAGCCGGCGCATCTGGTCCTTGACCCGGCTGGCCGGGCGGAAGACCAGCGCGTCCGTATAGAGCGCGGGGACCAGGAGGTAGAGGGCGTAGGAGTAGAGGATGACGTTGGACGGCATGAATGCGGCGAGCCGGGGGACCCGGCCGGGCCGGTGGGCGGCCACCTCGTCCAGCGCCCCGTCGAGGGTGGCGATGGTGGATTCGATCTCGTAGCGCGCGGCGCGGTGGGTGGAGATCTCGCACAGCACCTCGTGGACCGCTCCGCCGTCCTCGGCCAGGAAGTCCCGGACCCGGCGTAATGCCGTCGCGGCCCGGTGCTCGCTGCGGCCCGGGGTGCCGCTCTCCTCCTCCGACTCGGCGGCCACGGTCGGCGATGCGGGAGCGGAGCTCATATGTCCCTCCTCGGGGCGTAGTCCATGGAGGGTCAGCGTCAGCCAATTGTCATTTATTGTCAAGTAGAGTCATAGCATTCAACAGCCAGCCATGACAGTCGATCGGCTCGCAATGCCGACAAAGAGCCCTTGACGCCGCGGCCACAACCTGGCGACCAGGGTGGCTGCCGTACGCTGCTCGTGACAAAAAATGACTCACGCCGATCCTGCGAGCTTCCTACCCCGACCGCGTGCGGTTGTCCACAGGCCGCCCCCGCGCAGGGGGCCGGTGAGTACACTCAGCGTCACCGCGGAGTCCGACCCTCCCACCGGGCGTCCGCACCCCGTCACTGTCCGTCCCACCGACCCAACTGCGAGCGATTCCGTTGACGATTGAGCAGCCTGCCTTCGGGAAGCGAGTGCGGGAGGTCCGGCGCGCTCAGGGCCTGTCCCAGGGGGACCTCGCCGGGGACGACCTCTCCCCCAGCTACGTCTCGCTGGTCGAGAACGGCCGCCGGATCCCCGGCGCCAAGATCGCCCGCTCCATCGCGGAGCGGCTGGGCACCACCGTCGACGCGCTCAGCACCACCGACCGGCCCGCCGATCGGCTCGCCCAACGCCTCGGCCTGGTCGGCCAGTTGGTGGCCGCCCGCGCCAGCCAGCTGGCCGGTGACTGGCCCGATGCCCGGCGCCAGCTGGAGGCCGTGGTCGCGCAGGCCGAGGGAACCGACCACGACGAGGTCCGCTGGGAGGCGCACTGGGAGCTGGCCACCGTCCTCGGCCGGCTCGACGACCCCGCCCGCCACGAGACCGCGCTGCGCCGGCTGCTCGACGACCCGGTGACCCGCGCCGCGCCCGTGCTGCACGCCCGGGTCGCCATGGAGCTCGCCCAACTCCTGCGCGCCGCCGGCCGGCTGTCGGACGCGGTCCGCTCCGCCGAGGACGCCGTGCGGGTCACCGGCGAGCTGGCGGCCGGCCGCCCGGAGCGGGCCCAGGCCCAGGTGGCGCTGCTCTCCGCGTCCGTCGACAGCGGCGAGTGGAGCCGCGCCGACGAGCTCGGGGCGCAGGTGCGCGCGGAGGTCGGGCCGCTGCCCGCGGGCGAGTTGCGGGCCAGCGCCCTGTGGGCGGCGGCCGGCGCGCAGTACCTCACCGGCGACGCCACCGGCGCGCTGGAGCTGCTGGCCGAGGCCGAGGCCCTGATCGCGTCGACGGACGGGGTGCGCCTGCGGCTCCGACTGGCCCGCGCCCGGACGCTGTTGACGCTCACCGCCGGCTCCCCGGCCGACGCGGACGCCCTCCTGGCGCGCGCCCGCCAGGCCGCGGCGCTGGTGGACACCCCCTCGACGCGGACGTGGCTGGCTGTGCTGGAGACGGCCGGCGCGCTGCGGCACGGCGATGCCGCGGCCGCGGCCGAGCACGCCGCCGCGATCGACCCCGCGGCCGCCGAGCTCTCCCCGTTGGACCGCGCCCGCTGCCTGCTCTACGTGGCCCGCGCGCACCGCGCCGGCAAGCGCCCCGGGGACGCCGAGGAGTCCTTCAAGGCCGCCGCCGCGGGGTACGAGCGGGCCGGCGCCTTCCGGCTGGCCCTGGAGACCTGGCGCGAACTGAGCGCCGGCACCCGGGACACCGGGGGCCCGGACCCGCACGCGGTGGTCATGCCGTAGGGGGCCGCGACCGGCGAGCGGCCGTCAGGCGGCCGACCCTCCGGGGGCGTTGGCGCCCCAGAGCCGTAGGCCGCGCGCCGGGGTGGGGGTCGCCGCACAGGCCACCCATTCCGGGCCGGACGGCAGGTCCCGGACGTGCGCGACCGGGCCCAGAGCCCCGCCGGCGTCCGTCAGGGCGGGCGGCAGCCGCACCGTGCCGTCGTCGGCCGGTGCCCCGCTGAGCGCGTCGATCTCGTCGGCCGCGGCCAGCCCGCCCCGCCCGGCCAGCCGCAACACCGCCTCCTTGCGGGCCCAGAGCCGGGTCAACTGCCGGGCCCGGTCCGCCGCCGGAGCCCGGCGCAGGCTCTCGCGCTCCAACGGGGTGAAGGGGAGCAGCAGTTCACCGAGCGGGCCGCGGGGGACGGGGTGGACGCTGAGCGCCACCGGGAGGTCGCGGGCCAGCGCCAGCAGGCGGTGGTCCGGGTCGTCGCCGACGGCCAGGAAGAGCCCGGCGTCCGCGGGCCAGTCGGCGTCCGCGGGCGGCCGGACGGACACCGGGCGCCCGAAGTCGTCTCGGGTCAGGGAAATACCGTCCGCCGGGCAGTGCAGCAATGCGGCCAGGAAATCAAGTAAACCGGCCGGGTGCCGAATATCCGTGGTTTCCGCCGCGAAGATGTGCAGCCGGCCGTCGGCTAATTCGGTGGAACGCGCCGGCCCCCAACGCCCCTCTCCGCAAGGGATGTTGCCGGCTCCGGCGGTCTGGTTGAGCGTATGCGCGTCACAGAAAGACTCGTCCCCCCGCATAGGTCCCCTCGCACCACGGCTCCTTTCTCCGGACAGGTCACGCCCGGGAAAGCAGTGCATTGAGTCGTCTCTTAATTACCCTCCGGAGATCCTCAAGGTAACCCTGGCCTTTGCCTGAGTCAACAAGCGACGACAAGACATCGACTTTGGTTTACTGACCGGCATTACTACTTTTCGCCAAAGTGCCTCGCGCTATCGCTCGGCACCGTTTCCGCGGTCCGCGAGCGGCCGCGCCCGGCGGCGACGCGACGGCGGCGCCGCCCCGCCGCGACGGTGTGCTCCGGCCGGGCGGCCCGGCCCGTCCGGAGCACGCCGGCCGGCGCTCCGACTCAGGAGGCCAGCCGCTTCTCGACGCGGATCACCAGGTCCAGCACGGTGTGCAGATCGGTCATCTCCTCCTCGGGCAGTTCGATCCCGAAGCGCTCCTCGGCGATGACGATGACCTCGGCCATCGCCAGGGAGTCCACATCGAGCTCCTCGACCAGGGACTTCTCCGCGGTCACCTCGGCCGGCACCACGCCGGCCACCTCGTTCAGGATCTCGGCGAGCTGGCCGACGATCGCTTCTCTCGTCATGGCGGTCCCTTTCTCCACTGCGACTCCGCTGCGGGCGGGGGCGGGCGGCCGATCCTGGCAACGGACGGACCGGCGCGGTCACAAACGCCCAGTCAACCGATTGACTAAACTTGACTGTTGTAGTCAACTGGAGGTCGGATGCGATGTCAACGAGTTCTCTGACTACCTCTCAGACTGCAGTCATGGCGCCAGACTTGCCCGTCGGCTCCGGCGACGCTCGGTGACTCCATGGTCGGAAGCAAGTCAGGATGAGTCAGACGGAGGAGCGATGAGTGGGCTGCTCGACGGCAAGCGACTGCTGATCACCGGGGTGATCACGGAGCGCTCGATCGCCTACGCCGTGGCCCGGCTCGCCCAACAACAGGGCGCCCGGATCGTGTTGACCGCATACGGCCGGCCCACCCTGGTCGCCCGGCTCGCCCGGCGCCTGCCGGTCGAGCCCCCCGTCGTGGAACTGGACGTGACCGACCAGGAACACTTGGACAGCCTCGCCGACCGGGTCGGCGCCCACCTCGACGGGCTCGACGGCGTCCTGCACTCCGTCGCCCAGGCACCCGCCTCCTGCCTCGACGGCGGCTTCCTGACCGCCCCGTGGACCGACGTCGCCGGTGCCCTGCACACCTCCACCTACTCCCTGGTGGCGCTGGCCCGGGCCTGCCGCCCGCTGCTGCGCCCCGGCTCCGCCGTCGTCGGCCTGGACTTCGACGCCGCCCGCGCCTGGCCCGGATACGACTGGATGGGCGTCGCCAAGGCGGGACTTGAGGCGTGCTCCCGCTATCTGGCGCGCGAGCTCGGCGGCCACGGCGTCCGGGCCAACCTGGTCGCCGCGGGGCCGCTGCGGACCCTGGCCGCCAACGGCATCGGCGGGGACGGCCCGTCGTTCGAGGAGGAGTGGGCCGCCCGCGCCCCGCTCGGCTGGGACCCCAAGGACGCCGAACCGGTCGCCCGCACCTGCCTGGCGCTGCTCTCGGACTGGCTGCCCGCCACCACCGGCGAGATCGTGCACGCCGACGGTGGCCACCACGCGATCGGCGCCTGAGACCCGATGCCCGAGGAACCGGTGGGCCCGGCGCCCACCGTGACCCGCACGTACACCCTCGACCGGGACCACCTCGCCGCCTACGCCGCGGCGCTCGGCGGCACCCCACACCCCGCGCACACCGACCGGGCCGCCGCCCGCGCGCTCGGCCACCCCGACGTGATCGCACCACCCACCTACCTCGCCGTCCTGGCCGCCGGGGCGGAGGACCAACTCCTCGCCCGGCAGCCCGGGTTCACGCCCGAGGGCGCGATGCACCGGGAGCAGTCGGTGCGCCTGGCCCGCCCGGTCCACGCCGGGGAGACCCTGCGGGCCACCGTCCGGATCGCCGCCGCCGGCACCCTCGCCGGCCGCCCGCTGCTCACGGTGGAGTCCGCCTTCCACGCCCCCGACGGCACCTGGGTGGCCACCACCACCGCGTCGCTGCTGGCCCCCGCGGCACCGGAACCGGCCCGGCGCCCCCTCGACCCCACGGGATCGGAGCACCCATGACCGACACCATCGCGCCCGCCCCGCCGGTCGCCGCGGCCCACCTGCTCGACGGCGCCGCGGCCCCCGCCGACGGCACCGCCCGCCTCGGCGGCCCGGCCCTCGACCACCGGATCCACGCCGCAGCCCGCGCCCTACGGACCCTCGGCGTCCGCCCCGGCGACCGGGTCCTGGTCCAGGGCGACAACAGCGTCGACTACGTCGTGACGCTGCTGGCCCTGATGCACCTGGACACCTCCCTGGTCCCGCTGGACCACCGGCTCCCCAAGCCGGACGCCACCGCGGCCGCCCGCCAGTCCCGCGCCCGCTGGCAGGTCACCGCCGACCCCGCGGCGGCCCTCCCCGACCTCCCGGCCCACCGCGTCCTCCCCTACCCCCGCCCGGCCGCCGACACCCCGCCGCACCCCGACGACGCCGTCGACCTGAGCGCCTGGTTCCACCGCGAGGACGCGCTGGTGCTGTGGTCCTCGGGCACCACCGGGCGCCCCAAGGGCGTGGTCAAGCCCGGCGCCGCCGTGCTGGACAACTCGCTGCGCACCATCGAGGCGTTGGGCTACCGCCCGGACGACGTGATGGCCCCACTGCTGCCCTTCTCGCACCAGTACGGGCTCTCCGTCATCCTGCTCTGGTGGCTGTCCCGGTGCACCCTGCTGGTCACCCCCTACCAGCGGCTGGACGCGGCCGTCGGCCAGGCCGCGGCGCACGGCGCCACCGCCATCGACGCCGCCCCGTCCACCTACCACTCGCTGCTCGGCGTGCTGCGCCGCCGCCCCGAGGCGCGCGCCGCGCTCAGGCGGGTCCGCGTCTGGGGCGTCGGCGGCGCCCCGCTGCCCGCCCCGCTGGCCGAGTCGTTCCACGCGGCGCTGGGCCGCCCGCTCCTCGACGGCTACGGCCTGACCGAACTCGGCAATGTCGCGCTGGCCACGCCCGATGTGCCGCACGGCTGCGGGCGTCCACTGCCCGGCGTGCGGCTGCGCGTCATGCGTCCCGACGGCACGGTCGCCGATCCCGGCGAACTCGGCGCCATCGAGGCGCTTTCCCCCGGTCTGATGGCCGGTTACCTCAAGGAGGACGGCTCGCTCGCACCGGTAGACCGGGACGCCTGGTATCCGACGGCCGATCTCGGCAGCGTCGACACCGACGGCATCGTGCGGGTCGTGGGCCGCCACCAGGCGGTCCACCGGCTGGGCTTCACGCTCTACCCCGAGAGCCTGGAGCGCCGCGCCGAGACCTGCGGTCGGCCGGTCAAGGTGCTGGCCGTCCCCGACCAACGCCGGGGCAGTGCGCTGCACTTCGTCGTCGCGGACCCCGAGGGCGAGGCCCCGCTCCTCTGGCGCCGGCGGCTCGCCCCGCACCTGGCGGAGTACGAGCAACCCAACGCGGTCCATGTCGTCGACGACTTCCCGCTCACCGCGAACGGAAAGACCGACACCCGCGCACTCCGTGCCCGGTTGGGCCTGGCGCCGGGACCGATCCCCGGTTCCGGAGGCTGAACGGCCGCCCGCCACACGCGGTTTCACGTGAAACCACGGCTAGCGCGTGCCCGCCGACGTCGAACGCAACGTCACATCAAAGTCTGTGGGTACTGCTCTGGGTACTGCTGGGAGTCACTGCGGTCCGTCGTGCTCCGTACCGTGCTGCGCGGTGCTCTCCCGCGCGCTGTGCCGCCGATCGGTCCTGCTCGTCGTGCCGCTCGCGCGACGCTCTTGCCTCTCGCCGCCCACCAAGTGCCCGTCCCAACAGGTGACGTGGGACTGCAGGTGACCAACTCGTGTGCTCCGCGCCGTGACTGCCGGCGCGCAGGCGCGGACGCGGCTCAGGCGGCACCGGCGGTGGTGTGCGCACGGCGGCGGGCCGCCGGAATGACCGGGGCGGCGCCGGTGCACGGCGCGGTGGACAGCGGCTGGACTCCGGCGGCGCGGCTGTGGCGCGCGGTGGGGGAGGAGCCGTGTGCCTCGGCGCGGATCCGCTGCTTGATGGTCGGCGGCAGCGTCGGCAGCGGGAACCTGCGACGGACCAGGCCGTCCTGACCGTGCCAGGGCGCGGTGCGCGCGGCGGGCACGAACGGCCTGACGGACTCGTCGGCAGGCATCAACGGCCGTGGTTCGTGGTCCGGTTCGGCGCCCGCCGCCACCTCGGGGCGAGCCGGGTCGGGGGCGGTGGTGCCCAGGGTGCGCTGGTGGACGGCGGCCTCGCGGCGGGCCGCGGAGGCGGCGGCGGAGACGCCCAGTGATGCGAGCAGTTTGCCGAGCACCGCAAGGCACACCGCCCAGAACTTCATGACCTTGGTCGCAGCCATGGTCCCTCTCCTTCGGTCGGGATCCCTGGGAGGGATCCACGCGTTCCTTCTGTTGCGTTTTCTTATGATGAGTACGCAATGGGAGGATTCGCGGACCGACGCCCCCGGATCGGCGTTCTTCTGATGAACACCACTCGTCCGCAGTAGTCGCCCCCGCAAAACCGCAGGCCGAAGGCGGGCCGGGCGGCGGTGGGCGGCCCGTTCCACGGTGTTGCGGGTGGGTCGGGGCGGGCTCGGCGGATGCGCGCATCGGGTTCTGGGGGTATGCCGATGACCAACGGGGTGCGGGCGGGAGGTGACCCGGCGTCAGGCGGGCGCGGGCGTCCCCGTCCGCGCCATCTCCGCCATCGTCCGGACCGCCGCGGCCTCGGGCGTCGCGGGCGGGAGGAGCAACAGGTCCCAGCGGCCGTCGCCGGCGGCGACCAGGCAGAGGGTGTCCGGTCCCGGGCGGTTGGTGGTGCGGCGCAGGCGGACGACGTGGCCGGCGACCAGGATGTGGCCGGGCAGCGCGGACCAGCCGGTGCCGTTGACCGTGGCGTGGGTGATCCGGGGCCAGTCGAAGGGCAACGCGGCCAGCAGTTCCGGGAGTTCGGCGAGCAGGTCGGTGGAGCGCGGCCACCACACCCCGTCGATCCGCCGGGCCACCTCGGCGTGCGGTGCGATGGCCAGGCGGGCGACCGGGGGCGGTGCGTGGTGCCGCGCGGGGCGGGGGTGCGGGGAGCGGCCCTCGGGGGCGGTGGTCATGTGGCGCTCCTGACGCGACGGGCGACGACCGCTGCGGTCGCGGCCGTCGGCAACGGAAGGGGCCAGGCGGAGCCCGTCGTTGAGGGGCGTGGGGCCTCCCCTGCTCGAACGGAGGGGAGAGCTCGGGGAGGGGTAGGCGACGGGCGGGCGGTGCCGGGGACCGGGGTCACCGGTCGTCGTCCGGCTCCCCGGTGGGCGGGGCCGGGCCCGTCGTGCGCGCCTCCGGGCGGGCGTCGTGCACGTGCCTGTGCCGCCGCTGCCCGAACGACTCCTTCAGATGCGCGTACCGGTGCGGTGCTGGGCGGCCGGCCGTCTGGCCGTTGACCCGGACGATGAACAGCACGCCCATCGCCACCAGGGCCAGCAGCACGATCACGCTCAAGAAGGTCTGCATGGCGTTCACCCGCATACTCCCGGATGTCCCCTAAGCCGACACCACGGGCATTTGTGGAAATCCTTCGCCTTCCGGTGGTTTTTCCACCGTACTCCGGGCAGCGGGAACGTATCGCGCCAAAGCCGGCTATGCCGACGGGGGGTGGCATCAGCGCACCTTCTACGGGGCAGTAGATTTTACTTCTGCATGACCAAACGCATGCCTGAAGCATGCCCAGGGCTCGCCCTCCGCATGCTCGCCGCACGACCAGCCGAGGAGATCCAGATGGCGCTGTGGGACCGCATCAAGGAGTCCGCGACGACGATGCAGAGCCAGCTCGTCGCCAAGAAGAACGACCTCAAGAGCGGGGCCTTCCGCGACGCGAGCATGGCGATGTGCGCGCTGGTGGCCGCCGCCGACGGGGTCGTCGACCCGACCGAGCGGCGGCGGGTGGCGCAGTTGATCGCCACCAACGAGGTGCTCCAGAACTTCCCGGCCGAGGACCTCCGGGTCCGCTTCGAGGGCTGCCTGGACAAGTTGGCCGCCGACTTCGACTTCGGCAAGGTCGCGCTGATGCAGGAGATAGGGAAGGTGAAGAAGAAGCCGGTGGAGGCGCGGGCGGTGCTCCAGATCGGCGTCGTCATCGGCGGCGCGGACGGGGACTTCGACCCGACCGAGCGCGCGGTGGTGCGCGAGGTGTGCTTCGCGCTGGGCATCCCCCCGGCCGAGTTCGACCTCTGACAGCGCGGGCGGGGCGGGCCTCCGTGGCCCCGCCCCGCCCGTTGTGCCGTCCCGTGTGTCAGACGTTGACGCCGTAGTCCGCGGCGATGCCCGCCAGGCCGGAGGCGTAACCCTGGCCCACGGCGCGGAACTTCCACTCCGCGCCGTGCCGGTAGAGCTCGCCGAAGACCATCGCGGTCTCGGTCGAGGCGTCCTCGGTCAGGTCGTAGCGGGCGAGTTCGGCGCCGCCGGCCTGGTTGACGACGCGGATGTAGGCGTTGCGCACCTGGCCGAAGTTCTGGCCGCGGCCGGCGGCGTCGTGGATCGAGACCGGGAACACGATCTTGGTGATCTCGGCCGGCACCCCGCTCAGCGTGACGTTGAGGGTCTCGTCGTCGCCCTCGCCCTCACCGGTGAGGTTGTCGCCGGTGTGCTGGACCGAACCGTCCGGGCTGGTGAGGTTGTTGTAGAAGACGAAGTGCTGGTCGGAGGCGACCTTGCCGGCGTCGGTGCACAGCAGCGCGCTGGCGTCGAGGTCGTAGTCGGCGCCGGTGGTCGTGCGCACGTCCCAGCCGAGGCCGACCGAGACCGCGGTCAGGCCGGGCGCCTCCTTCGACAGCGAGACGTTGCCGCCCTTGGCGAGCGAGACTCCCATGCTTCCCTCCAGGTGATGGCCGGTGCCGGTTGCCGTTGGCGGTCCCCGGCGGTGAACTAGGACGTGGCGGAAAAACTACAGGACTGTAGAAGTTGGTGGCGGGGCGCGGCGCCGTCGGGGTGCACCCGGAAAAGCCCGCCGGAGCGCGGCGGCCACCGCCGTAAACTGCCCCGGCGTCCCAGCCCGCGGGACGCCCGGTGCGACGGGAGGCGACGACATGGGCACCACCCCCTTCGGCAAGGCCCTCGGCGGCAACGGGCGGGAGCGGGCCCGGCGCGGACAGGGCCAGTTGGAGGCCCAGGTGCTGGCCGCGCTGCACCACGCGCCCGGGCCGGCCACCGCCGCCTGGGTGCAGGAGCGGCTGGGCGACGACCTGGCCTACACCACCGTGATGACGATCCTGTCCCGGCTGCACGCCAAGGGCGCGGTCACCCGCGAACGCACCGGCCGGGCCTACGCCTGGACCCCCGCGGCCGACGAGGCCGGGCTCGCCGCGCTGCGGATGCGCCGCGTCCTGGACGGCGAACCGGACCGGGACGCCGTGCTGACCAGCTTCGTCTCCGCGCTCTCGGCGCACGACGAGGACGTGCTGCGCAGCCTCCTGGCCCGCGCCGAGGACGACGACGGCACCGCGGGCCGCGGCCCGGGCACCAGGTGCGCGGGCCGCTCGGACGAAGCACGCGGGGGGTGAGGAGGTGGGCGTCTTCGTCTTCCTGCCGCTGATCCTGCCGCTCACCGCGCTGCCGATCGCCCGGCTCGCGGAGCAGCACCTCCATCCCCGGGTCACCACCCGGCTGTTGACCCTGCTGGCCGCGGTCCTCGGCCTGTGCAGCACGCTCTGCCTGGCGCTGCTGGTGGTCGTCGGCACCGCCCAACTCCCCGGCAATCCGCTGCCGGACGGCTGGTCGGACCCGGAGGTGCGGGCCGCGGTCCCGTACGCCGAGGTGGCCGGCGTCGCGGCGATCTTCGCGCTGACCGGGGCGTTGGTGGTGGGCGGCGGCGCGCTGCGCCGGGACCGCCGGATCCGGGAGCGGGCGCACCGCGCGCTGGCCGTCCTGCCGACCGGCGCCGATCCGGTGGTGCTGCCGGACGACGAGCCCTACGCCTATGCCGTGCCCGGTACGCCCGCGCGGCCGGGACGACCGGCCCGGCCCGGCCGGATCGCGGTCTCCCAGGGGATGTTGCACAACCTGGACGACGACGAGCGACGGGCCCTGTTCGCCCACGAGCAGGCGCATCTGCGCTGCCGTCACCACCGCTCGCTGCTCGCCGTCCGGCTGGCCGGCTGCGTCAACCCGCTGCTGCTGCCGCTGCGTTCGGCGGTCGCCTTCAGCGCCGAACGCTGGGCGGACGAGGAGGCGGCGCGGGCGGTCGGCAACCGGCGGCTGACCGCGCGGGCGGTGGGGAAGGCGGCGTTGCTCTCGCGGCCCGCGCCGTATCCGTTGGTGACGCAGTTCGCGTCACCCGAACCGGGGCCGGTACCACGGCGGGTGGCGGCGCTGCTCGGGCCGGTGCCGTCGGCCCGCACCTGGCCGCCGGCGCTGACGCCGGCGGGGCTGGCCGCGCTGGTCGCGGCGGCCGGCACCGCGGCCTCCGCGCTCTCCTCGTTGAACGCCGCGGTAGCTCTGTTCCTCGTTCTGAAGGCAGCAACGCCGTGGTGAGTGCACACTGATCCCGGGCTCTCCAGGTCGCCATGCCACGGACATAGTCTGTGATCCGTAGCACACCAACCAACTTCTACAGCGTTGTAAAAGTTGCCGGTAGGGTTGCGGCTGACATGCGCAACGGGCGCTGCCGGAGGGGGAGATGGCGACGAGGTGCGGACCCCTGACCTGGGACAGCCCGCCTCCAGAGGCGGAGGTGCGATGGGTCTATCAGCCGGTCGAGGTCCAATATCCCGACGGTGCCTGGGAGTTGGGCCGGATCAGCGCGTGGTGGACGGACGACGCGGGCGAGACCTGGTGCCTGCTGCGCACCGTGCCCGGCGGCAGCAGTCCGCAGTGGCTCCGTTACGACCCGGAATCCGTCCGGCTGTTGCCCACCGAGGGCATCTGAGACACCGGTGCGGGCCGCCGCCCCACGGCCCGCTGCGTTCGCCGTTCCCGCCGTTCCCGGCATCCGGTGGCGCACCCTCCCCCGCACCCGCATTCACCTCCACCCGGCAAGACCAGTTCCAGAAGGACCATCGGCGTGCATGACAGGCAGACGCACAAGCAGGCGGCCCGGCGGGGCGACGGCAACCGGGGCGGCCGGGCCGCGGCGGAGGGCGGCCGCGCCGAGCGCCGGCGGTCGGGCCCCGGGCGGCGGGCCGGCGGCTCCCGCAAGGCCGGGAAGGCCCGGATGACCCGGCGCGGTCGGATCGTCGCCTGGGTCGGCGGGGTGCTCGGCGTCATCCTGCTGGGCACCCTCGGAGCCGGCGCCTGGGTGTACCAGCACCTCAACGGCAACATCCACGGCGCGGACGTGAACAGCGAACTGGGCACCGACCGGCCGGTCAACCTCAGCCCCGGCTCCAAGAACATCCTGGTCGTCGGCTCCGACAGCCGGGCCGGCACCGGCGACAAGTACGGCAGCGGCCTGACCACCATGCAGTCGGACACCCTGATGGTGCTGCACATCGCGGCGAACCATAAGTGGGCCACCGCGGTGTCCTTCCCGCGCGACTCCTGGGTGCGGATCCCGGAGTGCGACAAGGGCGACGGCGGAAAGTCCACGCCGCACCACTTCAAGATCAACGAGGCGTTCTCGATCGGCGGGCTCAGCGGCGACGTCCGCAAGGCAGCGGCGTGCAGCATCAAGACCGTCGAGAAGAACACCGGGCTGCGCATCGACCACTTCGTCTCGGTCGACTTCCAGGGCTTCAAGGGCATGGTCAACGCGCTGGACGGCATCGAGGTCTGCCCCAAGCAGGCCATCCACGACAAGAAGGCCCACCTCGACCTGGAGGCCGGGTGCCAGACCATCAAGGACGAGAAGGCGCTCGGCTACGTCCGCACCCGCTACAGCGTCGGCGACGGCTCCGACCTCGGACGGATCGGCCGCCAGCAGGAGTTCATGAAGGCGCTCGCGGCCAAGGCACAGTCCAAGCTGACCAGCCCGACCGACCTCTACGGCTTCCTGGACTCGGCGACCAAGTCCCTCACCACCGACCAGGACCTGGCCGGCATCAAGCCGCTCTACGACCTCGCCGCCACGGTCAAGGACATCCCCTCCGACCGCCTCACCTTCCTCACCGTGCCGACCTACCCGCGCGAGGCGGACGTCCCCACCGACAAGGCCAACGTCATCTGGCAGTACCCGCAGGCCGGCGAGTTGTTCGGCGACCTCGCCCACGACCGGGAGGTCGGTGCCGAGGGGAAGCAGAAGTTCGCGGAGGCCGCCAAGAACCCGATCACCGCGCACTCGGTCCGGGTGCGGGTGCTCAACGGCACCACCCAAACCGGCCTCGCCGGAGTGGGCGCGCAGAAGCTGCGCCAGCTCGGCTTCACCGTCGTCTTCACCGACAACGGCAAGCCCACCGACAAGACCACCATCACCTACCCGCCGGCCCTCAAGGCCCAGGCCGAGGTGCTCGCCGCGCGACTGCCGGGCGTCAAGGCGGTGGAGTCGGCGCAGGCGACACCGGGAGCCGTGACGCTGACGGTCGGCCCGGACATCTCCTCGATCGAGAGCTGACGCGCGGCGCCCGGGCGGGCCGGCCCCGTCGGCCACCGTCCGCCCGGGCGCCGCGCTCCCCTTTCGTCAGGCGTGCAGCCGCTCGACGGGGCGGGCGGTGTGCACCTCGATGTCGTGCGCGGCGCGGCTGAGGAGCTGATGGCTGAGGTCCGACAGCGCCCGCGCCACCGACAACTCGTCCCCGATGGCGGGGACGTTCTCGTCCGCCGGATTGCACTTGGCGGTTCCCTCGCCGACGATCTGCCCGCCCTCCTTGCCGCGCAGCCGGGCCTCGCACCGCACCTCGGTCCCGGCCTCGACGATGCTGATCTCGGCGTTCCACGTCTTCCTACGCTCACCCGTGCCGGTCACCGGAAGCCTCCTCCTACCGCAGGGGAACAGTCCCGACCACTTCAGCGTCGCACCGGCTCCCAGGGGTCGCACCCGGAAGCCCGCACCCGTCTCTTTGCGGGGGATAGCCCCATGGTCGGGCGGGCCGCGGGCTGCCTAGAGTCTTCGTCATCCAGCCCGGAGCGGCGGCCGGCACGCCGTCCACCCGGGCTCGGGACACGGGGCGACGGGCACCACCCGGAGCCGTGAACGGAACGGATTCCGGGGGGATTTCATGCACAGGAGCGTCCGCTTCATCGGGACGGCGGCGCTGGCCGGGGCCGGGGTACTGGCCCTCGGCGCGTGCAGTCTGGTGGCCGGCAAGACCTTCTCCGACGACGCCACGCTGTCGCAGAAGATCACGTCGGTACGCGTGGACACCGGCAACGGCGGCGTGACGCTGCACGGCGGCAAGGGCGGGGACGCCGTCGGCGTGCACCGCAAGGTCACCTACCCGGGCGACAAGCCGCAGGGGCCCACGCACAAGGTCGAGGGCGGGACGCTGGTGCTCGGCGGCTGCGGCGACGGCTGCTCGGTGGACTACACCGTCGACCTGCCCGGCACCGTCCCGGTGACCGGCGGGACCTCCAACGGCTCGCTGAGCCTGTCCAAGGTGGCCGCGGTGCGGGTGACCACCAGCAACGGGGAGATCGACCTGGACGGGGTGTCCGGGCCGGTGAACGTGCGCACCAGCAACGGCGCGATCACCGGAAAGGGCCTGGCGGGCAAGGGCGTCGAGGCCAGGACCAGCGACGGCGAGATCAACCTCACCACGACCGCCCCGCAGAACGTCCGGGCCGAGACGTCGAACGGCGCGCTCACGGTCACCGTGCCGGACACCCCCTACCGGGTGTCCGCGCAGACCGGCAACGGCGCCAAGCGGATCGGCGTCCATGACGACCCGGCCGGGCCGTACCGGCTCGATCTGAGCACCGACAACGGAGAGCTTCGCGCCCGGACCGCGGGAAGCTGAGGCCGGCCTTCGCCCAACGGCCCCAGCGGCAGGGAGAGTTGCGGAGCGGCCGCGCTCATCCGACGTGCGCGGGGCGGTGTTTCACGTGAAACACCGCCCCGTCGCTCCGTGCCGGACCGTCAGTCCTCGCCCTCCAACTCGCCCTCGGTCTCCAGGAAGGCTTCCCGCAGCGCCGCCAGCGTCTCCGCGTCCGGCTTCTCCCACATGCCGCGGGACTCCGCCTCCAGCAGCCGCTCGGCGATGCCGTGCAGCGCCCAGGGGTTGGCCTCCTGGAGGAAGGCGCGGTTCTCCGGATCCAGGACGTAGGTCTGGGCCAGCTTGTCGTACATCCAGTCGGCGACGACTCCGGTGGTGGCGTCGTAGCCGAACAAGTAGTCCACGGTGGCGGCGAGTTCGAAGGCGCCCTTGTAGCCGTGGCGGCGCATCGCCTCGATCCAGCGGGGGTTGACGACCCGGGCGCGGAAGACCCGGGAGGTCTCCTCCACCAGCGTCCGGGTGCGGACCGTCTCCGGGCGGGTCGAGTCGCCGATGTACGCCTCGGGGGCCTTGCCCTTGAGCGCCTTGACGGTGGCGACCATCCCGCCGTGGTACTGGAAGTAGTCGTCGGAGTCGGCGATGTCGTGCTCGCGGGTGTCGGTGTTCTTGGCGGCCACCGCGATGCGCTTGTAGGCGGTCTCCATCTCCTCCCGGGCCGGGCGGCCCTCCAGCCCGCGCCCGTAGGCGTAGCCGCCCCAGACCGTGTAGACCTCGGCGAGGTCGGCGTCGGTGCGCCAGTCACGGGAGTCGATGAGCTGGAGCAGGCCCGCGCCGTAGGTGCCGGGGCGGGAGCCGAAGATCCGGGTGGTGGCGCGGCGTTCGTCCCCGTGCGCGGCGAGGTCCGCCTGGGCGTGGGCCCGGACGAAGTTGCCCTCGGCGGGCTCGTCGAGGCCGGCGACGAGCCGCACCGCGTCGTCGAGCAGGCCGATGACGTGCGGGAACGCGTCGCGGAAGAAGCCGCTGATGCGGAGGGTGACATCGATGCGGGGACGGTCGAGCTCGTCGAGTGGGATGGCCTCCAGGCCGTTGACCCGGCGCGAGGCGTCGTCCCACACGGGGCGGACACCGAGCAGCGCCAGCGCCTCGGCGACGTCGTCGCCGGAGGTGCGCATCGCGCTGGTGCCCCACAGGGACAGGCCCACCGACTGCGGCCAGTCGCCGTTGTCGTCGCGGTAGCGGGCCAACAGCGAGTCGGCGAGCGCCTGTCCGGTCTCCCAGGCGAGCCGTGACGGCACCGCCTTGGGGTCGACGGAGTAGAAGTTGCGGCCGGTCGGCAGGACGTTGACCAGGCCACGCAGCGGCGAGCCGGACGGGCCGGCCGGGACGAAGCCGCCGTTCAACGCGTGGACCGCGTGGTCGAGTTCGGCGGTGGTGGCGGCCAGCCGCGGGACGACCTCCCGGGCGGCGAAGTCGAGGATCGCGGCGACCGCCTCCGGGTGGCCCTCGGCGACCCGGGAGACCGCGGCCCGGTCCCAGTCGACGTCCTCCATGGCCTGGACGAGGCCGCGGGCGACGGCCTCGGCGTCGTCGGCCGCGGTGCGGGTGGCGGCCGACTCGTCCAGCCCGAGCGCCTCGCGGAGCCCGGGCAGCGCGGAGGTGCCGCCCCAGATCTGCCGGGCGCGCAGGATGGCCAGGACGAGGTTGACCCGGGCCTCGCCGGCCGGGGCGGCGCCCAGCACGTGCAGGCCGTCGCGGATCTGCGCGTCCTTGACCTCGCAGAGCCAGCCGTCGACGTGCAGCAGGAAGTCGTCGAACCCGTCGTCCTCCGGGCGCTCCTCCAGGCCGAGGTCGTGGTCCAGCTTGGCGGCCTGGATCAGGGTCCAGATCTGCGCGCGGATGGCGGGCAGCTTGGCCGGGTCCATCGAGGAGATCGCGGCGTACTCGTCGAGCAGTTGCTCCAGGCGCGCGATGTCGCCGTAGGAGTCGGCGCGGGCCATCGGCGGGACGAGGTGGTCGACCAGGGTGGCGTGCACCCGGCGCTTGGCCTGGGTGCCCTCGCCCGGGTCGTTGACCAGGAACGGGTAGATCAGCGGCAGGTCGCCGAGGGCCGCGTCCGGGCCGCAGGCGGCGGACAGGCCGGCGTTCTTGCCGGGCAGCCACTCCAGGTTGCCGTGCTTGCCGAGGTGGACCATGGCGTCGGCGCCGAAGCCGCCGTCGGCGGCGGGTGTGGCGATCCAGCGGTAGGCCGCCAAGTAGTGGTGGGAGGGCGGGAGATCGGGGTCGTGGTAGATCGCGATCGGGTTCTCGCCGAAGCCGCGCGGCGGCTGGATGAGGATCAGCAGGTTGCCGCGGCGCAGGGCGGCCAGCACGATGTCGCCCTCGGGGTTCCGGCTGCGGTCGACGAACATCTCGCCGGGCGGCGGGCCCCAGTGCTCCTCCACGGAGTCGCGGAGCGCCTGCGGCAGCGTGGCGTACCAGCGGCGGTAGTCGGCGGCCGGTATCCGGACCGGGTTGCGGGCCAACTGCTCCTCGGTCAGCCACTCCTGGTCGTGGCCGCCGGCCTCGATGAGGGCGTAGATCAGCTCGTCGCCGTCGCCGGACGCCAGGCCCGGGACCGGCTCGGTGCCGAAGTCGTAGCCCTCGGACCGGAGGCGGCGCAGCAGCTCGACGGCGCTGGCCGGGGTGTCCAGGCCGACCGCGTTGCCGATCCGGGAGTGCTTGGTGGGGTACGCCGACAGCACCAGCGCCAGCCGCTTCTCGGCGGCCGGGATGTGCCGCAACCGGGCGTGCCGGACGGCGATCCCGGCGACCCGGGCGGCCCGTTCGGGGTCGGCGGCGTAGACCGGGAGGCCGTCCTCGTCGATCTCCTTGAACGAGAACGGCACGGTGATCAGCCGCCCGTCGAACTCGGGCACGGCGATCTGCGAGGCGGCGTCGAGCGGCGAGAGCCCCTCGTCGTTCGCCTCCCAGTCGGCCCGCGACCCGGTCAGGCAGAGCGCCTGGAGGATCGGCACGTCCAGGGCGGCCAGCGCGCCGGCGTCCCAGGACTCGTCGTCGCCGCCCGCGGACGCCTCGGCGGGCTTGGTGCCGCCGGCCGCCAGGACGGTGGTCACGATGGCGTCGACCCCGCGCAGCTCCTCGATCAACTCCGTCTCGGGGGCGCGCAACGAGGCGACGAAGAGCGGCGTCGGCCGGCCGCCGGCCCGCTCGATCTGGTCGCAGAGGTCGTGGACGAAGCGGGTGTTGCCGCTCATGTGGTGGGCGCGGTAGTAGAGCACGGCCACCCTCGGACCGGTCGCCTCCGAGGCGGGACGCTCCAGCGGGCCCCAGGACGGCGCGGCCGCGGGCGGCTCGAAGCCGTGGCCGGTGAGCAGCACGGTGTCGCTGAGGAACCGGGCCAGTTGGTCGAGGTTGGCCGGGCCGCCGTGCGCGAGGTAGGCGTGAGCCTCGGCCGCGATGCCGACCGGGACCGTGGACGCCTCCATCAACTGGGCGTCGGGGGCCTGTTCACCGGTGAGCACGACGACCGGGCGGTGCTGGTCCGCGGCCAGCAGCACGTCCAGGCCGTCCTCCCAGGCGCGGATGCCGCCGAGCAGGCGGACCACGACGAGGTCGGTGCCCTCCAGGAGCCCGGGGAGTTCGGCGACGTCGAGGCGGGCGGGGTTGGCGAGCCGGTACGGCACGGGCCCCGTGGCCGCGCGGGCGCTGAGCAGATCGGTGTCGGAGGTCGACAGCAGCAGGATCACGGCGCAGCCCTTCCTCGGGGATTCCACGCCCCGGGTGGTCGTATGGACGGCGGGAGTTCCTGGCTCACCCGGCGCTGGCCGGGTTCACAGTGGCGGGACCGCGCCGGATTCTCACCGGGCTTCCTCCCTTGGCGCCGTCGCTGGCGTCCGGCGGGTCAGCCGACCCGCCGACCTGCATAGTAAGGGCTGCGGCCGGGCCGCGGGAGCGCGCCTGGAGGGGCCGCCCGTACGCCCCCCTCGCCCCGGTTCCGGGATCCGACGCGTAGGTATGCTCGCCGCCATGCCGCCCTCCCCCTCTCGACGCCCCGACCGGGCCGGACCGCCCGTGCGGGACCGCGGTGACGCCTGCCCGGGAGCGCTGCGGCTGCACTCCGCCGCCGACGGCGAACTGGCCCGAGTCCGGCTGCCCGCAGGGGACTTGACGGCAGACCAGGCCCGCGCGCTGGCGGACGCCGCAGAGCGCCTCGGCGACGGTCACCTCTCGCTCACCTCCCGCGGCAACGTCGAACTCCGCGGCCTGCCCGACGACTGCGCCGACCGCCTGGCCGCCCTCCTCGCCGACGCCGGGCTGCTGCCGTCGGTACGTCATGAGCGGATCCGCAACGTACTGGCCTCGCCGCTGGCCGGGCTGGACCACCACACCCCCTCCGACGTGCGGTGGTGGGCCCGGAGCCTGGACGCGCTGCTGTGCGCGAGCGAGCCGGCGACGGCCCTTTCGGGCCGTTTCCTGTTCGCCCTCGACGACGGGCGGGGCGATGTGGCGGGGCTCGGCGGCGATGTGACCTTGCTCGCAGAATCCGGCCGACGGGCTCCGGCGGGCACCGCGTTCGCGCCGGGGGCCGCGTCCGGGCACGGGGCGTTGCTCCGCGTCGGTGCGGACCCGGCGGCGCTGCGGATCGCGGCGGACGACGTCCCGCGGGCGGCGCTGATCGCCGCCGAGACCTTCCTCTCCGCCGCGGCGGAGAGCGACAGCGGCGCCTGGCGGGTCACCGAACTCCCCGCCGCGCGCCCGCTCACCGTCCACGACGTGCGCGGCGCACTGCGGGCCGCGGGCATCACCGCCGAGCCCGCCACATACCCCGCGGCGCCCGGCCCGCGGCCGGCGGTGCCGTACGCCGATGCCACCGTCCCCGGCCCGGTCGAGGGCCCGGACGGCCGCCGCGCCCTGGTGGTCCTGGCGCCGCTCGGCCGGCTGACCGCGGCCCAGTGGCGGCTGCTGGCCGAGGTCGCCGCGGCGGACGGCTCCGGCGCGCTGCGCCTCACGCCCTGGCGCGGCATCGTCGTCCCCGGCCTGCCGGCGAGCGCGGCGGACCGACGGCTGGGCGAGCTCGCCGCCGCCGGTCTGGTCACCGACCCGGCCTCCCCGTGGCGCGGGGTCACCGCCTGCACCGGCCTCCCCGGCTGCGCCAAGTCCCTGACGGACGTGCGGGGGGATGCGTCGGCCGCCCTCGCCGCGGGCCGGCCCGTCCCGGCGGACGGGTCCACCCCGCCCGTCGGCCCGCCTGTCCACTGGTCGGGCTGTGCACGGCGCTGCGGGCATCCGCACGGCGCCTGGATCGACGTCCTGGCGACGCCCGACGGATACCGCACCACCGCCGTGCGCCCCAACTCCCCCGCCCCGACGGATGTTTCACGTGAAACGCCCCGACCGAGCGCCGTTTCACGTGAAACACCACAGGACCCGGCTTCCCGCGTACGGGCCGAACCGGCCGCGGACACACGGGACTTGGCACCCTCCGCCGACGCCCCACGCCCCCCTTCCACCCCTCAACCCACGACCCCGAGGCTCAAGTGACCGCGTTCGACTACGAAAAGGACGGGGCGGCCATCTACCGCCAGTCCTTCGCCACCATCCGCGCCGAGGCGGACCTGTCCGAACTGCCCGCCGATGTCAGCCGGGTCGCGGTCCGCATGATCCACGCCTGCGGCATGGTCGATCTCGTCCGCGATCTGGCCTTCACCCCGGGCGTCGTGGCCAGTGCCCGGGCCGCGCTGCGCGCCGGTGCGCCGATCCTGTGCGACGCCACCATGGTGGCCAGCGGCGTGACCCGCAGGCGACTGCCCGCGGACAACGAGGTGCTGTGCACCCTCGGCGATCCGGCCGTTCCGGAGCTGGCCGCCCGGATGGGCACCACGCGCAGCGCCGCCGCGCTCGAACTGTGGCGGGACCGGCTGGAGGGCGCCGTGGTCGCCTTCGGCAACGCCCCCACCGCCCTCTTCCGGTTCCTCGAAATGATCGAGGAGGGGGCGCCGCGCCCCGCCGCCGTCCTCGGCATCCCGGTCGGCTTCATAGGCGCGGCCGAGTCCAAGGACGCGCTGATCGGCCACCCGTCGAAGCTGGAGCACATCGTGGTGCGCGGGCGGCGCGGCGGCAGCGCCATGGCCGCGGCGGCGCTCAACGCCCTGGCGAGCGAGGAGGAGTGAGCGTGCGCGAGCAGCAGTCCCACAGCGGCGCGCCGGACCAGCCGGCCGCGCACTCCCCGCGGCACTCCGCCGGGCGCCTCTACGGCGTCGGCCTCGGCCCCGGCGACCCGTCCCTGATGACCGTGCGGGCGGTGGAGGTCATCGCCGAGGCCGATGTGGTGGCGTACCACAGCGCCCGGCACGGCCGCTCCATCGCGCGCTCCATCGCCGCCCGGCACCTCCGCCCGGACCACGTCGAGGAGGCCCTGGTCTACCCGGTCACCACCGAGTCGACCGACCACCCCGGCGGCTACCGCGGCGCCCTGGACGAGTTCTACGAGGCGGCGGCGGCGCGGCTCGCGGCCCATCTCGACGCCGGCCGCACGGTCGCGGTGCTCTCCGAGGGCGACCCGCTCTTCTACGGCTCGTACCAGCACATGCACAAGCGGCTGGCGCACCGCTACCCCACCGAGGTCGTGCCCGGCGTCACCTCCATCAACGCCGCCGCGGCCCGGCTGGGCACCCCCCTCACCGAGGCCGACGAGGTACTGACCGTCCTCCCCGGCACGCTGTCCGAGGAGGAGCTGACGGCCCGTCTGAGCGCCACCGACTCCGCGGTGGTGATGAAGCTGGGCCGCACCTTCCCCACCGTCCGCCGCGCCCTGGAGCGCTCCGGCCGGATGCCGGAGGCCCGCTACGTCGAGCGCGCCACGATGGCCGGGGAGCGCACCGGCGCGCTGTCCGACGTCGACGCCGACAGCGTTCCGTACTTCTCCGTCGCGGTCGTCCCCAGCCGCATCGCCACCGCGACCGAGGAGCCGGAGCCGGCCGCCACGGACGCCGGCGAGGTGGTCGTGGTGGGCACCGGGCCGGCCGGGCCGCGCTGGCTCACCCCGGAATCCCGCGGCGCCCTGGCCGCCGCCGCCGACCTCGTCGGCTACGCCACGTACCTGGACCGCGTCCCGGTGCGCCCGGGCCAGCGCCGGCACGCCTCCGACAACAAGGTCGAGTCCGAGCGCGCCGAGTTCGCCCTCGACCTGGCCCGCCGGGGCCGCCGGGTGGCGGTGGTCTCCGGCGGCGACCCGGGCATCTTCGCGATGGCCACCGCGGTCCTCGAAGTAGCGTCCCGGGAGCCCTACCGCTCCGTCCCGGTGCGGGTGCTGCCCGGTGTCACGGCCGCCAACGCCGCCGCCGCCCGCGCCGGCGCCCCCTTGGGCCACGACTACGCGGTGATCTCGCTCTCCGACCGGCTCAAGCCCTGGGAGGTGATCGCCGAACGGCTGCGCGCGGCGGCCGCCGCCGACCTGGCGCTGGCCCTCTACAACCCCGGTTCCCGCAGCCGCACTTGGCAGGTGGCCAAGGCCCGGGACGTCCTGCTGGAGCACCGCGCGCCGGACACCCCGGTCATGCTCGCCCGCGACATCGGCGGCCCCGAGGAGTCGCTGCGCACCGTCCCGCTCACCGACCTCGATCCCACCCAGGTCGACATGCGCACGATCCTGCTGGTCGGCTCGTCACAGACACAGCGGGTGCGGCGCGACGACGGCACGGAGGCGGTCTGGACGCCGCGGCGGTACCCGGAGCGCTGACCCCTCACGGGGCGTCAGCCGAGCAGCGCCCGCACCCACTCCACCGCCGCGTCCGGTTCCGCGGCCACCGGCACGCCCTCCGGGACCGGTGGCCGCTGGACGACCACCACCGGCACCCCTGCCTCCCGGGCGGCGGCCAGCTTGGGCGCGGTCGCCGCGGCGCCGCTGTCCTTCGTCACCAGGACGTCGATGCGGTGGCGGCGCAGCAACTCCCGTTCCCCGTCGAGGGTGAACGGGCCGCGGTCCAGGAGCGTGGTCATCCGGGGCGGGTGCGGGGGCTCGGGCGCGTCCACCGACCTGACCAGGAACCACTGGTCCGTGAGGTGGGCGAAGTGCGCCAGCCCCATCCGGCCGGTGGTCAGGAAGACCCGGCCGCCGAGCGCGGGCAGGACGGCGGCGGCCTCGGCGAGGGTGGGGACCGGGTGCCAGACGTCGCCGGGCTGCGCGCCCCAACCGGGGCGGCGGAGCGCCAACAGGGGAACATGGGCGCAGGCGGCAGCCCGGGCCGCATGGAAACTGATCGTGCCGGCGAAAGGATGGGTGGCGTCGATGAGCGCGTCCACCGCGTGCTCCCGCAGCCAGCGGGCCAGGCCCTCGGGGCCGCCGAACCCACCGATGCGCACCTCCCCGGCGGGCAGCCGCGGCGCCGCCACCCGACCGGCCAGTGAACTCGTCACCCGCACCCCCGGCTCCGCCGCCAACGCCGCGGCCAGCCGGCGGGCCTCCGTGGTGCCGCCGAGGATCAACGCATGGCGGACGGAGTCATGGACGGGTGCGGACGACATGAGCGGCGGGATCCTCCGTGGGTGAAACGCAACCGAAGGGTACGGGAGGCCGCAGCGCACAGCTCGCGCACACCGGGCTGCGGCACGGGTGGACCACCGGGGCGTGCGCGACCGCGGCCGGCACGGCCGCCTACACCGCGCTGCTGAGCGGCGAGTTCCCGGACCCGGTCACCATCACGCTGCCGAAGGGGCAGACGCCGGCCTTCGCACTCGCCGTCGAGGAACTGACCGCCGCCGGGCCGGAACCTGCCACCGCCATGGCCGGGGTGGTGAAGGACGCCGGGGACGATCCCGATGTGACGCACGGGGCGCTGGTGCGCGCCACGGTACGGGCGCTGCCGGCCGGGACCGGCGTGGTCTACCGGGCGGGCCCCGGCGTGGGCACGGTCACCCGCCCCGGACTCCCGCTGGACGTCGGCGAACCCGCCATCAATCCCGTACCGCGCCAACTGATCCGGGAGCATCTGACGCGGGTCGCGGAGGCGCACCGCGGACCCGGCGCGACCGCGGACGTCGAGGTCACGATCTCCGTCGACCACGGCGAGGAGATCGCACGCAGCACCTGGAACCCGCGCCTGGGCATCCTGGGCGGGCTGTCGATCCTGGGGACGACCGGGATCGTCGTGCCGTACTCCTGCTCGGCGTGGATCGACTCGATCCGGCGCGGGGTGGACGTGGCCCGGGCCGCGGGCCGGCGGCACGTCGCCGGCTGCACCGGCTCGACGTCGGAGAAGGTCGCGGTCGCCCTGCACCATCTGCCGGAGGACGCGCTGCTGGACATGGGGGACTTCGCGGGGGCGGTGCTCAAGTACATCCGCCGCCACCCCGTCGACCGGCTGACGATCTGCGGCGGCTTCGCCAAGCTCTCCAAGTTGGCGGCCGGGCACCTGGACCTGCACTCGGCACGGTCCCAGGTGGACAAGGGCTTCCTGGCCGAGCTGGCCCGGCGCGGCGGTGCCGACGAGGCGCTGGCGGAGGCGGTGGCCGGCGCCAACACCGGCCTCGCCGCACTCCAGTTGTGCACGGCGGCCGGCGTTCCGCTCGGCGACCTGGTGGCGGCCACGGCCCGGGACGAGTCGCTGGCCGTCCTGCGCGGCGCGCCGGTCGCGGTCGACGTCGTCTGCATCGACCGGGCGGGACTGGTGGTGGGCCGGGCGGAGCCGCGGGGGCCGGGTGCCTAGCGCGGCCGGCGCTGGAGGTTTCACGTGAAACCCACGCCGGCCGGCCAGGACCCGGCCCCCGCCGTACGCCGCTCGTCACATCCGCGGCAGCATCTCCCCGGTGCCCAGGCCGTCCTCACGGCCGGTGCCGCTGGAACGCCCCATCTCGTCCGCGCGCCCGGCGCCGCGACCGAGCTTGTCCTTACGCTGCCCCTTCCGGCGTTGGTCCTCGCGGGCCCGATCCATCCGGTCCCGCACACAGGTGGCGTCCCCGCCGGTGAGCGAGCCCAGTGCGGTCCCAAGGGCACAGGCGACCATCTGGATGGGGCTGTCCTTCAACCGGGGCTGGTTGTCCTTGCCGTTGGCACTGGCGACAGTGCTACCGGTGAGGGTCAGTAGGGTCGCGGCGACGACCGCGCCGGCGGCCATTCTGGTACGCATCGTGGACATGCTCCTTTAGCGTCGGATCCCCCTGGGTGTCGACGCTTCCTTACCGGCGTCCGAGGTCGGGAAAACAGACTTTCACCCCGATGCGGTCATACAATTCAGTCGGATAGGCCAGGTATGCGCGGCTCTTGACGCCTCCTCAGGCGCCCTCGCCGCAGGGTGCGTGCGGCCGCTCCCGCTCCGGCGAGTAGAGGTGGCTGTCGCGGAACTGCTCGGCCCCCAGGGTGCGGCCGACCATGATCACTGCGGTCCGGACCACCCCGGCGGCCTTCACCTGCCCGGCGATGTCGCCGAGCGTGCCGCGCAGGACGAGCTCCTCGGGCCGGGAGGCCATCGCCACGACGGCTGCCGGGCAGTCCGCGCCGTAGTGCGGCAGCAGTTCGTCCACGATCCGGTCGACGTACATCGCCGCGAGGTGCAGCACCAGCAGCGCCCCACTGCGGCCCAGGGTCGCCAGGTCCTCGCCGTCCGGCATGGGCGTGGCGCGCTGGGCGACGCGGGTGAGGACGACGGTCTGGCCGACGGTGGGCACCGTCAGTTCGCGCTTGAGGGCGGCCGCCGCCGCGGCGAACGCCGGCACGCCCGGCACGACCTCGTAGGGCACCCCCGCCGCGTCCAGCCGGCGCATCTGCTCGGCCACCGCGCTGAAGACGGACGGGTCACCGGAGTGCAGTCGGGCGACGTCGTGCCCCTCCTCGTGCGCCCGGACCAGCTCCGCGGTGATCGCGTCCAGGTCGAGCTGCGCGGTGTCGATCAGCCGGGCCCCGGGCGGGCATGCGGCGAGGAGTTCGCGCGGCACCAGGCTCCCCGCGTAGAGGCACACCCCGCAGGAGGCGAGGGTGCGGGCGCCGCGCAGGGTGATCAGGTCGGCGGCACCGGGGCCCGCGCCGATGAAGTGAACGGTCATGCTGTCGGTCTCCTGGGGAGGTTACGAAGGGTCCTGGGGACGGGACGGCGCGGCGGCCCCCCGCGGGCCGGGCTCCGGCGCACCGGGCCGCGCGGGCTTCGCCGCCGACCACTGGGTGACCGGCATCGCCTGCCGCCACCCCGTGAAGCCGCCGACCGGCACCGCGTGGGCGACCGCGAGCCGCACCAACTCGCCGCCGTGCCGCCGGTACCACTCGGTCAGCAGCGCCTCGGACTCCAGCGTCACGGTGTTCGCGACCAGCCGGCCGCCCGGGGGCAGCGCCTCCCAGCAGGCGTCCAGCAACCCCGGCGCGGTCAGCCCGCCACCGATGAACACCGCGTCCGGCGAGGGCAGTTCGGCCAGCGCGGCGGGCGCCGCCCCGTGCACCACCCGGAGGCCCGGGACGCCGAGCGCCCGCGCGTTGCGGTCGATCCGCGCCGCCCGCGCCGCGTCCCGTTCGACGCTGACCGCCCGGCAACTGCGGTGCGCGCGCAGCCATTCGACGGCGATGGAGCCGGAGCCGCCGCCGACGTCCCAGAGGAGTTCGCCGGGCGCGGGGGCGAGCGCGGCCAGCGTGGCCGCCCGGATGTGGCGCTTGGTCAACTGGCCGTCGTGCTCGTAGGCGTCGTCGGGGAGCCCGGGCACGACCGGCAGCCGCGGGGCGTCCGGCTCCCGCGTGCAGTCCAGCGCGATCACGTTGAGCGGGTCGCCGGCGGGTGCGTCCCACGCCCGCGCGGTGCCCTCGACCAACCGCTCGCGCGGGCCGCCGAGTTGCTCCCACACCCGCATCCGGCTCGGGCCGAAGCCCCGCGCCCGCAGCAGCGCCGCGACCTCGCCGGGCGTCCCGGCCCCGGCCGACAGCACCAGCACCCGCCGCCCGTCGTGCAGCGCCCGCACCAGGTTCTCCGCGGGCCGTCCGACGAGCGTGACGACCTCGGCGTCCTCCACCGCCCAGCCCAACCGGGCGCAGGCGTACGCCACCGACGACGGATGCGGCACCACCCGCAGCGGCCGCCGCACCGCGGGGTCCTCCGCCATCACCTCGGTCAGGGTCCGCCCGATCCCGTAGAACATCGGGTCCCCACTGGCCAGCACGCAGACCCGCCGTCTGGCGTGCGCCGCGAGCAGTTCGGGGACCGCGGGTCGCAGCGGCGAGGGCCACGCCACCCGCTCGCCCGTGCACGCGTCCGGCAGCAACGCCAACTGTCGCGCCCCGCCGATCAGTACCTCGGCCGCGCCCAACTCCCGCCGCGCGGCCGGCGCCAACCCGTCCCAGCCATCGGCCCCGATACCAACGACGGAGAGCGGAAGCGGGGGAGTCACGGCGGGGTACCTCGGGGCGCGAAGGGGCGGGTCTTGCGGAGCGGAGTCCCGTCGGGGGACGGGTGCCGAACTCTACTGACCGGCCGGGCCGTCGCGGCTTCCGGGGAGGTCCCCCGCGCCGCGGCACGTCCCGGTGCGCCCACCCCGCACCATCTTGCACGCGATGCGCAATTACTTGCTATTACTGTCCGGGGGCCCGGAACGAGGCGGGCCCGGCCATGGACCGGACAGCGCGCGAGGGGGATCCGCGCGCTGTCCTCTTTTCTCCCGCCCGGTCGCCACTGCCCGCCGTGAGACCGCACACATGTTTCACGTGAAACCGGGTGTCTCCCGCGAAACGCCGGACGCTCCGCTCCGTGACCGGATCCCGCCGCCGCCCGTGCGCTCCCGCAAGACACCGCTCTGACCAGGCACGATAGCCCGTTCGACGGTAATGACAACGGTCACCGATGCAGCCTTTGGATCTTTCGCCGAAGTGCGGTTTGCTTCGCAGCGACGAGCAAGGTGGAGCCGAGAAGGAGCGCGCCATGACCGAGCACGCCCACAGTGGGCACAGCCATGCACACAGCCACGCCCACGGGGTCTCCCCCGACGCCGACCGGCGCTGGCTGCGGGCCGCGCTCATCCTGCTGACCGCCTACATGGCGATCGAGGTCGTCATCGGTTTCCTGGCGCAGTCGCTGGCGCTGATCTCGGACGCGGCCCACATGCTGACCGACGCGGTCTCGATCGTGCTGGCCCTGGTGGCGATGCGCCTGGCCGCCAAGCCCGCGCGGGGCGGCTACACCTACGGCCTCAAACGCGCCGAGATCCTCTCCGCGCAGGCCAACGGCATCACCTTGCTGGTGCTCTCCCTCTGGCTGGCCTACGAGGCGGTCCAGCGGTTGATCTCGCCACCCGAGGTCACCGGCGGCCTGGTGGTGATCACCGCGCTGTCCGGTGTCGTGGTGAACCTGATCTGCACCTGGTTCCTGTCGAAGGCCAACCGCTCCAGCCTGAACGTCGAGGGCGCCTACCAGCACATCCTCACCGACCTGTTCGGCTTCATCGCCACCGCGATCTCCGGGCTGATCGTGCTGACCACGGGCTTCGCCCGGGCCGACGCGATCGCCTCGCTGGTCGTCGTCGCGCTGATGCTGAAGGCCGGCACGGGGCTGGTACGGGAGTCCGGCCGGATCTTCATGGAGGCCGCGCCGGCCGGGATCGACCCGGACGCGCTGGGCGACCACCTCGTCGCCGCCGAGCAGGTCGTGGAGGTGCACGACCTGCACATCTGGCAGATCACCTCCGGGCAGCCCGCGCTGTCCGCGCATATCCTCGTGGCCCCGGGCGGCGACTGCCACAAGGTCCGCCGCAGCCTCCAGGAGCTGTTGCGCACGGAGTACGGCATCACCCACGCCACCCTCCAGGTCGACCACCTCGGCGAACAGGACGAGGACGAGCTGCTCACCCTGGGCCCCGGGCCCGGCCCCGCGCAGCCGTCCGGCAGCCACTGCGACGACTCCCACGGCCCCGTCCACCGCCCCGGACCGCACCGGCACTGACCCCGCGCCCCGACGGTCCGGCTGAGCACCGCGCGAGCGCCGTGCCGCCGCACGTCCCCGCGGTCACCCGTTGGCACCGGCCCCGCTCGCGACCGCCCCCCGCACCGACTTGCCTGGAGGGTGGCAGCAACCGCCGGGGCAGGAAGGACTGCGACGCGATGTCAGCGAGTGCACCCGCACGCGCCGACGGCCGGGAGGCGGAGGCACGTTGCCCGCCGGGACGGCCGCGCCGGGCCCGCTCACTGGCCGGCGGAGCGCTGCTGGTGCTCGGAACGCTGCTGCTGCCGCTGAGCTTGGCCGCCGCCTGGGCCCGCACCGAACTCACCGACACCGACCGCTATGTGGCCACGGTCGCCCCGCTCGCCGACAACCCCGCCGTCCAGGACGCCATCGTCCACGACGTCACCAACGGCGTGATGCCGCACGTCCGGCTCGACGGACTGCTCAAGGTCGTCCCCTGCGCCGAACGACCCGCGCTACGACGGAAGTTCACCCTCGGCATCCGCGAGTTCGTGGACAAACAGGTGCGTCAGGTCGTCACCGCCCGCACGTTCCCCGCGCTCTGGACCGGGGTGCACCGCACCGCCCACCGGACCCTGGACGGCACCCTCACCACCTCCGGCAACGGCCCCGTCACCCTCGACCTCGCACCGGTCCTCGCCCGCGTGCGGCACCAACTCGCCGGCAACGGCCTGGGCATCGACATCGTTCGCCACGTGCCGCCCACCGGCACCTCGATCGTGCTGCTCAAGTCCCCCGACGTGCCCCGCCTCCGGACCGGCTTCCAGGCCGCGCGCACCGGTGCCCGGCTGCTGCCGCCGGCCGCCGCCCTCTGCCTCCTGGCCGGACTGCTGCTCGTCCGCCGCCGACGCCGCGCGCTGGTCGGCACCGCGCTCGGCTGCGCGCTGGCCTGCGCCCTGCTGTCCGCGGTGCTGGCGCTGCTCCGCACCCGCCTCCTGGACGCCCTGCCCACCGCGATCTCCCGCCCCGCCGCCGACGCCTACACCGACGCCCTGACCGCCTCCCTGCGCACCGGTGTGTGGACCACGATCGGCACGGCCGCGCTGGTCATCGCCCTCGCCACGGCCGGCCCGCTGGCCGCCCGCCTCCGCCGCACGACGGTGCCCAAGCATCGACCGCGGACGGTGCCGGGCCCCGAGGCGACGTCCCGGGCCGCCCGGCTCAGATCGCCAGGACGGTCTTCCCCTGCGCCCGCCCGGTGCGGCTGGCCGCCAGCGCCCCCGGGGCCTCCTCCAGGGGGACTTCGAGGCCCACCAGGACCGTGAGGCGCCCCGCGTCGAGGTGCCCGGCGAGGATCTCCAGGAGTTGGGGGGAGGGGCGGTTGACGAAGTTGAAGCCGCGCAGATTGTGTTCGGTCAGGACATCGGCGTCGGCGGCACCGATCAGCGAGACCGCCACCCCGCCGTCCCGCACGGCCCGGGTCATCTCGACGAAGCCCTTGGCGTCGCTGGTCATGTCGATCAGCACGTCCACCCCTTCCGGGTGGGCCGCGAGAACCTGGTCGGCGATCGGGCCCGCGGTGTGGTCGACGGTCTCCGCGGCGCCCAACGTACGCATCAACTCCGCCTTGGCGGGGCGGGCGGTGGCGATGACCTCGGCGCCGCGACCGGCCGCGATCTGGGTGGCGAAGGTGCCGACCCCGCCGGTCGCACCGACGATCAGTACCCGCCGCCCCTCACCGACCCGGGTCTCCTCGATGAGGTTGTATGCGGTCATCCCGGCCGTCGGCACGGCCGCCGAGGTCGCGTAGGTCACGCTGCGGGCGGCCAGCGCGATGTCGCCCTCCCGGGCCGCGGCGAACTCGGCGTAGGAACCGCCGCCCCGCTCGGGCCGCTGGAACTGGCCGAACACCGGGTCCCCCACGGTGAACCGCCGTACGCCACTTCCCACCGCGACCACCTCCCCCGCCCCGTCCGCTCCCAGCACCAGGGGGAAGGTGGCCTGCACGGCCTTCCCGAAGTGGCCGTCGGCCAGCTTCCAGTCGATCGGGTTAAGGCCGGCCGCGGCCAACCGCACCAGGACCTCACCGGGTCCCGGCTCAGGCTGCGGCAGCTCCATCAGCTGCGGGTCCTCACCGAAGGCGTTGATTGCTACGGCTCTCATGTGGCGTTCCCTTCCACCCTTCCGAGGAGGCGGCCGAAGTGGATCGTAAGCACGCCGAACGGGCCGGGCGCGGGAGGACGAGAGGCGGTGCCCCCGAAGCACTCGTACGGCCCCCGCCACCGTTCCGTTTCCCCACTCGATTGCCCGCATGACGGGAACGGCGACGGGGCGCGGGATTCAATGGCGCAATGATCCGGTTCGAGTCGGTCACCAAGCGCTATCCCGACGGGACGACGGCCGTCGACGACCTCTCCTTCGAGGTCGGCAAGGGCGAGTTGGTCACGCTGGTCGGCCCGTCCGGGTGCGGGAAGACGACGACCATGATGATGGTGAACCGGCTCATCGACCCCACCGAGGGCCGGATCCTCGTCGACGGTGCGGACGTCTCCGGAGTCGACCCGGTACGGCTCCGCCGCCGGATCGGCTACGTCATCCAACAAACCGGCCTCTTCCCGCACCGGACCGTCCTCGACAACACCGCGACGGTGCCGGTGCTGACCGGTTGGAAGCGGGCCAAGGCGCGGGAGCGGGCCGCCGAGCTCCTGGACCTGGTCGGCCTGGACCCGGCCGTCTACGGACCGCGCTACCCCGACCAGTTGTCCGGCGGGCAGCGCCAGCGGGTGGGGGTGGCCCGCGCGCTGGCGGCCGATCCGCCCGTGCTGCTCATGGACGAGCCGTTCGGCGCCGTCGACCCGGTCGTCCGGGACCGCCTCCAGAAGGAGTTCCTGCGGCTCCAGGCCGATATGCACAAGACGGTGCTGCTGGTCACCCACGACATCGAGGAGGCCATCCGGCTCGGCGACCGGATCGCGGTCTACGGTGCCGGCCGCATCGAGCAGTTCGACACCCCGGCGCGGGTGCTCGGCGCTCCCGCGACGCCCTATGTCGCCGAATTCGTGGGCGCGGACCGGGCGTTGAAGCAGCTCTCGGTGACCTCCATCGACCGCGACGACCTCGAACGACCGCCGTTCGCCCGGCTCGCCGAGCCGGCCGCGGAGGCGGTGACCCGGCTGCGGGGCGAGGAGGCCCGTTGGGCCGTGGTGCTGGACGCCGACGGTGCGCTGCACGGCTGGGTGGGCACGGAACGCCTGGCGGGCGCGGGCGGGACCGTCGCGGACCACGCCCGCCGCATGGAGGCGTGGATCCCGGTGACCGGGACGCTCAAGGACGCGTTCAGCGAGATGCTGAAGCACGACGCCGGGTGGATCGCGGTCCTGGACGGCCCACGGCTGGTGGGCGTCCTGACCCCGACGACCCTGCACGAGGCGCTGCGCCGCACCATCGCACCGGAGGTGCGGGGAGTGTCGCGGGGGCGGCCGGAGGTGGATTCCGTCCCTACGGAGTGAGGCGGGCGCGGGGCGGACGCGACGTTTCACGTGAAACGGCCTTCGCAGCGCGGTGTTTCACGTGAAACACCGGCTCGGGCGGTGTCAGCCTTTCCTCAACAGCCCTTTCTCCATGAGGTAGTTGTGGGCCACGTCGGCGGGGAGCCGGCGCCAGCTGTCGACCTGTTCGTTGAGCCGGGCCAAGTCCTCGGTGGTCAGCACCGTGTTGAGGCGGCTCAGCGCGGCGACCGGGCGGGCACCGCCGGCCCGTGCGTGGTTGACGACGGGGACGATGTAGTCGGCGTTCTGGAGCTTCCGGTCGTCGATGAGGACGACCAGTCCGAACTGGTCGAGGGTGGCGTCCGTGCTGGTGGTCAGCACCATCTGGTCCTGGCCGTTCTGCACGGCCTGTTTCGCCGGTGTGGTGCCGACGCCCTTCGGGTCCACGGCGGTGATGTCGATGCCGTAGGTCTTCCGCAACCCGGGTGCGCAGAAGGGCCGTTGGACACACTCGTCGCCGGCCGCCAGCCGCACCGGCAGCTTGGCGCGACCCAGGTCGCTGAGGGTGCGGAGGCCGTGCTCGGCGGCGTAGGAGGCGCGTACCGCGAAGGCGTTCTGGTCGACGGCGCGGCCCGGCGGGAGCACGGTCAGCCCGCGCGGCGCGGCGAGCCGGCGCAGCGCGGCCATGGTGACGTCCCGGTCGGGGGAGGCGACCGGGACCGCCTCGGGCCCGTGCTCCTTGGCGTTGAGCCAGTCCGCGAAGGTGGCGGCGTATTCGGGGACGACGTCGATCTGGCCGGCCTCCAGCGCCGGTTCGTACAGCTCGCGGTTGCCGACGGTGAGCAGGTGGGTTCGGTATCCGGCCTGCCGGAGCAGCGTCGCGTACATCTGGGCGAGCAGCTCGCTCTCGGTGAACCCGGCCGAGCCGACGGACAGTTCGTGGCTGTCGCCGGGCGCCGCGGTGATCGCCCCGCGGTGCTCCAACGACGGACCACCGACGCAGGAGGCCAGCCCGGCCAACACGGCCAGGGCCACCAACGCGGTCCGCGGACCACGGTGCGGGCGGCGGGTCGGACGGGCCACGCTCACGGGGTCCGTCCGCGTGCCCGGGCCGGCGCGTACCGCTGCACGAGCTCGAACACTCCCTCCATCAGCAGCGCGAACACCGCCACCACCACCGCACCGGCCACCACCTGCGGGGTGCTGGCCAGGTTGAAGCCCGCGGTGATGATCCGGCCGAGCCCACCGCCGCCCACCAGCGCGGCCAACGTGGCGGTGGCGACGAGCTGCACGGCGGCGATCCGCACGCCGGTCAGCACCAGCGGCAGCGCCAGCGGCGCCTCCACCCGCCACACCAGTTGGGCCCCGGTCATCCCCATGCCCCGCGCGGCCCGGACCACGTCCTGGTCCACCCCTCGCATCCCGACGTAGGCGTTGGTGAGCAGCGGCGGGATGGCGAACAGCACCAGCGCGATGATCGTCGGCCACTGCCCGTGCCGCCCGATCGGGGTCAGCAGGAGCAGCACGAGGACCGCGAAGGTCGGCACCGCGCGGCCGACGTTGGCCAGGTTGACCGCGAGCGCGCCGCCGCGGCCCAGGTGTCCCAGCGTCAGCGCCACCGGCAGCGCGATCAGGGCGCTGAGGACGAGGCAGGCGAAGGTGAGGACGACGTGTTGGGCGAGGCGGTGCCAAATACCGTTATCCCCCGACCAGTTGGCGGCGGTGGTCAGCCAGGCCCAGACCGCGGCGAGGGTGCTCATGCCCGCCGTCCGGAGGCCGCCGACAGCGCGCGCCCGCGGGCCGACCGGGGGCCCCGGTCGGCCCGCCGCCAGGGCGTGAGTAGCCGTTCCGCGCCGAGCAGCAGCAGGTCGAAGGCGACCGCGATGAGCACGCAGAGCACGGACGCGGTCAGCACCTGCGCCTTGAAATAGGAGTTCATCCCGGCGTAGATGAGGTTGCCCAGCCCGCCGTACCCGACGATCGCGCCGACGGTGGTCAGGGCGACCGCGGAGACCGTGGCGATGCGCAGCCCGGCCATCGCGGCGGGCACCGCCAACGGCAGCTCCACCGTCAGCAGTTGCCGCATCGGCCCGTACCCCATGCCCCGGGCGGCCTCCTTGGCCTCGACGGGGACTCCGCTCAGCCCCGCCAGGATGTTCCGGACGAGCAGGGTGAGGGAGTAGAGGGCGAGGCCGACCACGACGAGGGTGGCGGAGAGCCCGTAGGCCGGCAGCAGCAGGGAGAACATCGCCAGCGACGGGATCGTGTAGAGCACGGTGGTGAGGCCGAGCACCGGGCCGGCCGTCCAGCGCCGGCGACGGGCCAGCAGCGCCAGGGGGAGGGCGATCACCAACCCGAGCCCCACCGAGACCACCGTGAGCTGCACGTGCTGGCCGACCGCGTCGAGCAGGATCTGGCGGCGGGAGGTCAGGTAGTCGCCGCAGATCCAGTCGTTGCGGGCCAGGCAGTCGTCCGGCGGGGCGGTCACAGCAGAAGTCCACCGCGGGCGCGACGGGGTGTCGCGCGGAGTGCGCCCGATCGGGCTGTCGCCCGGGTCACACCGCCCTTCCCACACCTCTATACACATGGTGTGTACCTGGTCTGTATAGTCGCTGAAGTCCGTTCGACAGACGGTCGGCGCGCCGGGCCACGACTCCGTCCGCGCCCGTTTCGTCACACCCGGAAAAACGGGTCGCGAGCGCTCCCGGCCACCGCCGGCGAGCACCGGACCACGCGGAAGAGCGCCGAAAAAACCACAGCAGCCAGCGAACGACTCCAGGAAAGATCTCGCATGCCGAAGCAGATATCCGCGGCCCGCCGCTCGTCCACAGCCGGGCTGCTGACGGCCGCCTCCCTGGCCCTGGCCCTCAGCGGCTGCGCCTCCTACGACGTCACCGCGCCCGCCGACGCGCGGGCCGAGGCCGCGTCGTCCGACGCCAAGAACGCCAAGGCCGGGGACGCCGGCAGCGGCGACGTCGACTGCAGCAAGGCCAAGTGCGTGGCCCTGACCTTCGACGCGGGCCCGAGCGAGAACACCAACCGGCTGCTGGACATCCTCAAGGAGAACAAGGCCCACGCCACGTTCTTCATGCTCGGCAAGAACCACATCGCCGAGCGCCCCGCCGAGGTGAAGCGGATCGCCGCCGAGGGCCACGAGCTGGCCAACCACACCTGGTCCCACCAGATCCTCACCGACATCAAGCCGGACGAGGCCAAGCGCGAGATCTCCCGCGTCCAGGACGAGGTCCACAAGATCACCGGCAAGACGCCCACGCTGATGCGCCCGCCGCAGGGCCGGACCGACGAAGAGGTCTCCAAGATCAGCAAGGAGCTCGGCGTCGCCCAGATCCTGTGGAGCGTGACCGCCAAGGACTACCAGACCACCGACTCGGACCTGATCACCAAGCGGGTGCTCGACCAGACCAAGCGCGACGGCATCATCCTGCTGCACGACATCTACAAGGGCACCGTGCCGGCCGTCCCCGGCATCCTCAAGGAGCTGAGGAACCGCGGCTACACGGTCGTCACCGTGTCCCAGCTCCTCTCGCCCGCGAAGCCTGAACCGGGGATGGTCTACCGCCCCTGAGCCGGGGCCCGTTGGGGCGGGATCCCGACGAAGGGCGCGGGCGACAGTGGCCGGGAGCGGCATGCCACCCACGGCCGCACAACGAAGGGGGCGCCGGACCATCCCGGCGCCCCCTTCCGCGCGCCGCCGTCGCCGGCGGCGCTCACCTCACCCCTGGGGGTGCTCCGCCTCGACCCGCTTGTGGGACCGGTCCTCGGCGGGCGTCTGCGCCTTGGACACGCCCTTCGCCTGACCCGGCGTCGGCTTGTTCGGCTCGGTGTCCTGCGGGAACGTCAACTGCTGGCTCTGCCACTCCAGGGCCGGGACGACCTCCCGCCGCCAGGTCCCGAACTGGTGGCTACCGCGGGGCAGGATGATCGAGTCGACCCGCATCGGCGGCTTCACCGCGTGGATGAAGTCCATGGTGGCGCCGTAGTCCGACTCGCCCTGGCGGCTGCTGGCCACCAGCGCGGAGACCTGCGGCGCGGGCAGGTTCTTCAGCCGCCACTGGAGGTCGTGCTCGCGCTGGTGCTGGGCGCCGGTCGGCCCGGGGCCGAAGAGGCTGCCGGTGGTGAGGTCGTCCTTGATCGCGTAGTCGCCGGAGAGCGAGACCGCCGAGGTGTACGCCGTCGGGTTGCGCATCGCCAACTGGAGCGAGCAGGTGCCGCCCGAGGAGTACCCGAACGCGCCCCAGGCGCTGGGGTCGTGGCCCACCCGGTAGGCCGACTTCATGGCGTCCGGCAGGTCCTTGGTGAAGAACGTCTCGGCCTGCGGGCCGCCCGGCACGTCGACGCACTCGGTGTCGCGCGGCGGCGCGATGGTCGGCCGCACCATCACCAGCACGGTCGGCTGCATCTTGCCCTGCGCGATCAACCGGCCCGCGTTCTGCGGGATCTGGAGGTGCTGCGCGAGGTTCAGGATCCCGCCCGGGTAGCCGCTGATGACGACCATGACGGGGAACCGCTGCCGGTGGAACTGCTGTTGGAAGTACTGCGGCGGCAGATACACGAAGGCCGGGTTGATGGCCCGGGTGCGGCGGCCGATGATCCGTACGGACTCGACCTTGCCCACCTTGTCGGCGGGCCCCTTCGGCAGTCCGGTCACCCGGTCGAGCCCCTGCGGGCCGGCGGGTTGGACCAGTCCGCCCTTGATGTTGCCGACCGTGGCGTACTGCCCGTCCCCCTGACTCACCGCGGCCGGGGCCTGCTCGTTGTTGCCCAGCAACTCGTCCCAGTTGCCGTAGAACTCGAAGTTCGCGTTCACGGCGAGGGCGAGCGCGGACACGATCGAGAGCTGGGTGACCACGATGGCCCCCAACCTCCCCAGCACGTGGCGCCAGCCGTTGCGCGACAGCCGGGGCCAGAGCCACACCGTCGCGGCAACACAGGCCACCGCCAGCACGATCACTGTGATTTCGAGCGACTGACTGGTCAGCCCCATGCGCCCACATCTCCCGTCACCCTCGAAAGGGTTCTTGCCTTCTCACCGGCCACCCCCGAGGCACAACGGGCGGTCAGGACAATGGTCACCGGAGAAGACGGGCTCATCCGCGAATCGGATACCTGAGCGACTTACTTCTTACCGAGCTCTTGCCTGTTTGTTTCCCCCACGTGATGCGCGCGGGCGGGGCCGGTAGATCCCTCTCAACTGACGGAACCACGCGCATGTTTCACGTGAAACGAAGGGCCGGTGAACACCCGGCGACAAGACGCCCACGCGACCGTCGGAACACCCCGGGGCCGGGCAGCCTCCGACCCCTCCGTCACGAACTGGTCGGCGCATCGCGCGAGTTGGAGCCGCTGAGATGCGCGCCCCACACCACCACAACGACATCCCCGACACATTCGCTACCCCTCGCCGTGAATGCCCCATAGGGCACTTCCGCACCATCTATGAGGGCAAGATCCGCCAGGCAAGCGACCAAGTAGCCCCGCACAAACGAGCAATCGGGATTTTCCGCAAAGACCGCGCACGCGCTTTCCGGCAACGGAACGTCTCTTTCCGGACCGACGGGGCGTCGAGCGAAACCACCTCCACGCTCAACACCCCCGTATGGCCCAACCATCTGGGGCGCGGGTTCCCACGATCAGGCCGGTGCTGGCCGCTACCCTTACGTATCCGTCCTGGTCAGGGACATGTCCGCGCTTCACGGACATTCGCCGCACCCACCACACGCAAGAGAGGTCAGCCGATGGGCATTCGGAGTCTGCTGCGCAACGCTTTCGGTCGCTCAAAGGCGGCCCGCAACGAATCCCGCGACGCCCGGAAGAACACCGACAAGCCGGAGGCGGTGACGATCCCGGAGGCCCGCGAGGAATCCATCCCGGCTCCGGTCGCCCCGCCCACCGCGCCCCCGGAGGCCGAGGTCCCGGCCGCCCGCACGGCGCCCGCCGAGCCGGTGCCCACGTCGACCCCGAAGACCGCCTCACTTCCCGCCCAGAGCAGCCCGGTTGACCGTGCGCCGAAGCCCACGGCGAAGGCGCCGACCCCGGCGGCGGCCCCGGCGCCGACCCCGGCGGCGGACGAGGCTCCCGTACGGGACGAGCCGACGGCCGCCCCCGAGGCGCCGAAGCCGGCGGCCGACCCGACCGACGCGGCCGCGCCCAAGGAAGAGGCCGCCGCCAAGGGCCTCGATGCGCCGCGGCCGAGCGCCGCGGCCGACGCGCCCGCCGTGCCCGTCGCCCCCGACTCCGCGCCCGACTCCGCCGCCGACCTGGTCAGCCAGGCGTTCGACAACCCGGTCCCCGCCGCGGCGACCACCGCGGAGGACGACCCCGCGCCGAAGCCGGCGGCCCAGCCGGAGCGGGAGGAAGCGCAGGAGGAGAAGGAGACGGTAGCGGCGGCGGTGACGCCGGAGAAGGTGGTGGACGAAGCCCCGGCCGCGGCGGTGACCGAAGCACCGGCCCCCGAGGCCGCGCCGGACGTCCAGGCCGCCGAGCCCGCAGCACAGGAGCCGGCCAACGAGGCCCCGGCCCCCACCAACCAGGTCGCGGCGACCGCGCCCGCGCTCCTGCCGCTGCACGAGGCCGCACGCGCCACGTTGGAGAAGCACGGCCTCGCCGCCCAGCGCGCCACCGTCTACCTCGTGCTCGACCGCTCCGGCTCGATGCGCAACTACTACAAGGACGGCACGGTCCAGCACCTCGCCGAGCAGGCCCTCGGCCTCTCCGCGCACCTCGACGAGAAGGCCACCGTTCCGGTCGTCTTCTTCTCCACCGATGTGGACGGCACCGCCGACCTGGACCTCGCCAGCTACGAGGGCCGCATCGAGGAACTGCACTCCGGCCTCGGTCACATGGGCCGGACCAACTACCACTGGGCCATCGAGGCCGTCGTCACGCACTACACGAAGTCGGGCTCCACCGACCCCGCCTTCGTCATCTTCCAGACCGACGGCGCACCGACCTCCAAGCCCGCCGCCGAGCGCGCCCTGTGCCAGGCCGCCCAACTCCCCATCTTCTGGCAGTTCATCGGCTTCGGTGACCCCGACGCCAAGGGCTTCGACTTCCTCCGCAAGCTGGACGACCTGGCCATCCCGGAGAAGCGCGTCGTGGACAACGCCGGCTTCTTCCACGCCGGTCGCGCCCCCCGGAGCCTCTCCCACGAGGAGCTCTACCAGCAGTTGATGGTCGAGTTCCCGGAGTGGCTCACCGAGGCCCGCGCCGCCAAGGTCCTCAAGGACAGCTGAGCCACCGCCGCACCCCGCACGCACAGGCCGCGGCCGGACCCGATTCGGGTCCGGCCGCGGCCTGTGCCACGCGTCGGCGTTTCCCGCGGAAACGAGGGGAGCCCGGGCGTCGCGTGCGTGATGATGGAGGGCGTGGGCGGGGCACGTTTCACGTGGAACGAACGGGGCGCGACGCCCTCATCCGCCCGTTGCGGGCCGGAAAATACCCGCGCGGAGCCCCCCACCCCGTCCAGTACGATATTGACGTTGCGTAAAGCAAATCATCACTCACCGTAGCGACTTGGGAGCAGCCGGCAATGGCTCGACACCTCATCACCAGCGCCCTTCCGTACATCAACGGGATCAAGCACCTGGGCAACATGGTGGGGTCCATGCTCCCGGCCGACGTGTACTCCCGGTACCTGCGGCAGCGCGGTCACGACGTCCTCTACATCTGCGCGACCGACGAGCACGGCACGCCGGCCGAGCTGGCGGCGAAGGACGCCGGGCAGTCCGTCGCCGAGTTCTGCGCCGAGCAGCACGACAAGCAGAAGGCGATCTACGACGGCTTCGGGTTGCAGTTCGACCACTTCGGTCGAAGCTCCTCGCAGCAGAACGTCGCGCTGACCCAGCACTTCGCGCGCAAGCTGCAGGAGAACGGCTTCATCGAGCAGCGGGCCATCCGCCAGGTCTACTCCAACGCCGACGGCCGCTTCCTGCCGGACCGCTACATCGTCGGCACCTGCCCGCACTGCGGCTACGACAAGGCGCGCGGCGACCAGTGCGAGAACTGCACCCGCGTCCTGGACCCGACCGACCTGATCGACGCCCGCTCGGCGATCAGCGGCAGCGGTGACCTGGAGGTGCGCGAGACCAAGCACCTCTTCCTGCTCCAGTCCAAGCTCCAGCACGAGGTCGAGGGTTGGCTGGCGGGCAACGGCAGCAAGGAGTGGCCGACGCTGGCGTCGTCCATCGCCCACAAGTGGCTGACCGAGGGCCTCCAGGACCGGGCGATCACCCGCGACCTGGACTGGGGTGTGCCGGTGCCGGCCGACGTGTGGCCGGAGTTGGCCGCCGAGGGCAAGGTCTTCTACGTCTGGTTCGACGCCCCGATCGAGTACATCGGCTCGACGAAGGAGTGGGCGGACCAGGCGCCGGAGGAGCGCGACTGGAAGTCGTGGTGGTACGAGGCCGACAACGTCCGCTATACGGAGTTCATGGCCAAGGACAACGTGCCGTTCCACAGCGTGATGTTCCCGGCGACGCAGTTGGGCACCCGCGAGCCGTGGAAGCGGGTCGACTTCCTCAAGGCGTTCAACTGGCTCAACTACTACGGTGGGAAGTTCTCCACGTCGCAGAAGCGCGGCATCTTCACCGACGCGGCGCTGGAGCTGCTGCCGGCCGACTACTGGCGCTACTTCCTGATGGCGCACGCCCCGGAGTCCGACGACACCTCCTTCACCTGGGAGCTGTTCTCCTCCTCGGTCAACAAGGACCTGGCCGACACCCTCGGCAACTTCGTCAACCGCGTGCTCTCCTTCTCCCGGAAGCGGTTCGGCGACGAGGTGCCGGCCGGCGCCGAGGCCGGCGCCGCCGAGCAGAAGCTGGGCGAGGAGATCGCCCGGCTGCTCGCCGAGTACGAGGGCCACATGGAGGCGCTCCAGTTCCGCAAGGCCGCGGCCTCGCTGCGCGCCCTGTGGAGCGCGGGCAACTCCTACCTTGAGGAGAAGGCCCCCTGGCTGGAGATCAAGACGGACAAGGACGCGGCGGCGCTGACGCTGCGGACCGCGATGAACCTCATCCACCTCTACGCGGTGGTCTCCGAGCCGTTCATCCCGGCGTCGGCGAAGGCCATGCGGGGCGCGTTCGCGCTGGACGGCGACACGGCCACCTGGGTCTCGCCGGAGGAGGCGCAGGCGCTGGCCTCGGTGCCCGCCGGAACGTCGTTCACGGTCCCGCCGGTGCTCTTCGCGAAGATCACCGAGGACGATCTGGCGGCGTACCGGGAGCGGTTCGGCGGCGAAGAGGGCTGACCCCCGCCGCGTAGGCACGCACGAGGGCGCCCCCGGACCGGATCGGTCCGGGGGCGCCCTCGTGCGTGCCTACGCGGCGGTGCAACGGCCGTTCCCTGATTGCCGGATGTGCCAGGGCCCGGGACCGCGGCTTGCGGTCCCGGGCCCTCGTGCGCCCTACTTGGTCGGCTTGTACGGCGTCGGCTTCGCCGGGCCGGTGCGGATGCTCAGGTGGAGCTCCTTGAGCCGGGCCTCGTCGACCTCGGAGGGGGCGCCCATCAGGAGGTCCTGGGCGTTGCCGTTGAGCGGGAAGGCGATGGTCTCGCGGATGTTGGGCTCGTCGGCGAGCAGCATCACGATCCGGTCGACGCCCGGGGCGATGCCACCGTGCGGCGGGGCGCCGAACTTGAAGGCGCGGAGCATGCCGCCGAACTCGGCCTCGACGGTCTCCTTGTCGTAACCGGCGATCGCGAACGCCTTGTACATGACGTCCGGCTCGTGGTTCCGGATCGCGCCGGAGGAGAGCTCGGTGCCGTTGCAGACGATGTCGTACTGCCAGGCGAGGATGTCCAGCGGGTCCTTGGTCTCCAGCGCCTCCAGGCCGCCCTGCGGCATGGAGAACGGGTTGTGGGAGAACTCGATCTTGCCGGTGTCCGCGTCGCGCTCGAACATCGGGAAGTCGACGATCCAGCAGAAGCGGAACTCGTCCTCGACGAAGTGGCCGGCGCGCTTGGCGGCCTCGACGCGGACCGCGCCCATGATCTTGGAGACCTCGTCGAAGTCGCCGGCGCCGAAGAAGACGGCGTGGCCGGGCTTGAGGTCCAGGGCGGCGACCAGCGCCTTGACGTCGTCCTCGGTGAGGAACTTGGCGATCGGGCCGGCGAGCGCGTTCTCCTCACCGACGCGGACCCAGGCCAGGCCCTTGGCCCCCTGCGAGACGGCGAAGTCGCCGAGCTGGTCGAAGAACTTCCGCGGCTGGTCGGCGGTGTCCGGCACGGCCAGGGCCCGGACGTGCTTGCCGGCGAACGCCTTGAAGCCGGAGTTCGCGAAGACGTCGGAGACGTCCACCAGCTCCAGCTCGGCGCGCAGATCCGGCTTGTCGGAGCCGTACTTGAGCATCGCCTCGCGGAACGGGATGCGCGGGAACGGGGAGGTGACCGTGCGGCCGTTGCCGAACTCGGTGAAGAGCTCGGTCATCAGCCTCTCGACGGGCTGGAAGACGTCCTCCTGCTCGACGAAGCTCATCTCGATGTCGAGCTGGTAGAACTCGCCCGGCGAGCGGTCCGCGCGGGCGTCCTCGTCGCGGAAGCAGGGCGCGATCTGGAAGTACCGGTCGAAGCCGGCGATCATCAGCAACTGCTTGAACTGCTGCGGGGCCTGCGGCAGCGCGTAGAACCTGCCGGCGTGCAGACGGGACGGGACCAGGAAGTCGCGGGCGCCCTCGGGGGAGGTCGCGGACAGGATCGGGGTCGCCATCTCGTTGAAGCCGAGGGCCACCATCTTGTGCCGGATCGCGGAGATCACGGCGGTGCGCAGCATGATGTTGCGGTGCATGCGCTCACGGCGCAGGTCGAGGAAGCGGTACTCCAGGCGCTTCTCCTCGTTGACACCGTCCTCGGCGTTGATGGTGAAGGGGATCTGCTCGGCGGCGCCGAGCACCTCGACCTCGGTGACCTCGATCTCGATCTCGCCGGTCGGCAGGTCCGGGTTGACGTTGTCGGCGCCGCGGGCGCTGACCTTGCCGTCGATGCGGACGACGGTCTCCTTGGTCAGCGAGCCGAGGACCTCGTTGGCCGGGGTGCCGGGGCGGGCGACGAGCTGCACCAGGCCGTAGTGGTCGCGCAGATCGATGAAGAGGATGCCGCCCAGGTCACGTCGATTGTGCAGCCAGCCGCTGAGGCGAACGTCGGTGTTGACGTCCGCGGCTCGGAGCTCGCCGCAGTTATGGGACCGGTACCGATGCATCGCTCATCCAAGTCGTCGCGAGTCGAGGTGGGGAGCCGTCGGGCGAGCAGGGGGACACCGGGCCCACTGGCCCGATCACCGCGTGGATCGCCCGAAAGACCACCCCGGGAATGGCATAACCGCTCCAGGTTACCGTCCGGCCCCGACCTCCTGGTTGACATATCCCCCTCAGGCTCCCCCGACGCGGGGGCGGGCACCCGGGCTGGGACGATGGTCACGTCCGGCTCGCTGGTCGAGTCACTTCAAATCCACCTAAAGTGATGCAATGCGCACCAAGGACCTCCTGGCCGCCCTCGCGACCGGCCTGTGGCGCTGGGACAACGCATCGGGCCGGGTGACCCTCGACGCCGAGGCGGCCCGGCTGCTGGGGCTTCCCGCCGAGCCGGTCGAACTGACCGAGGCGGCCGTGCGCTCCCGTTTTCACCCCGTCGACTTCGCCGAGATCAACGGCGTGGTCCAGCTCGCGGTCTCCGAGGGAACGGTCGCCGAGGCCCGGCTGCGCATCGTCGACGAGCGCGGGCGGGTGCAGCGCATCGTCCGCTCCCGCACCCGGCCCCGGATCGTGGACGGCGACTTCGAGCTGGTCGGCACGCTTCAGGAGGTGCCCGAGCCGCAGCCCGGCACCTCGGCGGCGGTGACGCCGGTGACCGGCGACTGGCGCCGCTCGCGCGAGGCGTTCCTGTTGGACGCGGGCCGGGCGCTGGCCGAGGCGCGGTCCACGGCCGAGGTGCTGCGGGTCGCGGCCGGACTGTCGATGCCGGGCTTCATGCCGGACGGTCTGGCGGTCTTCGGCATCCAGGGCGACCGGCTCTCGGTGATCGGCCACCACGGCCACCGCCCCGGCGACGAGCTGCCGTTCTCCGAGATGATGCTGGACACCGACTACCCGGCCGCCGAGGTGGTGCGGAACGGCCGGGCCATCTACCTCCCCACGCCGGAGGAGTACCAGCGCCGCTACCCCGCCACCTGGCCACTGGCCGCCCCCTTCGACCGCACCTCCTGGGCGTTCCTGCCGTTGGTCAACGCCGGCCGGACGATCGGCGCCTGGATGGCCGGCTTCGCGCAGCCGGTCACCTTCACCCCGGACGAGCGCTCGGTGCTGACCACGGTCGCGCGGATGCTGGCCCAGGCGCTGGCCAGGGCCGGGATGCAGGAGTCCCAGCAGGAGCTGGCGGTGGGGCTGCAGCGGAGCATGATGCCGACGGTGCAGCCGGACATCCCGGGGATGGCGGTCGCCGCCCGCTATGTGCCGACCGGCGGCGGACTGGAGGTCGGCGGCGACTGGTACGACATGATCCCACTGCCGTCCGGGCGGATCGCGCTGGTCATCGGCGACGTCCAGGGCCATGACGTGCGGGCCGCGGGCCTGATGGGGCAGCTGAGGATCGCGCTGCGCGCCTACGCCTCCGAGGGCCACCATCCCGATGCGGTGCTCTCCCGCGCCTCCCGTTTCCTGGCCGGGATCAACGAGACCGAGTCCCGCGGCCACGGCGAGGACCAGCGCTTCGCGACCTGTCTGTACGTCGAGGTGGATCCGGCGACCGGCCTGCTGGACGTGGCGCGGGCCGGCCACCCCGACCCGGCGATCCGGATGGCCGACGGCGCCGTGATGGTCCGACCCACCGCCGGCGGGCTGCCGTTGGGCATCGACCCGGACACCGACTACCCCACCACCCGGATCGTCCTGGAGCCCGGCGAGACCATGTTGGTGTGCACCGACGGGCTGATCGAGACCGGTGGGCACGACCTGGAGACCGGCTGGGGGCGGCTGCGCGGCGTCTTCGAGGCGCACGGCGCCGAGGTGGACGGGGGCAGCGCGGAGAGCCTGGAGCGGCTGGCCGACTCCCTGGTCCAGGCCGTGCACGGGCCCTCGTCACACCACACCACCGGTCCGCTGGTGGACCGCCGCGAGGACGACATCGCGCTGCTACTGCTCTCCCGCGAGGGCGCGAGCTGCGGGCTGGGCGCCGGCGACCGGCTCGCCCGACGGCCCGGGCGGCGCACGGTGTTCTCCGTCGCGCAGGCCGAGCCGGAGCGGATCGCCGCGGCGCGCCGCCAGATACGCGATGTGCTGCACGACTGGACCGACCCGGACCAGGTGGACTCCGCCGTCCTGCTGGTCTCCGAGATCGTCACCAATGTGCTGATGCACACCGACGGGGACGCGCTGCTCGTGGCGGAGGTCTCCGGCGAGCGCGGCTCCCGGCGGCTGCGGGTCGAAGTGGCCGACGCCAGCGACGAGTTGCCGCACCGCCGCAGGCCCGGCGAGCTGGCATCCTCGGGGCGCGGCCTGGTCCTGCTGGAGCTGCTGGCCGGGGAGTGGGGCGTGGACCCGCGCGGGGACGGCAAGTCGACGTGGTTCGAGCTCTACGAGGACGCCGGGGCGGCGGGGGAGTCGCCCGGCCCGGCGTCGTCGGGACCGGAGGAGTCGCTGTCCGAGCCCGCGGCGTAGTGCCTGCGCAGTTCGTGGAGGACGCCGGAGGCGGCCGCGGTCAGCGGGACGGAGAGCAACATGCCGAGGATCCCGGCGACGCTCGCGCCCGCCGTGATCGCCAGCATCACGACGGCCGGGTGCATCTGCACGGTACGGCTCTGGATCATCGGCTGGAGCACATGGCCCTCCAGCACCTGGACGGCGACGACCACCGCGAGGGCCCAGAGCGCGATCACGAACCCCCGGTCCGCGAAGGCCACCAGGATCGCCACCGCACCGGAGATGAACGCGCCCAGGTAGGGGATGTAGGCGCCGACGAAGACCAGGGCGCCCAGCCCGAAGGCCCCCGGGACGTCCAGGACCACCAGGCCGACGGTGATACAGAGGGCGTCGATCAGCGCGATGAAGGTGGTGCCGCGCATGAAGCCCTCGATGGACTGGAAGCCGCGGCGGGCCATCCGTTCCAGGCGCGGCGCCGAGTCGCCGGGAGCCCAGTCGTGCAGGGCACGGACCGCCTTGTCCGAGTCGCGCAGGAAGAAGAACGTCAGCAGCAGGGCCAGCACCGCGGCGGCGATGAACTGCCCCACGATGCTCACCCCGGCGAGGACCCCGGAGGCCGCGGTGCTGCCGAACCTGGTGACCAACGTCTTGGCGTTGCCGGCCAGATCGGTGAGCGAGTTGCCGGCCACCCCGAAGCGCTGGGAGAGGTCCGCGGCCGCGTCCTTGAGAGAGGCGATGATCTGGTCGCCGGTGTCGACCAGCGCGCTGATCACGACGTACCCGGCCCCGCCGACCACGATCACCAGCACAGCACAGGTCAGTCCGGCCGCCAGTGAACGGTTGAACCGCATCGCCACCAGCCGCCGGTACATCGGCCCGAGCAGCGCGCTACCGAGCAGGGCCAGCAGGACGGGCGTGACCGCGGCGCTCAACTCGACGCAGAGCCAGATGCCGAGGGCCACCACCGTGGCGACCAGCAGCCCGACCGCGCACCAGGCCGCGGCGCGGCGAGCCTCGATCGGCAGCAGCGGCGCGGTGTGCGGCAGCCGGCCGGGCTCGGCACCGCTTCGGTCTTGATCCGAGTCGTTTCGCACCAAGACAGTCCACCACGGCAGAGATGCAGTTGAGGGGTATTGGACGGGCGCGACCACCGCGCGCGACCCGCCCGCCGACCCGGCGTTTCACGTGAAACATGTGTGCGGGGGCGGCGTTTCACAGGAAACGCCGCCCCCGCGGTGCCGCCGTCGGCGGCCGCTCACCGCGCGTCAGCGGGAATCGTGCCCAGGCGGCCGGCCTGGAAGTCCTCGAAGGCCTGGGCCAGTTCGGCGTGGGTGTTCATCACGAACGGGCCGTAGTGCATCATCGGCTCGCGGATCGGCAGCCCGCCCAGCAGCACCACCTCGAAGTTGGGGCTGCGCGACTCCTGGCTCTCGTCGGCCCGGATCGTCAGCGCGTCCCCCTCGCCGAAGACGACGGTCTGGCCCATGTGGAACGGGCGGCCCTCGTCGCCCGCCGTGCCGCTCCCGGCCAGGGCGTAGGCGAGGCCGTTGAAGTCCGTGCGCCAGGGCAGCGTGACCTGGGCGCCCGGGCTCACGGTCAGGTGCATCATCGTGATCGGGGTGTGGGTGATGCCGGGCCCCTCGTGGCCGTCGATGTCACCGGCGATCAGTCGCAACAGCGCACCGCCGTCCGCCGAGGTGAGCAGCTTGACCTGGCCGCCGCCGATGTCCTGGTAGCGCGGCGCCATCATCTTGTCGCTCTTGGGGAGGTTCACCCAGAGCTGGAGGCCGTGGAAGAGGCCGCCGGACATGACCAGCGACTCCGGCGGGGCCTCGATGTGCAGCAGCCCGGAACCCGCCGTCATCCACTGGGTGTCACCGTCGTTGATGACCCCGCCGCCACCGTGGGAGTCGCGGTGCACGAAGGTGCCGTCGAGCAGGTACGTCACGGTCTCGAAGCCGCGGTGCGGGTGCCACGGGGTGCCCTTGGGCTCTCCCGGCGCGTACTCCACCTCGCCCATCTGATCCATCATGATGAACGGGTCCAGGTACTTGTAGGCGATCCCGGCGAAGGCGCGGCGCACCGGGAAGCCCTCGCCCTCGAAACCGCTGGGGGCGGTGGTGACGGCCAGCACCGGACGGGTACGCGCGCCGGCGGACGCGGCCACCTTCGGCAGGGCCAGCGGGTTCTCAACGGTCACAGCGGGCATGACGACCTCCTCGATCGTTCGCGTTTCAATAAGTTAGTTGAAAGCTGAACGACTGACAAGGTGTGCGGCATTCCCCACCGCGCCACGCCCACGTTGCCGCAGGTCAGCGCAGAGCTCTTGAGGGGGAGGCAGGGGAGGGCGGGGCGGTCGCGGGCCGCCGCGGGGGAGTCGTCAGCCGTACATCCGGCGCATCGCGAAGTCGACCATCTGCTCCACGGCCTTGGCGTCGAAGACCATCCGGTGGTCGCCCTCCATGTCGAGGACGAATCCGTAGCCGGTCGGCAGCAGGTCGAGCACCTCGGCGCCGGTGATCACGAAGTACTTGGACTCCTTGCCGGCGTACCGGCGCAGTTCCTTGAGCGAGGTGAACATCGGGATGACCGGCTGCTGGGTGTTGTGCAGCGCCAGGAAACCGGGGTTGTCGCCGCGCGGGCAGTAGATCTTGGAGGTCGAGAAGATGCCCTGGAAGTCCTCGGCCGACATCGAGCCGGTGGTGAAGGCACGCACCGCGTCGGCGAGGGAGGGCGGCGACGGCTCGGGATACAGCGGCTGCTCGCCGTAGCCCCCGGGGGCCGGTTGCTGCGGCGGGGGCGGCGCTCCGTACTGCTGCCCGGCACCCGCGTTCTGGTCGTAGCCGTACATGCGGCACAGCGTACTGAGTCGAGGAGGGCGCGGGGGACGCTCGTCACAGATCGGCCGCAGGGGGTTGCCCTTTATTACCGATGGGTAGCATCATCGTAGCTACTTGCTGGTATTGCGTATCGAGGTCCCTTCCTCGCGTCGAGGTCTTCCTCGGACAGAGGTCCTCCCGAACCCTTAACGGAGCCGTACCCATGGGGCACTACAAGTCGAATCTCCGCGACATCGAGTTCAACCTCTTCGAGGTGTTCGGCCGTGACAGCGTGTACGGCACCGGACCGTTCGCGGAGATGGACGTCGACACCGCCAAGAGCGTGCTCTCCGAGATCGCCCGGCTGTCGGAGAACGAGCTGGCCGACTCCTACGCCGACGCCGACCGGAACCCCCCGGTCTTCGACCCGGACACCAACACCGCGCCGGTGCCGGACACCTTCAGGAAGAGCTACCAGGCGTACATGGACGCCGAGTGGTGGCGCCTGGGCATCCCGGAGGAGATCGGCGGCACCACCTCGCCGCGCTCGCTCCTGTGGGCCTTCGCCGAGACCATCCTGGGGTCGAACCCGGCCGTGTGGATGTACGCCTCCGGCCCGGCCTTCGCGGGCGTCCTCTTCGAGGAGGGCACCGAGCAGCAGAAGCACATCGCCAAGATCGCGGTGGACAAGGGCTGGGGCTCCACCATGGTGCTGACCGAGCCCGACGCCGGCTCGGACGTCGGCGCCGGCCGCACCAAGGCGGTCCAGCAGGAGGACGGCTCCTGGCACATCGAGGGCGTCAAGCGCTTCATCACGTCCGGTGAGCACGACATGGCGGACAACATCCTCCACTACGTCCTCGCCCGCCCCGAGGGCCACGGCCCGGGCACCAAGGGACTGTCGCTCTTCCTCGTGCCGAAGTACGAGTTCGACTTCGAGACCGGCGAGTTGGGCGAGCGCAACGGCGTCTACGCCACCAACGTCGAGCACAAGATGGGCCTGAAGGCGTCCAACACCTGCGAGATGACCTTCGGCGACCGCCACCCGGCCAAGGGCTGGCTGATCGGCGAGAAGCACGACGGCATCCGCCAGATGTTCCGGATCATCGAGTTCGCCCGGATGATGGTCGGCACCAAGGCGATAGCCACCCTCTCCACCGGCTACCTCAACGCCCTGGAGTACGCCAAGGAGCGCGTGCAGGGCCCGGACCTGGCGGCGTTCACCGACAAGGCCGCGCCGCGCGTGACGATCACCCACCACCCGGACGTGCGCCGCTCGCTGATGACGCAGAAGGCGTACGCCGAGGGCATGCGCGCCCTGGTGCTCTACACCGCGACCGTCCAGGACGAGATCCTCGTCAAGGAGACCGCCAGCGAGGACGCCTCCGCCGAGCACGCGCTGAACGACCTGCTGCTGCCGATCGTCAAGGGCTACGGCTCGGAGAAGTCCTACGAGCAGCTCACGCAGTCGCTGCAGACCTTCGGTGGCTCCGGCTACCTCCAGGAGTACCCGATCGAGCAGTACATCCGGGACTCCAAGATCGACACCCTCTACGAGGGCACCACCGCCATCCAGGGCCAGGACTTCTTCTTCCGGAAGATCGTCCGCAACCAGGGCGCGGCGCTGACCGGGCTCGCGGAGACCATCAAGAAGTTCCTGGCCGACGCCGAGGGCGGCGCCGAACTGGAGGGCGCGCGCGGCGAGCTGGCGAAGGCCGCCGAGGGCCTGGAGGCGATCGTCGGCGCCATGCTGACCGACCTCGCCGCCACCGAGAAGGACGTCAAGTCCATCTACAAGGTCGGGCTGAACACCACCCGCCTCCTGATGGCCTCCGGTGACGTCGTCGTCGGCTACCTGCTCCTCAAGGGCGCCGCGGTGGCCACCGAGAAGCTGGCCGGCGCCTCGTCGAAGGACAAGGCGTTCTACGCGGGCAAGATCGCCGCCGCGAAGTTCTTCGCGCACGACGTGCTGCCGGGCGTCGCGGTCCAGCGCACGCTGGCCGAGTCCGTCGACCAGTCCCTGATGGAGCTCGACGAAGCCGCGTTCTGAGGGTGCACCGGAGTGTGACGGTCCGGGCCCGTTCCAGGATCGTCATCCGGTTCTCACAAACCTCTCAGAATCAGTGCACACACTGACAACTGCCCGCCTCCTTCTCCCCCGAGGAGGCGGGCATCAGTGTGTCGGGACGGATGGTGCGGACGGGCCCGCCGAGGCACCTGCTACCGATCGGGACGGGATCCGGCCGGCACCGAGGGCGGTTCCGCTCCGGAATGCGAAAATCGTGGCCGGAAGGCAATGGAGTCGCGCCCTAGGACCACACGGAAGTGCGGAGTTGGCTCCTTATGCTGAATCCATGACCAACTCCGCCCGCTTCGACCGCGGCCACACCGACGACCTGATGTCCTTCCTCGCCGCCAGCCCCTCGCCGTACCACGCGGTGGCGAACGCGGCGGAGCGGCTGGAGAAGGCCGGCTTCCGTCAGGTGGCGGAGACCGACGCGTGGGACGGCCGGAGCGGCGGCGCCTATGTCCTGCGGGGCGGCGCGCTCATCGCCTGGTACGTCCCCGAGGGCGCGACCCCCGCCACTCCGTACCGCATCGTCGGGGCGCACACCGACTCCCCCAACCTCCGCGTGAAACCGATCCCGGACACCGGCGCCCACGGCTGGCGGCAGATCGCCGTCGAGATCTACGGCGGGACGCTGCTCAACACCTGGCTCGACCGCGATCTGGGGCTCAGCGGCCGAGTGACGTTGAGCGACGGCAGCGACCGGCTCGTCCACGTGGACCGACCACTGCTGCGCGTGCCGCAACTGGCCGTGCATCTGGACCGGTCGGTGAACGTCGAGGGTCTCAAACTGGACAAGCAGCGCCATATGACGCCTATTTGGGGCCTGGGCAAGGTCGCCGAGGGCGACCTGATCGCGTTCGTCGCCGATGAACTCGGGGTTCCGGCCGGGGACATCAAGGGCTGGGACCTGATGGTGCACAGCGTGGAGCCGCCCGCCTACCTCGGCCGCGACCGCGAACTGGTCGCCGGGCCGCGGATGGACAACCTGCTGTCCGTGCACGCCGGTACGGCCGCGCTGGTCGCCGCGGCCACCGCCGGCGACGAGTTGACCGCCATCCCGGTGCTGGCCGCCTTCGACCACGAGGAGAACGGCAGCCAGTCGGACACCGGCGCGGACGGCCCGCTGCTCGGCACGGTGCTGGAGCGTTCGGTCTTCGCGCGCGGCGGCACGTACGAGGACCGCGCGCGGGCCTTCGCCGGCACCATCTGCCTGTCGTCGGACACCGGGCACGCGGTCCACCCCAACTACGGCGACCGGCACGAGCCGGGGCACCACCCGCTGCCCAACGGCGGGCCGATCCTGAAGGTCAACGTCAACCAGCGGTACGCCACCGACGGCAGCGGGCGGGCGGTCTTCGCCGCGGCCTGCGAACGGGCCGGGGTGCCCTGGCAGACCTTCGTCTCCCACAACGCGATGCCGTGCGGCACCACGATCGGCCCGATCACCGCCGCGCGGCACGGCATCCGAACCGTCGACATCGGCGTCGCGATCCTGTCCATGCACTCGGCCCGCGAACTGTGCGGTGCCCAGGACCCGTATCTGCTCGCGAACGCCCTCACGGCCTTCCTGGAGAGCTGAGTTGGAATTCTCACTGCTCGGCCCGATCTCCGTGCTGAGCGGCTCCGCGGAGCTGCCGCTCGGGCCCGCCAAACGGCGCAGTGTGCTGGCGCTGCTGCTCCTCCAGCCCAACACCACTGTGCCGCTTGAGCAGTTGATCGACTCCCTGTGGGAGGACGAACCGCCCGAACACGCCCGCACGGTCGTGCAGGGGCACGTCTCGCGGCTGCGCGCCACGCTCGCCGCCGGCGGCGCCGAGGCGTACGGCATCGAGTTGGCCACCCACGGCTCGGCCTATCTGCTGCGGCTGCCGGAGGAGTTGATCGACGCCCACCGGTTCGGTGAACTGGTCGCGCTGGCCCGCCCGGAGGCCGCGCCGTCCGACGCGGTGCCGCTGCTGCGGGAGGCGCTGGGGCTGTGGCGCGGGCCCGCGCTGACCGGCACCGTCACCAGCCCGCCCTTCGCGGCCGCCGCGCACGCCCTGGAGGAGCGCAGGCTCTCCGCGGTGGAGGCGCTGGCCCGGGCGCACGGGGCGCTCGGCGACCACGAGCAGGCCGCGGCCGTCCTGTACTCCGCGGCCGTCAACCACCCCCTGCGGGAGGGGCTGATCGCCGCGCTGATGCGGGCGCTGTTCCGGACGGGACGGCAGTCCGACGCACTGGAGTGGTACCACCGCACCCGGGGGTTGCTCAGCGAGGAGTTGGGCGTCGATCCGGGGGAGCGGTTGCGCACCGCGTACGAGGAGATCCTCCGGGCCGAGGCGGACGGGGGCCGGAAGGCCGGCGCGCCGGCGGCCGCCCCCGTCGACCCGCGCACGTTTCACGTGAAACAGGACGGCGACGCGCCGACCCCCGCCAAGGGGGCCACGGCCGGCGGCGCCGGTCCGACGTCAGGCGCCGAGGCCGGCCGGAACAGGGCCGGTGCCGCCCCCCGGCTGCTGCCCAGGCCGCCGGCCCGCTTCCTGGGGCGCGAGGGGCAACTGGGCGCGCTGTCCGAGGCGTTGGCGGACCGCACGACCGGGGAGAGCCCGCTGGCGGTGGTCGTGGGCCCGGCCGGGGTCGGCAAGACCGCGTGCGCGGTGCAGTGGGCGCACCTGCATGCCGGCGCCTTCCCCGACGGCCAACTCTTCGCCGATCTCCGGGGGTTCGGGGAGGGCGACGAGGCCGCGCCGGCCGAGGTCCTGCGCGACTTCCTGCTGGCGCTCGGCACTCCGCCGGAGCGGGTGCCCGGCTCCGCGCAGGCCGCCTCGGCGCTGTTCCGCTCGCTGGTCGCCGAGCGCCGGCTGCTGGTCGTCCTGGACAACGCGCGGAGTTCGGCGCAGGTGCGCACGCTGCTGCCCGGCGGCCCGCACTGCGCCACGGTCGTCACCAGCCGCAGCCGGCTCGACGGGCTGGTGGCCACGGACTGCGCCCGACCGGTGGGCCTCCAGGCCATGGGGCACGAGGAGGGCACGGCGCTGCTCGGCGCCATGCTCGGGCCGGATCGGGTCGCGGAGGACCCGGCCGCGGCCCGCGAACTGGTGGACCTGTGCGACGGGTTGCCGCTGGCGCTGCGGGCCGCGGCCGCCCAGTTGACCGCCCGACCGCGCTGGCGGCTGGCCCGGCTGGCCTCGGCGCTGCGCGACGAACGGCGGCGGCTGGCGCTGCTGTCGGCGGAGGACACCGGCATCGCGGCGGCGCTGCGGATGTCCGTCGCCCGGCTGTCCGCGGACGACGCCCGGCTGCTGAGGGCGCTGGCGAACAGCCCCGACGGCCACCTCAACGCGTCGGCGGCCGCGGCGCTCGCCGGGTACGACCAGGAACGGACCCAGGACGCGCTCGAACGGCTCGCGGAGATGCACCTGGTGGACGAGGAGGCCACCGACGTCTACACGATCAGCGCGCTGACCCAGCTCTTCGCCCGGGACGCGAACGGGGAAGGCGGACAGCGGCGGGAGGGCGACGACGGGCCGGAGCCCGGCGGGCCGGGTGGACGTCCGGGCGGCGGGGCCGGCTGAGCCCGGCCGCAACGGGGGACGGGCGTTAGGCGGGCGTTAGTCGCACGGCAGCGGTGCTGGGCAGTCTTGTGGACAGACCACAGGACAGACCAGGCCGGGCCGAACAGGCAGGGCCGCACCGTGGGGCGCGCCACCGCCCCGTCGACCGGGGGAGACCGGATATGCCTCGCACCGACGCCACCACCGCCCGCGCGCCCCGTGCCGCCCGGCGCCGTGCGCTGCGGATCGCCGCGGCCGGGCTGACCGCGGTCGCCGCGCTCACGCTCACGGCCTGCGGCCAGGACAACCCGCTGAAGACCAGCGAAGCCAAGCCCTTCGACCCGGCCCCGCAGGACTCCAAGGACCCGGCGGCCAACGGCGCGCGGGGCGGGCAGGACGCCAACGCCTCGGTGAACACGGCCAACGGCGGTGCGGTGGGCAAGGGCGGCAGCCACGGCAGGGACGGTGCGGCGGGGGCCGGGACGCAGAAGGCGGCGGGCGGCGCCGCGCCGTCCGCCGCCGAGCAGGGCAAGGGCTCCGGCGGCCGGCGGACGAGTTGCGACGCCACCAAGATCCGCATCGTCGCGAAGCCGCTGACCCGCCCGATCAACCATCTGATGCTCCAGGCCACCAACACCTCCGGCGCCACCTGCGACCTCTACGCCACGCCCGTCCTGCAGTTCGACGAGGACCAGGCGGCCGTGGCCGAACTGCCGGACAGCAAGCCGCAGTCGGTGGTCACACTGGCACCGGGCGAGTCCGGCTACGCCGCGGTGCTGCTGTCGAGTGCCGACGGTGCCGGGCACGGCCGCAAGGCGACCTCGCTGTCCGTCAGCCTCGCCCGCCGCGACGGCCAGGGGAGCTTCGGCGGTGCCACGAAGGTGGCGCTGCCGGGCGGCTCGTCGTACATCGACGACAGTGCGCGGGTGACGTACTGGCAGACGGACCCGAACACGGCGGCCTCCTGGTGATCCGGGCCGCCACCCGGCAGGCGATCCGCCGCCCCTGAAGCAGGGCGCCCGCGACTCCCCCAGCGGGCGCCCTTTTCCTTTCGTCCGCACCCCGGACGACCTCCTCGTCCGCCCGCGGCCGTCCCGTCAGGTGTCCCGTCATGTCCCACCCGACCCCGCGCGGTGTCCCGGAATCGCCTGTCCCGTGGCGCGTCTTGGCAGGTCAGGGCCGTGTGGGAGGCGAAGTGCGTCCCATGGTGAGGTGGTTGGCGGCCGACGCCCCGCGTCCCGCCCCACCATGGTCTCCGTCGCGGCGAACGGAGCACCCGGACCGCACGGCGACCGACGTTTCGGAGGGGCATCGGCATGGACGGACACGGCACCACGCAACCGGGGGACGGCACAACCCCCGCGACGGGCACGGCCTGTGTGCCGCGTCGGCCGCTGCTGCGCCGGGCGGTTCCCGCGGTGGCCGCGGCCGGGCTGACGGTCACCGGGATCGCCGAGGTCGCGTACGGCTCCGAGGGCGGAACGCCGCAGGCCGCGGCGGACACCTTCCCGACCTGGGGCACGCGTTGGGTGGTGCACACCGCCGCCGACACCGGTTCCCCCGCCGTCGGGATGCTCAACACCTCGGGGCCGGGCCGGGACCGGATCACCGTCGACTACCAGGTCGACACCGGCCACCGGGTCTGCGAGGGCGACGCCTGCTCGACGTACATGGCGCACCTCACCGGTCCGGTGAACGGCTTCGTCACCGTGGTCGCGGTGGCCCTGCCCGAGGACCGGCTGCAGCGCGGCGGCCATGGCACCGACCACCGGAGCCTCACCTACGGACTGCCCGGCGGCGACGCCGAGTTCAAGCCCTACCGGCCGGTGGTCTTCGGCGACTGAAGGCGTCGAAGACCACCGGCCCATCCCTCGCATCCGGGCCGCGGCAACCGCGGTCAACGGCGCGCTGTTTCACGTGAAACGTCACTGAACGGTCCGCGTTCGTTCCGGATCGCGTAACGAGGGGCACTTCCGTCACAGGGGAGCGGAAGTGCCCCTCGCGCGCGCATGTCCGCTGTGCTGGAATGCCAGACGTGCCTGGCCACGAAAAACGCGTCACGAACATCCGCCGCAAGCCCCTGGCCCCACTCCCCGCAGAACTCGCCGGTCCCATACGGGACTTCGTCGCCGCCCTACGTCGCATGCACGGGGAACTCGGCTACAGCCTCCAGGAGTTGGCGAGCCGACTGCCGGCCAGCAGATCGTCCCTCTCGCGCTACCTCCGCGGTCAGAGCCTGCCCGACGAGCGGCTGCTGGTGCAGTGGTGCAAGCTCTCGTTCACGGGCGAGGACCGGCTGCCCGGGCTGGTGGAGCTGCTGCACCGTGCCCAGGAGGCGGCGGACGAGGCCCCGGAGCCCGCCTCGGCGTCCGGCGCCGAGGGCGCCCCGGGCGCCGACGACGCACGGGGCGCGGAGGAGCCGGCGCGGGTGGATCCGGCGGAGGCGGCGCCCGGGCGGCGTCGGCTGCGGCTGGCGCTCGCCGGGCTCGGCACCGTCGCCGTGCTCGCCGGGGCCGCGTTCACCGTGCTGGCGCTGACCGGCTCGGACGCCGGCGGTCAGGTGGACGCCGCCGGAGGCCCGGCCACCGGCTCCGCCCGGATCACCGTCAACAACGTCGAGCGGGCCTGCCAGCACAGCCGCACCGACTACTGCGCACTCGGGCTGGCGCGCGATCCCTATGCGCCGTATCTGCGGCCCAACATCGTGGGCCATGTGTGGCACGGCGACGCGCTGCACGCGGTCTGCAAGATCGCCGACGGGCTCACCGTCACCGACGAGGCGGGCGGGCACAGCAGCATCTGGTTCCGGGTGGACCACGACGGCGGCCCGGCCTGGATGCCGGGCATCCGCGTCCGGCCGGAGCAACTGGACAACGGGCTGCCGCGGTGCCGGACCTAGCGCGCTGCTGACGGATCACGGCCGCGGCCGCCCGTTTGTCCGTGGGCGTCGGGGAAAGGCGAGCCCGGGGCCGCGCGGACCGCGTCCCCGGCCCGGGGAGCGGCGGTCGCTATCGTGTCCGTGCCATGACATCTCCGCCTCACCGGTCGCAGGAACGTCTCTGGGGGAACTCCATGCCCGCACGCCCCGCCCGCCGCCGCTCCGCGTACGCCGCGCTGGCCCTCGGCCTGGCCGGCTCGCTGGCCCTGACCGGCTGCCACAGCGGCTCCTCGAAGTCACGGAAGAGCTCGTCCTCCGGCAGTTCCCGGAGCAAGAAACGCAAGATCATCGGTGGTGCGGCCGCCGGCGTGGGCGCGGGGGCCGCGCGCCGGCGCGGCACGATCAACTGCTCCCCCCACACCTCCCGGCTCGACTTCGCCCAGCAGACGGGACCGAAGGGGTATGTGACGGTGCGGTACACCAACCGCTCCGGCACGCTCAACTGCCGGCTCTACGGTGGCCCGTTGCTGTCCTTCGACGGAGCCAAGAGCCCGCTGCCGATGCTCCGGGCCGGCCGGGGCAACGGCGTCCGGCTCCGCCCCGGCGCCACCGCCTACGCGGTCGTCCCCACCAACACGCCGGCCGCCCTGGGCACCCGGCAGAAGACCGTCAGCGTCCGGTTCGCCGGCTCCTCCCAGGGCTCCACCACCGGCTCGCCGGTGACGTACGACCTGGTGGCGAAGCACACCACGCTCTCCGTCGGCCAGGGCAAGGTCAGCTTCTGGAACTCCACCCTCTCCTCGGCGAGGACCGAGGCCGGCGTCGGCAGTTGATGCCGCGCGCCGACCTCTCCTCGTCGCTCCGCGGTAGCCCCGGCCGCCCCGGTCGGGGCTACTGCGCGTCCAGCCCCGCCAGGACGAGCCCCAGCCGGGCCGCACCGTCCTCGGTGATCCGGACCGGAACGCCCCAGTCCTGCTGGTGCACATGGCAGGCCGGGTACTCGATGTCCGGGGCGTCGTCGCAGGACGCGGCCATCGCCGAGACGTGCAGCACGCCCTCTCTCACGCCGTCCGCCAGGACCAGGTCCCGCGCGAGATCGGTGCCCGCGCCGGCGCCGTCGGCGAGCAGCTCCGGCGGGGTGGCGCTGACCAGCAGCCGCGTCGAGGGACCGTAGCGGGTGTCCAGCTTCTGGCCGGCCGGAGCCTGGAAGACCACGTCCAGCCGGAGCGTGCCGGGGGCGATGCCGGTGGCGGCACGCTGGGTGCGGTGGGCCACCGCGGCGACCCGCACCGCCTCCTCGGGGAGCCGCAGCCGGGTCAGCCGGTGCCGCGCGGACTCCACCACCACGATGTCGTCGTCGACGAGGACCGCCGCGGAGGGCTCGCGCAGATCGGTCGCGAGCGTGGTCACCTCGCCGCTGGCCGGGTCGAAGCGGCGCAGCGCGTGGTTGTAGGTGTCGGCGACCGCGACCGAGCCGTCGGGCAGCGCGGTCACGCCCAACGGGTGCTGGAGCAGCGCCTGTTCGGCGGCGCCGTCGCGGTGCCCGAAGTCGAAGAGCCCGGTGCCGACGGCGGTACGGACCACATAGCCGTCGCCCGGGGCGTCGCCGTCGCCGCTCGCCTCCCGCTCGATCCAACGCACCGCGCTGGTCTCCGAGTCGGCGATCCACAGCCGGTCGCCGGCCGCCGCGAGCCCGGAGGGCTGGGCGAACCACGCCTCCGCCGCCGGGCCGTCGACCAGCCCCTCGTTGGTGGTGCCGGCCGCCACCGCGACCGTCCCGTCGGCCGGGTCGTAGGTCCAGATCTGGTGGACCCCGGCCATCGCGATCCACAGCCGGTCCTGCCACCAGGCGAGGTCCCACGGCGAGGAGAGGTCCACCTCGCGGGCCGGGCCGGAGGTCGGCGAGCCCTGCCACCACTGCTTGCCCGTGCCGGCCACGGTCTCCAGGGCACCGGTCGCGGGGTCGAGGACCCGGATGGCGTGGTTGACGGTGTCCGCGACGGCGACCCGGCCGTCGGGCAGCAGCGCCAGCCCCTGCGGCTCGTTGAAGGAGTCCGGGCCCAGCCCGCGCTCGCCGGACCCGATCCGCCGCACCACCTGCTCGCCGTCGGCCGCCAGTTCCACCAACTGGTGCCGGGTGGTGTCGGACACCAGGAAGGTGCCGCCGGGCAGCCGCACGGCCTTGCCGGGGAAGCGGAGGTCGGTGGCGACCGGCTCCGGGGGGACGTAGGGGCCGTCGCCGCGGCGCAGCGTGCCCTTCTCGGAGTGCTCGGCGATCAGCTCCTCGACCAGCCGCTCGATGGCGTGCGCATGGCCCTCGCCCGCGTGCTGGGCCACGACATAGCCCTCGGGATCGATCACCACCAGCGTCGGCCAGGCCCGCACCGCGTACTGCTTCCAGGTCGCGAGGTCGGGGTCGTCGAGCACGGGGTGCTCCACGCCGTACCGCTCGACGGCGTCCACCACCGCCTGGTGCTCGGCCTCGTGCACGAACTTCGGGGAGTGCACGCCGATGATCACGACCGAGTCGCGGTGGCGCTCCTCCAGCTCGCGCAGCTCGTCCAGAACGTGCAGACAGTTCACACAGCAGAACGTCCAGAAATCGAGGATGACAATGCGTCCTCGCAGGTCAGAGAGGTTGAGATCATTTCCGCCGGTGTTGAGCCAGCCGCCCTTGCCGATCAGCTCGGGGGCCCGGACGCGCGCACGTGAAGCCATGTGGACATTCAACGTCACTCCGCCGCACCCGCATTCCGCAGGGGCCGTGGGGAATGCGTCACCCCATGTCGCACTCCCACGGGGACCACTCCCCGCGCCCCCGCAAGTACTTCGTGCACGACCGGATCTTCGGCATCGGCGACGACTACTGGGTCGACGACGATCACGGCCGGCACGCCTTCCTCGTGGACGGGAAGGCGATGCGGCTGCGGGAGACCTTCGAGCTCAAGGACACCGAGCGGCGGGTGTTGGTCACCATCCGCAAGAAGATGTTCAGCCTGCGCGACGCGATGACCATCGAGCGCGAGGACCGGCCGCTGGCCACGATCAAGCGCAAGCGGCTGTCGCTGCTGCGCCACCACTACCGCGTCGAACTGGTCGACGGCACCGAGCTGGACGTCAGCGGCAAGATCCTGGACCGGGAGTTCGCGGTCGAGTACGACGGTGAGCTCCTCGCCGAGATCTCCCGGCGCTGGCTGACCGTCCGTCACACCTACGCGGTCAACGTCGTGCGGGAGGACGCGGACCCGGCGCTGCTGATCGCGGTGGCGGTGTCCGTGATCAGGATGGCGGAGCGGGAGCGCGAGGGCGAGTGAGGGCGCGTCGACGGCCGGCCAAGCCCCCTGCACCAGGAGCGAATTGACCGGTTTCGCCGGCTCCGCACCCATCAGGATCAACGAATCGCGCACAGTACCAGCGGCAGCACTTTCGAACGGCCCCGTCGTCAAACATCGGCCTACGATGGTCACCCGAAAGCACTGCAGGGGTGCCCGTGCGCAGCGTAACTTAACTGCCAGACAGCAGCCCGCGTACGAACCGTTCGAGGGGTCCCGTGACCGTCCATCCCAGCCTTCAGTCCTCCATCGACGCCTGGACGCATTCCATAGAAGCGATAACCGAGTTGGTGACGCCGCTCGTCGAGGGTGAGTGGAGCCGGGCGACGGACCTGCCAGGTTGGTCCGTGCGCGACATCGTCTCCCACGTCATCGGTCTGGAATGCGAGATGCTGGGCGACCCCCGGCCGATCCACACGCTGCCCCGCGACCTGTACCACGTGCGCAGCGAGTCGGCCCGTCGGATGGAGGTCCAGGTCGACGTCCGCCGGCACCACACCGCGCCGGAGATGCTCAGCGAGCTGGAGTACACCGTCATTCGACGCTCCCGACAACTGCGGAACGAGACCCGCCAGCCGGACACCGTGGTGCGCAGCGCGCTCGGCGAGGAACGCACCCTGGAATTCGTCCTGGAGCAGCGGGCGTTCGACGTCTGGGCGCACGAGCAGGACCTGCGCCGGGCGCTGGGCAAGCCGGGCAACCTCGACTCTCCCGGCGCGCTGGTAGCGCGCGATCTGCTGGTGCGGGCGCTGCCCGGCATCGTCACCAACCGCGCCGAGGCGCCGGCCCGTTCGACGGTGGTCTTCGACATCAGCGGTCCGGTGGAGTTCATGCGCACGGTCCGGGTGGACGCCGAGGGGAAGGCCACCGTCGACGGCAGCGTCTCGCTGGGCCCGACGGTGACGCTGACGATGGACTGGGACGCCTTCCACCGGCTGGCCTGCGGTCGGATCCGGCCGTCCACCCTCGGCGACCAGATCAAGATCGACGGCGACCATGAGCTGGCCCAGGCCATCCTCGACACCATCGCGGTGACGCCGTAACGAGCCCCCCCCCCCCCCCGGCGACGCGAGGACCCACTGAGCGCGGCCGCCTGCCACTCAAGTCTCCTGCGCGGAGCGCGAGTTAGCCGTTTCACGTGAAACGGTCCCTGGTTTCACGTGAAACACCCCGTTGTTTCACGTGAAACCGCGAACCTCGGCCTCCCCTGCCAACTGATCGGTGAACGCGGGAAGATGACCTCCCCGCCACCGGGAAGCAGTGGACGGGGATGTCACGCACGACGCCGGTGGCGACCGCCTCAGGCCGGGACGTGAACGGCCTCGACCCTGCTGACGACCAGCCGTTCCTGCTCGCGCTGCGCCGCCCGCCGACGCAGCCGGAGGATCTGCGAGACCCCGATGGCCTCCAGCACGAAGACCGAGGCGAAGGCGATCCGGTAGTTGTCGCCGGTGGAGTCGAGCAGGACGCCGATGGCGAGCAGCGTGGTCATCGAGGCGGTGAAGCCACCCATGTTGACGATGCCGGACGCGGTGCCCTGGCGCTCCGCCGGGTTGGCCGGCCGGGCGAAGTCGAAGCCGATCATCGAGGCGGGACCGCAGGCGCCCAGCACCACACAGAGCACGACCAGCAGCGCCATGGGCGCGTGGGCGGTGGGCCAGCACAGGGTGAGTGCCCACAGCAGCGCGGTGGCCGCGACCGTGCCCAGCGCCAGCGGCAGCCGGGCCGCGTGGTGGCGGGCGATGATCTGCCCGAAGACCAGGCCCACGGCCATGTTGGAGAGCACGACGAGGGTGAGCAGTTCGCCGGCGGTGCCGCGGGAGAGTCCTTGGGCCTCCACGAGGAACGGCAGGCCCCACAGCAGCAGGAAGACCATCGCCGGGAACTGGGTGGTGAAGTGCACCCACATGCCCAGCCGGGTGCCGGGCTCGCGCCAGGCGTCCAGGATCTGCCGGCGCACGAACGCGGCACCGTTGTGCTCGCGGGGCGCGGGCGGTGGGGCGAAGCCCTCGGGGTGGTCCTTGAGGAAGGCCAGCAGCAGGACCAGCACGACGATGCCGCCCAGGGCGCTGCTGGCGAACGTCGCGCTCCATCCGAAGGTGTGCAGCAGCCGCGCCAGCACGAGCGTGGAGACCAGGTTGCCGGCCATCCCGACCAGGGCGGCGATCTGCGCGATCATCGGGCCGCGCCGGGCCGGGAACCACCGGGAGCCCAGCCGCAGCACGCTGATGAAGGTCATCGCGTCACCGCAGCCCAGCAGCGCCCGCGAACCGAGCGCCATGCCGTACGAGTCCGAGAACGCGAAGCCGAACTGGCCCAAGGTGTAGAGGACCGCGCCGAGGGCGAGGACCTTCTTCGCGCCCAACCGGTCGACCAGCAGGCCGACGGGTATCTGCATGCCCGCGTAGACCAGCAGTTGCAGGATCGAGAAGGTGGACAGCGCCGAGGCGTTGATGTGGAAGCGGTGCGCGGCGTCCAGGCCGGCCACGCCGAGGCTGGTGCGGTAGGTGATCGCGACGAAGTAGACGGCGACGCCGATGCCCCAGACGGCAATGGCCTTGCGGCCGCCGGGCGGGTCCGAGGGCAGCAACCGGGCGCCGCCGCCCCCTATGCCGCTGCCGGTGGAACTCTCGCCTCCGGCGGCGCCCTCGGTACGGCCACTCATCGCTCGTCCCCCCGCGCGAGATTGCGGACCCAACTGACGTGCCGCTGCACGGCGTCGGTGGCCGCGTCGGCGTCACCGGCCCGCAGCGCGTCGAGGATCTCGGTGTGCTCGGTGATGTTCTTGGCGATCCGGTCGGGGTGGGAGTGCATCACCGCGACGCCCATCCGCAGTTGGCGGTCCCGCAGTTGCTCGTAGAGCCGGTCCAGGATCTGGTTGCCGGCGCTGCGCACGATGGCCGCGTGGAACGCCCGGTCGGTGGCCGACAGGGCGGCCAGGTCGCCCGCGGCGGCCTGCTCCCGCATCGTCTCGACCAGCGCGTCCAGCTCGTCGATCAGCGCCCCGCCGGCGGGCACGGCCTTGGCCGCCGCGTGCTTCTCCACCAGCAGCCGGGTCTCGACGACGTCGGCGATCTCCTGCGCGGAGACCGGCAGGACCAGCGCGCCCTTCTTCGGGTAGAGCTTGATCAGCCCCTCGACCTCAAGGCGCAGCAGCGCCTCGCGCACCGGGGTCCGGGAGACCCCCACGGCGTCGGCGAGCTCCCCCTCGGTGAGCAGCATCCCACCCTCGTAACGGCGGTCCAGGACGGCGTCCTTGATGTGGGAATAGACCCGCTCGGCGGCGGGCGGCGGTTTGGCGGTACCGGACTCCCTCGCGGGGGCGGTGGGCAGGGACGCTGATGGCATGCACACAGGATAGATACAACAGGTATGCGAACGGTGAACCATTCCGCGATGCGGACAATCAACGCGATGTTTGTCCTGGTAGGGGCGTTATGCGGGGTACCAGCCACCCGCAGCGGGGCCCCGGCCGGCCGTCAGCCCCGCATCCGCCCCTGCGCGATCAGCCGGTTCACCACCTGCCGGTGGGCGGGCGCGCAGCGCTCCCAGGACTCCGCGCGGTCGAACCACGCGTACTCGGCGATCTCCCGGCCCGGGGCGGGCTCGATGTCCTGCGGCCCGCCGACGAAGCAGGTCATGTGCAGCCGGCGACCGTTCTTGCCGTGCGCGACGTCGTGGATGACGAACTCCTCCGACAGCTCCTCGGCGGGGATGCGCAGTCCGAGTTCCTCGGAGAGCTCCCGCGAGAGCGCCTCCCGCGCGGTCTCCCCCAGTTCGTACTTGCCGCCCGGGAGGTAGAAGGTGTCGTTGCCCCGCGTCCGTACGCTCAGCAGCCGCCCGTCGCGGACATGCAGCCAGGACACCGACCGCAGCGGCGCCTCGCGTGCCGCGGCGATCAGCGGGTGGCCGGTCCGCTCGTCGATCCGCCGCCCGCGCTCCGTGAACCCCAGGTGCGCGCAGAACCGCCGGGCCCGGGCGCTGCCCTCGAAGACCTCCAGGGTCAGTGCCCCGTACCGGGCGGCCGCGTGCTCCACCAGCTCCCGGCCGACGCCCGCCCCCTGCGCCTCCGGCGCCACGAACAGCCCGCCGATCTCGGCACCGTCCCGCCCCTCGTCGCCGGCCAGGAGCCCGAGCAGCCCGACGACGGTCCGGTCGCGCTCGGCGACCCAGTTCTCGGCCCGGACCAGGTACACCTCGCGGAGGAGCCGGGCCCGTTCTCCCTCGCCCTCCCCCTCGATGAACGGATGCGCCTGCCGCGCCGCCCGGGACCACAGGTCGCACACCGCGTCCTGGTCCTCGTCCCGATAGCGGCGAATGATCGTGTGACTCCTCATTTCGCCGACCGTAAACAGCCCGGCCGACGGCGGCAAACCCTTTCCGACGGATGTCCGGCGCTGACGAAAGGGGGACCTCCGGGGGACCGGGGTCCACCTCAAGGCGTACGCGGATCCGTACCTGACGCGTAGGGAACGGCCCGGAATCCATGGGTGAATGGAGACAGGGAGCCGAGAGGCCCCGTCGGACAAGGGGAGTTGACATGCAGACCAGGACGCACACCGGCCGCCACACCCGCAACGCCACCGTGCTGGCGCTGATCGTCGCCGCCGTGTGGGCGGGCGCCGCGCTGACCCGTGGCGCCGCACAGGTCGACCCGTCCGCCCCGACCGGCCCGTTGGCGCACCTCAGCCGCGCGGTCGAGCTCATCCGGGGCTGAGTGGCCGGCCGGAGTCCGCCACCAACAACGAAGAACGGGGCGCCGTTTCACGTGAAACTCACCGACGGTTTCACGTGAAACGGCGCCCCTGTTGCCTATGCGGCTCAGCCCCAGGTGATCAGGCGCTTGGGACGCTCCAGCACCGCCGCGATGTCCGCGAGCAGCTTGGAGCCCAACTCGCCGTCGATCAGGCGGTGATCGAAGGAGAGCGCGAGCGTGGTGACCTGCCGCGGCTTGACCCTGCCCTTGTGGACCCACGGCTGGAGCTTGATCGCACCGAAGGCCAGGATCGCCGACTCCCCGGGGTTGAGGATCGGGGTGCCGGTGTCGACGCCGAAGACGCCGACGTTGGTGATGGTGACCGTGCCACCGGACATCGCCGCCGGGGTGGTCTTGCCCTCGCGGGCGGTGGCCACCAACTCGCCCAGTTCCGCGGCGAGCTGGGGCAGCGCCTTCGTGCCCGCGTCCTTGATGTTCGGGACGATCAGGCCGCGCGGGGTGGCCGCCGCGATCCCGAGGTTGATGTAGTCCTTGTAGACGATCTCCTGATTCGCCTCGTCCCAGGCGGCGTTGGCCTCCGGGTGGCGCTTGAGGGCGACCAGGAACGCCTTGGCGACCAGCAGCAGCGGGTTGACCCGCAGCCCGGCCAGGTCCGGGTCCTGCTTGAGCTCCTGGACGAGCTTCATCGTGCGGGTCACGTCGACGGTGATGAACTCCGTGACGTGCGGCGCGGTGAAGGCGCTGGCGACCATCGCCTGCGCGGTGGCCTTGCGCACGCCCTTGACGGGCACCCGACGCTCGCGGGCCGCGTCGAAGGCACCGACGGCGGCGGCCGCAGCCGGAACACCCACCGCGGGCGCGGTCGGGGCGACGGCAGGCGCCGCCTCGACCGGAGCCACCGCGGCGTGGACGTCGTCGCGGGTGATGACGCCACCCGGGCCGGTCGGGACGACCGTCGCCAGGTCGATGCCCAGGTCCTTGGCCAGCTTGCGGACCGGGGGCTTGGCCAGCGGCCGCCCGGTGGCCGGCACCGCGGCGGCGGGCACCGGGGGCGGCTCCGCGACGGCCACCGCGGTGGCGGCCGGAGCGGGCGCGCTCCGCCCGTTCAGCTCCGCCTGGAGCCCGGCGGTCACCGACTCCGACGGGGATCCAACGGACGCGCGCGGAACGCGCGTTGCGGGCTGCGCACCGGCGCCCGGCTGCGGCTTGCGCGCCCGGCGCTTGGTCGAGGACGGCGCGGCGCCGTAGCCGACCAGCACCGCCTGCCGGCCCTGCGGCTCGGCGTCCTCCTCCGCTGCGTCGGCGGGCACCTCGCCCGCACCGGGCTGCCCCTGGACGGGCCCGGCGCCCGGGTCGGTGTCCACGGCGATGATCACCGTGCCGACGTCGACGGTGGTGCCCTCGCCGAAGTTCACCGCATGCACCACCCCGTCGTAGGGGATGGGCAGTTCGACGGCGGCCTTGGCGGTCTCCACCTCGCAGACGACCTGGCCGTCGGTGACGGTGTCACCCGGCCCGACGTACCACTTGAGGATCTCGGCCTCGGTGAGGCCCTCGCCCACGTCGGGCATCTTGAACTCGCGGATGCGCTGCGCGTTCGCGGCGCCGGCGGTACCTGTAGTCATGGTCACGACTCCCCTCAACCCTCAGTACGCCAACGCGCGGTCAACGGCGTCGAGCACCCGGTCCAGCCCCGGAAGGTACTCGTCCTCCAGCCTGGACGGCGGATAAGGGGCGTGGAAGCCGCCGACCCGCAGCACCGGAGCCTCCAGATGGTAGAAGCAGCGCTCGGTGATCCGGGCGGCGATCTCCGCACCCGAACCGAAGAAGACCGGCGCCTCGTGGACGACGACCAGCCGGCCCGTCTTCTCCACCGAGGACTGCACGGTGTCGAAGTCGATCGGGGAGATCGAGCGCAGGTCGACGACCTCGACCGACTTGCCCTCCTCGGCCGCGACCTTGGCGACGTCCTCGCAGACCTTCACCATCGGGCCGTAGGCGGCCAGCGTGAGGTCGGAACCGGGCCGGGTGACCCGCGCCTTGTGCAGCGGGTCCGGGATCGACTCGGTGTCCAGGCGCGACTTGTCGTGGTAGCGGCGCTTGGGCTCGAAGTAGATGACCGGGTCGTCGCCGGCGATGGCCTGCTGGAGCATCCAGTAGGCGTCCGAGGAGTTCGACGGAGAGACGATCTTGAGCCCGGCGACGTGCGCGAACAGCGCCTCGGGCGACTCGGAGTGGTGCTCGACGGCGCCGATGCCGCCCGCGTACGGGATGCGGATGACGACCGGCACCTTGACCTTGCCCAGCGCCCGGGCGTGCATCTTGGCGAGCTGGGTGACGATCTGGTCGTAGGCGGGGAAGACGAAGCCGTCGAACTGGATCTCCACGACGGGGCGGTAGCCGCGCAGGGCCAGGCCGATCGCGGTGCCGACGATGCCGGACTCGGCGAGCGGGGTGTCGATCACCCGGTCCTCGCCGAAGTCCTTCTGGAGCCCGTCGGTGACGCGGAAGACGCCGCCCAACTTGCCGACGTCCTCGCCCATGACGAGGACCTTGGGGTCGGCCTCCATGGAGGCCCGCAACGACGCGTTGATCGCCTTGGCGATGGTGATCTTCTCGTGGACGGCCATGGTCAGTTCCCCTCCGCGGCGGCGTCGGCGTCGGCGAAGGACGCCTGGTAGGCGGCGAACTGCGCGCGCTCCTCATCGACGAGCGCATGCCCGTCGGCGTAGACGTTCTCGAAGATCGCCAGGTGGTCCGGGTCGGGCATCGCCCGTACGACGTCGCGGACCCGCTTGCCCAGGACGTCGCTCTCCTCCTCGATCGCGGCGAGGTAGGCGTCGTCGACGAACCCCGAAGCCTCCAGGTACTTCCGCAGCCGCAGGATCGGGTCCTTGGCCTCCCAGGCCAGCGTCTCCTCGTCGGGGCGGTACCGCGTCGGGTCGTCGGAGGTGGTGTGGGCACCCATTCGATAGGTGAACGCCTCGATGAGCATGGGGCCTTGGCCGGTGCGCGCCCGCTCCAGCGCCGCCTTGGTCACCGCGAGACAGGCCAGCACGTCGTTGCCGTCGACCCGGACGCCGGGGAAGCCGAAGCCCCGGGCGCGCTGGTAGAGGGGGACGCGGGTCTGCTTCTCGGTGCGCTCGGAGATCGCCCACTGGTTGTTCTGGCAGAAGAAGACGACCGGGGCGTTGTAGACCGCGGAGAAGGTGAAGGACTCGGCGACGTCGCCCTGGCTGGAGGCGCCGTCACCGAAATACGCGATGACCGCGGAATCGGCGCCGTCCTTCTGCACGCCCATCGCGTAGCCGGTCGCGTGCAGCGTCTGCGAGCCGATGACGATGGTGTAGAGGTGGAAGTTGTTGCTGTTGGGGTCCCAGCCGCCGTGGTTGACGCCGCGGAACATCCCCAGCAGGTTCGTCGGGTCGACGCCGCGGCACCAGGCCACGCCGTGCTCCCGGTAGGTGGGGAAGACGTAGTCGTCGTCCCGCAGCGCGCGGCCGGAGCCGATCTGGGCGGCCTCCTGGCCCAGCAGCGAGGCCCACAGGCCCAGTTCGCCCTGGCGCTGGAGAGTGGTCGCCTCGGCGTCGAACCGCCGGGTGAGCACCATGTCGCGGTAGAGCCCGCGCAGTTCCTCGGCGCTGAGGTCGATCGCGTAATCCGGGTGCTCGACCCGAATCCCTTCCGGGGTCAGGAGTTGTACGAGCTCGTCCTGCTCCGCCTGGTCCGGCCCGGCGCTGTTCCTGGCCCTGGACGGCGACGCCTTTTTCGTCGTCGCCTTTTTGGCGGTGGTGCGCTTGCTGCCGTCGCGGGCGGTTTTCCGCTCGGCAGTGCCTTCCACGGTCACGTGCTGCTCCTCCGTCTGTCCGGCCCCCGGGGTCCGCCGGTGGCCGTTTGCGGCTCACCCGGTATCCGATACGGCGCACGGGGTGTGTGCGAACGCGGCCGGATCCGGGTGGAACAAAGCGCCCCGGAGTGGCCTGCTCATTGCACGTTACCCATTGTCAAAGCCGAAGTGGAAATGGCGCTGACCTGCGATTTTGCTTGGATTTCCAAGTAAATCGCGAAGGCTGGGAACAACTCCTGGTCACAGCGTTGCAGGCCGCCGGGACAACGGCACGTTATATCGGTGACCTGGAGCACGGGAAGAGTTGATGTGTGAGACTGGGAAGGTGCGCGAAGACGGAAAAATCACGGTTTTCCTGCTCGATGACCACGAAGTGGTCCGGCGGGGTGTCCACGAAATGCTGTCGGTCGAGGAAGACATCGAGGTGGTCGGCGAGGCCGGCACCGCGGCCGATGCGCTGGTCAGGATCCCGGCGACGCGTCCGGACGTGGCCGTGCTCGACGTCCGGCTCCCGGACGGCAGCGGCGTCGAGGTCTGCCGCGAGGTCCGTTCGCAGAACGAGGACATCAAGTGCCTGATGCTCACCTCGTTCGCCGATGACGAGGCCCTCTTCGACGCGATCATGGCCGGTGCGTCCGGATATGTCCTCAAGGCGATCCGGGGCAGCGAACTCCTCTCCGCCGTCCGCGACGTGGCGGCCGGAAAGTCGCTGCTCGACCCGGTGGCCACCGCCCGTGTCCTGGAACGACTTCGCGACGGCAACGCCACCAAGAGCGACGACCGGCTGGCGAGCCTCACCGAACAGGAACGCAAGATCCTCGATCTGATCGGCGAGGGACTGACCAATCGCGCAATCGGCGAACGCCTTCACCTCGCCGAAAAGACGATCAAGAATTACGTTTCCAGCCTGCTTTCCAAGCTGGGCATGGAGCGCCGTTCGCAGGCCGCCGCCTATGTCGCGCGGCGGCAGGCGGAAAGGCGCTGAGCAGCGCACACGCCCGCCGGGCAGGGCCGCGGAGCCGACGATTCCGCGGCCGCCGGCAGGGACCAACGTCCCGTCGATCGGGGGCGGCCGTCCCTATCCGACGCCACCCCGGCCGGGCACCCTGGAGGCCATGCCCACCGACGTCTTCCGTGCCATCGAGCTGCTGAGCACGACCCCCTACGGCCGGGTGTCGGCCAGCCGGCGGGCGCTCCCCTTCACCACCGTGACCCGGCACCTCGTCGTCGACGGCCGGCTGCTCCTGCGGCTGCACCGCGGCTACGACTACCACCGGGCGCTGGACGGCAGCGTCGTCGCGTACGAGGCGGACAACGTCGGCGGCGCCCGCGACACCTGGTCCGTGCAGTGCACCGGGACCGCCCGGGTCATCGAACCGACCGCGGGCGAACGGGAGTTGTTCGGCCGCACCCCGCGGCTGGCCGACGGGGTACCGTACGATCCGGTCTACCTGCGGGTCGCGCCGGAGTTCGTGACGCTGCATCACCTCACGGACGTCCCGGTCTTCGGATTTGCACACCCTCTGTAAGGCTTTCCGGAGCACCCACTCCACTGGGCGATGTTGATCTAACATCTGGCGCGTGCTGCGCTCATCTGTAGTCCGGTCGGCGGCGATGCCCGACCGCGACACCCTCGGATCCCTGTTGCGCCACTACGACCGTGCCGGGGCGCCGCTGTCCTGCGAGCCCGTCGCCGAAGGACTGCTGAACCACGGCTACTTCCTGGCGACCACCGGCGGCCGCTACTTCCTCAAACACCACCTCGACGGCGACCGCGTCGCGCTCGCCCGCCAGCACCGCGCCACCCGCCGGCTGGCCGGCCACGGCCTGCCGGTCGCCCCGCCCGTCACCGGCGCCGACGGCCGGACCTTCACCGTCCTGGACGGCCGCTGCTACGCCCTGCACCCGTGGATCGAGGGCCGGCACCTCAGCGGCACCGCGCTGACCATTGGTCAGTCGCGCCGGCTCGGCGCCCTGCTCGGGCTCGTCCACACCACGTTGGAGCGGGTGATGGCCGACGAGCCGGCGCCGCCCCGGCCGCCCGGTACGGACGCCGCCGCCGACCCCGAGCGGACCTTCGAGACGATCGACGAACTGCTGGCGCTGGCCCGCGGCGCCCGCCCGCGCACCAGCTTCGACGAGCTCGCCGAGCACCGCCTCCTGGAACGCCGGGCCCTGCTGGAGCGGCAGGCGCACCGCCGGCCGGCCCCCGGCGCGGAGCCGGCGGCGGGCTGGGTGCACGGGGACTTCCACCCGCTGAACGTGCTCTACCGCGGCGCCGAACCGGCCGCGATCGTCGACTGGGACCGGCTGGGCGTGCAGCCCCGCGCCGAGGAGGCGGTGCGCGCCGCCGCGATCTTCTTCGTCCGCCCCTGCGGGACGCTGGACCTGACGAAGGTGGCCGCGTACGCCGACGCCTACCGGAGCGTGTGCGGGGCCGGCCCCGAGGAACTGGCCGCGGCCGTGCACCGGGTGTGGTGGGAGCGGTTGAACGACTTCTGGATGCTCACCTGGCGCTACCAGCTCGGCGACCGGCGCACCGATCCGCAGTTCCCCGCAGCGGCCGCGCTGGCGGTGTGGTGGACCCGTGAACTCCCCGCCGTGCGGCGGGCGTTCACGGGCTGACGCGCGGGGGCGTCAGCCCGTTCGCCGTCAGCCGGCGGTCGTTCCGCCCAGGGGCGTGCCGCCGGTGCCGCCGTTGGTGCCCGGGGTGCCGCCGGTGTTGGTACCACCGGTGTTGGTACCGCCCGTGTTGGTGCCGCCGGTGGTCTTCCCACCATCGGTGGACCCGCCGGTGGTGTCACCGCCGCTCGTGGTCCCGCCGGTGGTCTTCCCGCCGGTGGTACCGCCGTCGCTCGTCCCGCCGGTGGTGTCGGTCGGCGGCTCCGAGGACGGCGTCGGCGTGGTGGGCGGCGCGGACGACGGCGGGCTGCTGGGCTGGCGGCTCGGCCGGTGGGTGTAGCCGTTCCCGCCACCGCTGGTACCGCCCGAGTAGGTCTCGGGGGTGCTCGGCTCGTCCGACGGCGACTGGCTGGTCTCGTCCGACGGCGACGACGAGGGGGAATGGGAGGCCGGCTGCTTCGGCGGGGCGTGGGTGGAGCCGCCGCTGTTCTTCACCGCGAAGGCCACGCCCGCCGCGATGGCGACCAGCGCGAGCACCGCGATCAGCCAGATCTTGCCGCGGCCGCCCTTGGACTGCCGGTACCCGCCCTCGTAACCGCCGTCGTCGTCCCGCATCCCGCGCGTCAGGACCGGCTGCGCCGTGGTCTGCCCGGCGTCGGGGTGGGGGAGCACGGTGGTCTCGGCGGCACCGCCGCGCAGGGCCATGGTGTGGCCGCCCTCGGGCATCGCGACCGGGCCGGTGTTCCAGGTGCCGGTGTGGCCGCCCTGCTCGTGCAGCATCTGCAACGAGTACTGGACCAGACCGCGCATCTCCTCGGCGGTCTGGAAACGGTCGTCGGGGTCCTTGGCCAGCGACCGCATGACCAGGCCGTCCAGCTCCGGCGGCACCGACTCGGCGACCTGGGAGGGCGGCACCGGCATGTCCTGGACGTGCTGGTAGACGACCGAGAGCGGGGTCTCACCGGTGAACGGCGGCCGCTGCGCGAGGAGTTCGTACAGCAGGCAGCCGGTGGCGTAGAGGTCGGAGCGGGTGTCGACGGTCTTGCCGAGCGCCTGCTCCGGGGAGAGGTACTGCGGGGTGCCCATGACCATGCCGGTCTGAGTCATGGTCGACTGCGCGCCGTGCAGGGCGCGGGCGATGCCGAAGTCCATCACCTTCACGGCGCCGCTGTTGGTGATGATGACGTTGGCGGGCTTGATGTCGCGGTGCACGATGCCGTGCTGGTGGCTGTAGGCCAGCGCCTCCAGCACACCGGAGACGATGATCAGCGCCTGGTCCGGCGGCGGGGCGTCCGCGTTGAGCAGCAGATCGCGGATGGTGTGGCCCTCGACCAGCTCCATCACGATGTAGGGCACGGTGTTGCCGCCGACGAAGTCCTCGCCGGAGTCGTACACGGCCACGACCGCGTGGTGGTTCAGCCCGGCCACCGACTGTGCCTCGCGGGTGAAGCGGGCCTTGGACACCGGGTCCTCGGCGAGGTCGGCGCGCAGCAGCTTCACGGCGACGGTGCGGCCCAGGCGCACGTCCTCGGCGGCGAACACCTCCGCCATGCCGCCGCGGCCGAGCCGGTGCGTCAGGCGGTAGCGCCCGTCGCCGACCAGCCCGCCGTTGCCCCACATCTCCGGTGCGTCGGGGACATGCGAGCCGGTGGCGTCAGGATCGGACGGCCCTTCGGGGCGCTGCGTCGGTGCCATCGGTCCTCGCCGTCGAATCGATCCGCGTTACAGCGGTAAGGTCTCGGTCTTCGCTAGAGCACGCTACAGGTTCCGCGGCACCCACCGGTCCGTCGTGGACCGGCCATCAAACCTTCCGGATGCCAGGTGTGGCAAGTTCATCAGAGGTGACCGGGACCCCGAAACCCCCCGTATCCGTGTCCGGATCTTGCACATCTGGTCACGGAACGGGCACACAGCTTGACGTGTCCGCGGCCTGGGGCAGACTTGGCTGCGGAATTCTAGATTTCGATCGCTAGACACAGGGCCCTGCGCCCAGGGGGAAGCGGAACGATGAGCCAGGACGGCGCTCAGGGCCAATTCGGGGGCCGTTCGGTCGGCGGTGGACGTTACCAGCTTCGTGATCTTCTCGGCGCCGGCGGCATGGCCTCCGTGCACCTCGCCTACGACAGCGTGCTGGACCGCGAGGTCGCGATCAAGACGCTGCACACCGAGCTCGGCCGCGAACAGGCGTTCCGCGAGCGCTTCCGCCGCGAGGCGCAGTCAGTGGCGAAGCTCACGCACACCAACATCGTCTCGGTCTTCGACTCCGGCGAGGACGAGCTCGACGGCGGCATGGTGCCGTACATCATCATGGAGTACGTCTCCGGCCAGCCGCTGCGTTCTGCGCTCGACGCCGACATCGCCCAGCACGGCGCGATGCCGACCGACAAGGCCCTGAAGGTCACCGCCGACGTGCTCGCCGCGCTGGAGGCGAGCCACGAGATGGGCCTGGTCCACCGGGACATCAAGCCGGGCAACGTCATGATGACCAAGCGCAACGTCGTCAAGGTGATGGACTTCGGCATCGCCCGCGCCATGCAGTCCGGCGTGACGTCGATGACGCAGACCGGCATGGTCGTCGGCACCCCGCAGTACCTCTCGCCCGAACAGGCCCTGGGCCGCGGCGTGGACGCCCGCTCCGACCTGTACTCGGTCGGCATCATGCTCTTCGAGCTGCTGACCGGCCAGCTCCCGTTCGACGCGGACTCGCCGCTGGCCATCGCCTACGCCCACGTCCAGGAAGAGCCGCCGGTCCCGTCGAGCATCAACCGCTCGCTGCCGCCGGCGGTGGACGCACTGGTCGCCCGGGCGCTGAAGAAGAACCCCAACGATCGTTTCCCCACGGCCGAGGCGATGCGGGACGAGTGCCTGCGGATCGCCGGGTCCGGGCAGTCCGGGGCCACGCCGCTGATCATCAGCGAGGGGCCACGGGCCCGCACCAGCGGGGCCTCGGTCTCCTCCGCGGTGTTCCCCACCGCCTCCGGCAACCCGCAGACGCCGGTGCCGCCCCACGTCCAGCAGCCGTACCAGCCGACCCAGCCGGCCTTCGGCCCGTCGACGCCGCCGCCGGTGAACAACGCCTACCCGACGCCCGCCCCGGGTCCGGCCCCGACGCCGGCGCCGTTCGCCAACGCCGGCTTCCAGGCCCCGCCTCCGCCGTTCCCCGGGCCGCCCGCGCCCCCGGTGGCGAACGGGATGCCGCCGGCGCGTCCGCGGAAGAACAACAGCCCGGTGATCATCGTGGCGGCGGTGGTGGGGGTGATCGTGGTCACCGCGATAGCGGTCGGCATCGGTCTGAGCGCCGGATCCGACGGCGGCAGCGGCGGCACCGACAACCCGACGCCGGGGTACTCCTACTCCTCGCCCATGTCGAGCGTCCGCCCCGAGGACAAGACGGCGACGGTCCAGACGTCCGAGTGCACCAACCCGACGCCGAGCTACAGCGAGAAGGGCAAGGTGCTCTTCCCCAACTTCAAGTTCAAGAACCTGGAGTCGGTCAAGCAGTGCATCGAGGCCGCCGGTTGGAAGTACAAGGTGGTCAGGGAGGAGAACGACGGTATCTGGGGGAAGAACACCGTCACCGACCAGACCCCGGCCGCCGTCAGCTGGTGGAACCCGCGCAGCAACGACACCATCCGGCTGACCATCTCCACCGGTCGCAGCAACTGACGGCAGCGGCCTCCTGACAACGGAGAGGGGCCGGCACGCGGGATGCGTGCCGGCCCCTCGGCCGTTCCGGGCGCCGCGATCAGAGGTACGGGCCCGACCGGGCGCCGTCGTGACCGGGCTGCTCCGCGTGGCCCTCCGCGGCGGTGCCGGGCGGCAGCGCGCGGCGCATCTGCTCCAACTGGGCGCGGGCGGCCATCTGCTGGGCGAAGAGCGCGGTCTGGATGCCGTGGAAGAGGCCCTCCAGCCAACCGACCAACTGTGCCTGGGCGATCCGCAGTTCGGCGTCGGTGGGCACCGACTCGTCGGTGAAGGGCAGGGAGAGCCGCTCCAACTCCTCCACCAGCTCGGGTGCCAGCCCGTCCTCCAGCTCCTTGACCGAGCTGGCGTGGATCTCCTTGAGGCGCACCCGGCTCGCCTCGTCGAGGGGAGCCGCCTTCACCTCTTCCAGCAACTGCTTGATCATGCTGCCGATGCGCATGACCTTCGCAGGCTGCTCGACCATGTCCGTCACCGGAATCTCACGGGGTTCGTCGTCCCCGTCCCCGCCACCGGAGCCGGCGCTGCCGAGCGCCATGCCGTCCGGGCCGACGACCAGGACGTGCTGGTTCTCCTGCGACCGTTCGTTCATCGGCATATCCATGCCGCCATTCTCTCGTACGACGGGTCGGAACAGTGGTGCCCTTGGCAGAAGGTGATCCACCCGTATCCGGAGGGTGTCGTGCGCAGCGGACGGAACGCCGGCATACACACGGACACACGAGACTTTTGCCGCACCGCTGCGCACGACGCCGCGGGATGCCGACCGTTTCACGTGAAACGACGAGGCCCGACGGCGTTTCACGTGAAACGAGGACTCAGCGGCGCCGCAGCCGAAGTCCCAGGAACGCGAGCCCCAGACCCGTGAGCGTCATCCCCGCCCCCATCGGCAGGACCCGTTCGACCCGGGTTCCCGGGGCGTCGAGGGTGTAGGGGCTGGCTCCCGGTTCCGGACCGGCCGCGGTGTGGTCCGGTTCGGGTGCGGGCGCAGGCGCCCGGTGGCGGGCCGGAGCGGGGGCGTCGGCGAGGTCGCGGGGGCGCGCGGGGGACGGCCGGGTCGCCTCGCCCGCGGCCTGGCCGGAGCCCGACGGGGCCGGGGGCTCGTCGCGGGGCCGCGCCGGAGCGGGCCGGCGGGGCGCGTGCCGGACGGGGGCGGAAGCGGAAGCGGAAGCGCGGGGCGGGGCGGACGGCTCGGAGGCGTCCGCGGAGTCGTCCGTGGCGTACTCGTCGGCGTCCGGCGCCGGGTCCGAACGCCAGGGGAAGTACGGGCCGAAGAAGTGGTGCGGGTGGTGGTGCCGCGGCCGGTGGGCGAACGGCCCGCCGGGGGCGTGCGGGAAGTCCGGAAGGGAGCCGGAGAGCCCGAGGGGGATGTCCGGGAGGTCCCGGAAGTCGTCGGCACCGGGGAGGTCCGGCAACCGTTCCGGTAGGCCGGGGTACTGCTCCCCCAGGCGGTCCTCGGCCAGCGGGGGATCCGCCGCGAAGTCGTCCAGCGACTCATCGGGACGGGCGGCCGGGGTGGCGCGGAGGTCCGCGGCCGACGCGGGACCGGCGATCATGGAGACGGGCAGCGCGGTGGCGACCACCAGCAGGCTTGAGGCAATGCGCGTACGGAACCCTGGAGCGACCACGGTGCCCCTCCCGTGCCGAGCCGTCGAGTGACGTGCCCAGCGTCACACAGCGGTTCGACCGCGGCATCTCGGGCAGGTCGGCCGAGTGACCTGCCGGCACGGGGAGGGGCGGGGGCGATCAGCGGCCCCGGAGGCGACGGGCGGGGCGGCTCAGACCGTCAGGATGACCTTGCCGATGTGACCGCTGGCGTCCAGGACCCGGTGCGCCTCGGCGGCCTCCGCCATCGGCAGGGTCCGGTCCACGATCGGGCGGACCTGGCCGTTGCCGATCAGCGGCCAGACGTGCTCCCGGACGGCCGCGACGATGGCCGCCTTCTCGCTCACCGGACGGGCCCGCAGACCGGTGCCGGTGATCGCGGCGCGCTTGGAGATCAGCGCGGCGAGGTTGAGCTCGGCCTTCACGCCGCCCTGGAGCCCGATGATCGCCAGCCGGCCGGCGACCGCCAGCGCCTTGACGTTCCGCTGGAGGTACTTGGCGCCGATGATGTCGAGGATGACGTCCGCACCCTTGCCGTCGGTGGCCTTGCGGATCTCCTGGACGAAGTCCTGCTCGCGGTAGTCGATGAGGATGTCGGCGCCCAACTCGGCGCAGCGGGCCAGCTTTTCGGGGCCGCCCGCGGTGACCGCGACCCGGGCGCCGACCGCCTTGGCCAACTGGATCGCCATCGTGCCGATGCCGCTGGCGCCGCCGTGCACCAGCAGCGTCTCGCCGGGCCGCAGGTGCGCGATCATGAAGACGTTCGACCAGACCGTGCAGGCGACTTCGGGGAGCGAGGCGGCCGTGACGAGGTCGACGCCGGGCGGCAACGGCATCACCTGGCCGGCCGGGACAGCGACCTTCTCGGCGTAGCCGCCGCCGGCGAGCAGCGCGCACACCTCGTCGCCGACGGCCCAGCCGTGCACGCCGGGGCCGACCGCCGCGATCCGCCCCGAGCACTCCAGGCCGGGGTACGGGGAGGCACCGGGCGGCGGGTCGTAGAAGCCCTGGCGCTGGAGCAGGTCGGCGCGGTTCACGGCGCTGGCCGCGACCTCGATCAGGACCTCGCCCTCGGCGGGCTGCGGATCGGGCACTTCGGCCCAGACGAGGGCTTCGGGGCCACCGGGCTCGGGGATGGTGATCGCTCGCATGGGCGCGAGGCTACTCGCCGACCGGCCACGGGGCGAAAGGGCGGGGCGCGGGCACGTTCTCCGCGGAGTCCCCGGGATCCGACGCACGCCCGCCCCGCCGACGCTCCGTCAATCGTCCGCCGGACGCATCGGGGAGACCCCCGTGCCGGGCAACGTCGACTTGGCGGACGGCTTTCCGGGGACCTCGGACTCCTCCGCCGGCGCGGCGCGGACGATGGTGATCAGCCGGTCCGCGGTCTGCAACGGGCTGGCCTTCGGATCGTCGTAGCCCAGCAGCCGGTGGCCGCGCAGCACGGAGACGACCAGGTCGTCGGTCTCCCGGACGGACCTGCCGACCTCGGACTTGACCACCGGCCGCTCCACCAGGTCCAGCCCGCTGCCCTGTTGGATCAGGTCCTCCATGACGACGCCCGCGCTGGGGCTGTGCACCGACAGTCCCAGCAGCCGGCCGGCGGCACTGGCCGAGGTGATCACCGCGTCGGCGCCGGACTGGCGCAGCAGGGGCGCGTTCTCCTCCTCCCGCACGGCGGCGACGATGGTGGCGCGCTTGTTGAGCTGACGAGCGGTCAACGAGACCAGGACGGCGGTGTCATCGCGCTGGGTGGCGATGACCACCTGGTGCGCGCGCTGGATCTCGGCCCGCAACAGCACGTCGCTGCGCGTCGCATCGCCGACCACCCCCGCGAACCCCTCGGCCACCGCGGACTCGACCACCTTGCTGCTGGGGTCGACGATGACGATCCGCTCCCGGGGCAGTCCCGTGGCGCACAGGGTCTGCACGGCGGACCGGCCCTTGGTCCCGAAGCCGACGATGACGGTGTGGTCGCGCAAGGCGTTTCTCCAGCGTTTCAGTTGCCACTGTTCACGGGTGCGTTCGGTCAGCACCTCCAGCGTGGTGCCGACCAAGATGATCAGGAACAGCACGCGGAGCGGCGTGATGACCAGGATGTTGGTCAGCCGGGCGCCGGCGCTGTAGGGGACGATGTCGCCGTATCCCGTGGTGGAGAGCGTGACGGTGGCGTAGTAGAAGCAGTCGAGCAGGTCGAGGGTGCCGCCGGCGTTGTCGTGGTACCCCTCGCGGTCGATCCAGACGATGAAGACCGTGGCGACGAGGACCAGCAGGGCCATCAGCAGCCGGCGGGCGACCTGGCGTATCGGGGCCTTCGGGGCGCGGCGGGGCAGCAGCACCCGGTGGGAGCGGTCCTGGGGGACATCGCGCGCCGCGGCGTCGTGGGACGGGAGCTTCACGCGGGGCCTCCGGCGGGGGCTGCGGGATCGTACGAGGTGCCGGGGGTCGGCCAGCCGGCCGACCAGCCGGCGGGCCAGGGGAGTTCGAGGAGGTCCACCTCGGTGCCGCGCTCCGCGCCGCCCGGCGGGATGACCGCCAACGCGTCGGCGGCGGCGATCCCGCGCAGCATGGCGGGCCCGTGGAAGTGCAGCGACGCGGCCGTCTGCCCGTGCCGGGTGTCGTCGCGGTAGGCGACCGGGACGAGCCGGGTGTCGCGCGGGTGCCCCTGGGCGGCGGCGGCCAGCGGCAGGCGGCAGGGCGCGGCGGGGCAGCGGGCGGCGAGCGCGCGGAGCAGCGGTTCGGCGAGGGTGAGCAGACCGGAGACCGCGGCCAGCGGGTTGCCGGGGAGGCCGACGAGGTGTCGGCGCGGGGCGAGGCGGGCCAGCAGCATGGGGTGGCCGGGCCGCACCGCCACGCCGTCCACCAGCAGTTCCGCGCCGATCCTGCGGAGGGTGGGGTGCACGTGGTCGACCGGGCCGGACGCGGTGCCGCCGGTGGTGACGATCAGGTCGGCGGTGGAGGTGGCGAGGGCGTCGTGCAGCGCGTCGGCGTCGTCGCCGAGGTGCCGGGGGGCCGCCGCCTCGGCGCCCAGCGCCCGCAGCCACGGGACCAGCATCGGGCCGAGCGCATCGCGGATCCGGCCGCCCTCGGGCAGCCCGCTGCGCAGCAGTTCGTCGCCGAGGACGAGCACCTCGACGCGGGGCCGGGGGTGGACGGACAGCTCGTCGTAGCCGGCCGCGGCGGCCAGGCCGAGGACGGCGGGGGTCACCGGCGTGCCGGCGGCCAGCAGGTGGTCGCCGGCCCGGCACTCCTGGCCGCGCGGGCGGATGTCCTGCCCCGGGGGCACCGGCCGCGGCGCGTACAACCGGGCCCGGCCGTCGGGGAGTTCGAGGACCTCGCCGTGTTCGCTGCGCAGCACCGCGGTGGCGCCGGTCGGGATGCGGGCGCCGGTGGCGATGGGGACCGCATGGCCGTCGGGAAGCGCCATGGTGGTGGCGTGGCCGGCGAGGATGCCGGCGCCCGGGCCGGTGCCGGCGTCGTCGGACGGGGTGGCGTCGACGCGCCACGGGCCGGGGCCGGCGACCGCCCAGCCGTCCATCGCCGAGGTGTCGAACGACGGCAGGTCGGTGAGGGCGGTCAGGGGGGCGGCGAGCGTGCGGCCGAGCGCGTCGGCGAGGTCGGCCGTCCCGGGGGCGGGCGGCTGGCGCACCGCGCGTTCGGCCCGCTCCCGGGCCGCGCGCCAGGGCGTATGGAGGTGGCCCGCGGGCCGCTTGCCGGGGCGGGGCGGGGTGGCCGCGGACGGCGCGGTGTGCCCTGCCTCGTGGGGGCCGGTGAGGCACTCCGGGTCCGTGTCGCCGGCGGAGGCGCCGGGCGGCCGGTCGGCGGGGGCGGACCGCTGGTGGGCCACCGCGGTGTCATTGGCCAGCGCGAGCGCGTCGGCGAACTCGTCGCTGTACTCCCGTCCGGTCATTCCGCGGGCTTCGCTTCGTCGTCCGGGGCACCGGCGCCGGCCGCCCGGGCCTCCTCGGCCGCGGCCTCGGCGGCCCAGCGGTCGGCCAGCGCGGAGGCCCGCCGCGCCAGTTCCGCCACGTCGCCGCCCTGCCGGCCCGCCGCGTAACCGATCAGGAAGGTCGTCAGCGGCGCGGCCGGGCGGGCCACGCCGTGGGCCGCGTCCCGCGCGAGGTCGAGGAGTGCCGCCGTGTCGACATCGAGGTCGATGCCGAGTTCGGCCTTGACTGCCGTGATCCATTCGTCCAACACGTGTCCATGCTCCCTGATCCGGGCACGTGCCGTACCGATGTCCTCCCAGGTGTCGCAGTCGAAGGACGCGGCGGAGGAGGTGTCCGGGACGCGGGCGAGCGCCAGTGCGGACAGCAGGGGGCGCAGCGGCAGCCCGCCGAGGGTCCCGTCGTGGTCGGCACGTAGCCCGTCCAGCGCGCGGCGCAGCGGGGCCGAGCGGTAGGCGGCGACCAGCGGCTGGTCCCGTCCTTCCGCGTCGCGCAGCAGCGCGCCGTCGCGGTGCGAAGTGCCGCCGCCGGCCGCCGCGTTGAGGAGGTCGCGCACGGTCGCGGACGTCAGGAACGGCAGGTCGGCGGAGAGGACCAGCACCGTGGGGGCGGTGGTGTGCCGCAGCCCGGCGTCCAGCGCGGCGAGCGGGCCGCCGCCGGGGGGGTCTTCGAGCGCCTGGACCACCGGGCGGGCGGTCGGGCGCGCGGGGCCGACGACGACGGTGGTCGCGGCGTCGGGGCAGGCGGCCAGGACCCGGTCCAGGAGCGCCCGGCCGCCGACCGGCAGGGCGGGCTTGTCCGCCCCGCCGAGCCGCCGGGCCGCGCCGCCGGCCAGCACGATCGCGTCATAGTCGGTGTGGTCGCTCACCCTTTGAGTATTGCCGGGACGGCGGGCTCGTACCGCCGTCCCGTCGCCCGACGGTCACAGTGAGCGCAGCAGCAGGGCGGGACGCTCCACACAGTCGGCGACCTGGCGCAGGAAGCCGCCGGCGGTGCCGCCGTCGCACACCCGGTGGTCGAAGGTGAACGAGAGCTGGACCACCTGCCGCACCGCCAACTCGCCCTCGTGCACCCAGGGCTTGGCGGCTATGCGGCCGACGCCGAGCATCGCCGCCTCCGGGTGGTTGAGGATCGGGGTGGAGCCGTCGACGCCGAAGACGCCGTAGTTGTTCAGCGTGAACGTGCCGTGCGAGAGCTCGGCGGGGGACAGCTTCCCGGCGCGGGCGGCCTCGGTGAGCCGGACCATCTCGGCGGAGAGCTGCTCGACCGTGCGCTCCTGGGCGTCCCGCACCACCGGCACCACCAGGCCGCGGTCGGTCTGGGCGGCGAAGCCCAGATGGACGGCGGGGAGCCGGACGATCTCCTGGGCGGCGGTGTCGATGGTGGCGTTGAGCTCCGGATAGCGGGCGAGCGCGGCGGTGCAGATGCGGGCCAGCAGCGCCAGCAGCGACACCTTGGGGGCGCCGGGGACGTTCATCGCGGCGCGGGCGGCGAGGAGTTCGGTGGCATCGGCGTCCACCCAGCAGGTGGCGTCCGGGATCTCGCGGCGGCTGCGGCTGAACTTCTCGGCCGCGGCGCCGCGCAGCCCCTTGAGCGGGATCCGCTCCTCCCCGGGGACGGGGGCCGGCGCCGTACCCGTAGGGCGAGCGGGGCCGGCCGGCACTCCGGCCGTGGCGGGCTGCCGTTCGCCCAGGGTCCGGATCGCGGACTCCACGTCCGTACGGAGGATCAGGCCGTCCCGCCCGGTGCCCCGGATGGCGCGCAGGTCCAGGCCGTGCTCCCGGGCGATGCGGCGCACCAGCGGCGAAATGACCGCCGTGGCGCGGGCGTTGTCGCCCTGTGCGCCACGGGAGGGGCCGTCCGCCGTGGCGAGCGCGGGTGCGGCCGGCCGGGCCGCGGGGGCCTCCGGGCCCGCGGGCAGGATCCGGCGCCGCCGGCCGGTGGACTCGCTCGTCCCGTAGCCGACCAGGACGTTCCCCGAACCGGAGTCCGCTGTCGCGGCGCGCTCCGCCTCGGGGCCGGAGGGCGCCGGCGGCTGCGGGACGACGGCCGGGCCGCCGCCGGTGCCGTTCCCGCCGAGCTCGTCGGGTACCGCGCCGACCGCGACCGTCACCAGGGGCGCCCCCACGGGGACTTCGGCCCCCGCCTCGCCGAAGCGGGCGGTGACCACCCCGCCGTACGGGCACGGCACCTCGACCATCGCCTTGGCGGTCTCGACCTCCACCACCGGCTGATCCACGGCGACCACCTCGCCGACCTCGACCAGCCACTGCACGATCACCGCCTCGGTGAGGCCCTCCCCCAGGTCGGGCAGGGTGAACTCGCGTACCTCGGTCATCACGCACCACGCCCTTCGGTCCAGCGCGACTCCCACTGGAGGCGGGCGACGGTATCCAGGATCCGGTCCACGCCGGGGAGGTGGTGCCGCTCCAACATGGGCGGCGGATAAGGGATGTCGAAGCCGGCGACGCGCAGCACCGGCGCCTCCAGGTGGTGGAAGCAGCGCTCGGTGATCCGGGCGGCGATCTCGCCGCCGGGGCCGCCGAAGCCGTTGGACTCGTGCACGACCACGGCCCGCCCGGTGCGCCGCACGGACTCACACACCGTGTCGTCGTCGAACGGCACCAGCGTGCGCAGATCGAGGACCTCCAGGTCCCAGCCCTCGGCGCGGGCGGCCTCGGCGGCCTCCAGACAGACGGGCAGCGACGGGCCGTAGGTGAGGAGGGTGGCGCTGGTGCCGCGGCGGCGGATCTCGGCGCGGCCTATCGGGGCCACCGGCGTGGGCGCGTCCGGTGACCAGTCGGCCTTGCTCCAGTACAGGCGCTTGGGTTCGAGGAAGACCACCGGGTCGTCGGAGGCGATGGCGGCGCGCAGCAGCCCGTAGGCGTCCTCGACGGTCGCGGGGGTGACCACCTGGAGGCCGGGGGTGGCGAGGTAGTACGCCTCGGAGGAGTCGCTGTGGTGCTCGACGCCGCCGATGCCGCCGCCGTAGGGGATGCGGATGGTCAGCGGCATGGCGACCGCGCCGCGGGTGCGGTTGCGCATCTTGGCGACGTGGCTGGCCAGTTGCTCGAACGCCGGGTAGGCGAAGGCGTCGAACTGCATCTCCACGACCGGCCGCAGCCCGTACATCGCCATGCCGACGGCGGTGCCCAGGATGCCGGCCTCGGCGAGGGGGGTGTCGCTGCACCGGTCCTCGCCGAACTCCCGGGACAGGCCGTCGGTGACCCGGAAGACGCCGCCCAGGGCGCCGACGTCCTCGCCCATCACATGGACCGTGGGGTCCTCGGCCATGGCGTCGCGCAGCGCGCGGGTGAGCGCCTGGGCCATGGTGGCCGGCTTGCGCGCGGTCGGTGCGGCGGTGGTCGTCATGGCCTGGCCTCCTGGGCGGGCGTCGCGGCGCCGGCGGCGGTCTCGGGGTGTCCTTCGGCCTCGGCGTCCAACTCGGCACGCAACTGGGCGGCCTGCTCCCGCAGTTGGCCGGTCTGCCGGGTGAAGACGTGCTCGAAGAGGTCCATCGGGTCCAGCGGCGGGTCGGTGTGCATCCGCTCCCGGAGGGCGGCGGCGAGCTGCTCGGCGTCGTCCCGGGTGACGGCCGCGAACTCCTCGGTGAGCAGGCCGCGTTCGGTCAACGTGCGCTCCAGGAGGGCTATCGGGTCGTGCGCCCGCCAGCTCTCGACCTCGGAGTCGGTGCGGTAACGGGTGGCGTCGTCGGCGTTGGTGTGGGCATCGAGGCGGTAGGTGACGGCCTCGACGAGGGTGGGGCCGCCGCCCTCGCGGGCCCGGCGGACCGCGTCGGTGAGGACCTCGTGCAGCGCGGGGGCGTCGTTGCCGTCCACCAGGCGGCCGGGCATGCCGTAGCCGACCGCCTTGTGGGCGAGGGACGGGGCGGCGGTCTGCTTGTCCAGCGGCACGGAGATCGCGAAGCCGTTGTTCTGCACCAGGAAGACGACCGGGGCCTGCCAGACGGCGGCGAAGTTCAGCGCCTCGTGGAAGTCGCCCTCGCTCGTGCCGCCGTCGCCGACCAGCGCCAGCGCGACCACCTCGTCGCCCTTGAGGCGGGCGGCGTGTGCCAGGCCCACGGCGTGCGGGAGTTGGGTGGCCAGCGGGGTGCACAGGGGGGCGATGCGGTGCTCGTGCGGGTCGTAGCCGGTGTGCCAGTCGCCCCGCAGGAGGGTCAGTGCCTGCACGGGATCGAGGCCGCGGGCGACGGCGGCGAGGGTGTCGCGATAGCTGGGGAAGAGCCAGTCCCGCTCCTCCAGGGCGAGGGCCGCGGCAACCTGGCAGGCTTCCTGGCCCGTGGACGAGGGGTAGACCGCCAGGCGGCCCTGGCGCGTCAGGGCGGTGGCCTGGGTGTTGTACCGACGGCCGCGCACCAGCTCGGCGTAGAGCCGCTTCAGCAGGTGCGGGTCGAGCCGGGCGGCGGCGTCCGTGCCCAGCAGGCGGTAGGGCTCGGGGTCGGGCAGAAGGGGCGTGGGATCGACGCGCGGACGCCAGGCGGGCGGGCCGGTCGGGCCACTGGTGTGCCTGCTGCTGCCGGGCTGCTCAAGGACCGTCATGACGGGCACCTCCTCGTCATCGAAGGGGTGGCGCGATGCGCCTCACGGGCGGACTGGGCTGCCTCCCCGCGGTGTCCGGGGAGGTCGGGCATGGCGCAAATGTCGGGCGGGTGAGCCCTTCCCTACCGATTGTTCGGTCGCTGATGCATTTTGGCTACAGGCGGGTTCAGCCTGTGGACAAACGGTTCTCCACAGCTTCTGATGAAGGCAGAGAGTCCACGAAGGGGAGGCGGGACGACATGCCGGACGAACAGATGGTCAATCCGGGGGGACAGTCCCCGGCGACCCCCGTCCCCGCACCCCCGGCCGCCCGCCCCCTCGACACCATCGACCGCGCCATCCTCCGGCTGCTGCGGACCGACGGCCGGGCCTCGATACGCTCCGTCGCCGAGCAGGTGCACGTCTCCCGGGCGAACGCCTACGCACGGATCAACCGGCTGCTCGACGACGGCGTCATCCGCGGCTTCAGCGCCCTCGTCGACCAGGAAAGGGCCGGCCAAGGCGCTTCCGCCTACATCACGTTGAAGATCGTGCAGAACTCGTGGCGGACCGTGCGCAGGCAACTCACCGCGCTGCCCGGGGCCGCCCACATCGCGCTGGTCAGCGGCGACTTCGACGTGCTGCTCCTGGTGCACACCAAGGACAACCGTGAACTGCGCGAACTGGTCCTGACCCAGATCCAGTCCATACCGGAGGTGCTGAGCACCCGCACGCTGCTGGTCTTCGAGGAGACGGACCTGGGGCTGGAGGCGGAGGGGTGAGGTGGGGGTGGGGGCGGGGGCGGGGGTGGGGAGGCGGGGGCCCTGGGCTCGGCGGGGCCGGGGCTTTCCCCCGCCCCCTCCCCCCTCTCCCCCTTCGGGGGAGGGGGCGGGGGTGGGTTCGGGGGTGGGAGGGGGAGGCCGCCGCCGCGCAACCCCCCACCCAACAACCCCGCTTCAGCGCCCCAGCCCCTCAGACCTTCCGCAACCCCGCGAACGCCGTCTGCACCACGGCCTCCGCGACCTCGTCGCGGCTCGCGGCGCCGCCCCGTCCCGGCCGGTACCACTCGACGATCGAGTTGATCATGCCGAAGAGCAGCCGGGTGGCCAGCCGGACGTCCAGGTCGTCCCTGAGGTCGCCCTCGGCGGCGGCCTCCTTGAGCAAGTCGGCGACCCGGTTGTCGAACTCGCGGCGCCGCTCCATGGCCCACCGCTCGGTGTCGGTGTTCCCGCGCACCCGCAACAGCAGCGTCACATACGGCAGTTCGTCCATCAGCACCTCGGCCTCCCGCCGGGTGACGTACTCCAACCGCTCGATCGCCCGCCCCTCCTGGGCGCCCGGTTCCGCCAGCACGCCGAACAGCCCGTCCAGGGCGCGGCTTATCGCGCGGCGAAGCAGCTCTTCCTTGCTGCGCACGTGGTGGTAGATCGACGACTTGGAGATGCCGGCCGCTTTGGAGAGGTGCTCCATGGACGTGCCGTCGTAGCCGCGCTCGATGAACACCTCGACGGAGACCGCGAGCAGCGAATCGGGCGTGTAGGCGTCGCGCTTGGCCATGGTCATGATTAGAGCACCAATTCCTAGAGGTCCGCACGGCGCCGCAGCGCCCGGGACGGTACGTAACGTCCCCCGGCATTCTGGCCGTGCAGGGAGTCCAGCACCCCGCAGACCCAGGGGGCACCGAGTCGATCGGCCCATTCCATGGGGCCGCCGGGGTAGTTCACCCCGAGCCGCATCGCCGTGTCGATGTCCTCGGGGGTCGCGACGCCCCGGGCGGCGGCGTCCACAGCGAAGTCGATGACCATCACGACGGTCCGAGCGACGATCATGCCGGGGACGTCGTCGATCACGCTGACCCGTTTACCGAGCGCCTGGAAGAGGCCCGCGGCCTCGGCGAGATCCGCCGCGGAGGCGCGCGCCGAGGGGGCGAGCGCGACCCGGGTCGCGGCCCGGTAGTCGAGCGAGAGGTCGAAGCGGACGACCGCGCCCTCGCCCCGGACCGTGGCCGGGGCGCCGTTGGTCAACGCCAGACGGGCCCCGCCGGGCAACCGGAGGAAACCCTCGGGTGCCCCCGGCGTGCGGCCGTCGGTGACCTCGATGCCGGCCTCCTCGATCAGCTCGCGCAACACCGCCGCCGGGCCGGGGAGTTGGCCGTGCACGACCACCGAGGAGGGGACGGGGCCGGGACCGGCGGTGCTCGGCTCGGGCCGGCCGGCACCCTCGGCGTAGTCGAACCACCCGCGTCCCGTCTTGCGGCCGTGCAGACCGGACTCCACCAGCCGGCGCTGCGCCAGGGAGGGCGTGAACTTCGGGTCCTGGAAGAAGGCGGTCCACACCGAGTGGGTGACCGCTTCGTTCACGTCCTGCCCGATGAGGTCGGTGAGTTCGAAGGGGCCCATCCGGAAGCCGCTGCCCTCGCGCAGAACGGCGTCGATGGTGGCGGGGTCGGCCGCCCGCTCCTCGTAGGCGCGCAGGGCCTCGGCGTAGAAGGGGCGGGCGACGCGGTTGACGATGAAGCCGGGGGTGTCGGTGCAGCGGACGGGGGTCTTGCCCCAGGCCGCGGCGGTGTCGTGGGCGCTGACCGCGGCGGCCTCGTCGGTCGCGAAGCCGCTGACGATCTCGACCAGGGGGAGCAGCGGCGCGGGGTTGAAGAAGTGCACGCCCACGCAGCGGCCCGGATTCCGCAGGCCGCCGGCGACCGCGGTCACCGACAGCGAGGAGGTGTTGGTGGCCAACAGGCAGTCCGCCCGGACGACGTCCTCCAGGGCGCGGAACAGCTCCTGTTTGGCGGGAAGTTGCTCCAGGATCGCCTCGACCACCAGTGCGGCGTCGGCGAGTTCGGCGAGATCCTCGGCGGGGGAGAGGCGGGCGCCGGCGGCGTCCCGCTCGGCCGCCAGGATCCGGCCTTTCTCCACCAGCCGGTCCAGCCGCCGGACGATGGCCTCGGCGGCCTGCCCGGCGCGGCCCGGGGCGCTGTCATAGAGCCGTACGCGGTGCCCGGCGACCAGCGCCACCTGCGCGATCCCCTGCCCCATGGTGCCGGTGCCCACCACTGCCACGGTGCTGCCCGTGCCGATAGCCGTCATCGCAGCCGATCCTCCCCGAGCGAGTTTTCCACAGGTTGGCCGGGCCCCCTTGCCCCGACCGATCGTTCGGTTACTCTAACTCCGTTGCCGTGTGACTCCCAGTCCCCATCCACTTTCCGCGCAGTCGACGAGGAGTTGGTCATCGATGACCGCCGAAATGACCGCACCGCAGTTGATCGAGAAGCACCGCCCGACCCTCGACAAGGCGCTGGAAGCCATCCGCACCCGCGCGTACTGGTCCCCGCACCCCGAGCACCCCAAGGCGTACGGGGAGACCGGCGCCCAGGACGGCCTGGCCGCCTTCGAGGCGCTGCGCGGCGCCCGTTTCGCGCTCGACCAGCCCGGCACGGACGACTGGGTGGGCGAGGAAGTCTCGCCCTACGGGCCGGAGTTGGGCATCAGCTATCCGCACCCGGACGTCTCGGTTCTGCTGCCGGCCATGCAGGCCGCGATCCCGGTGTGGCGGGACGCCGGGCCGGAGGCGCGCGCCGCGGTGTGTCTGGAGATCCTGGCCCGGATCAGCGCCCGCACCCACGAGTTCGCCCAGGCGGTGATGCACACCAGCGGCCAGGCGTTCATGATGGCGTTCCAGGCCGGCGGCCCGCACGCCCAGGACCGCGGCCTGGAGGCGGTGACGTACGCCTACGAGGAGCAGACCCGCACCCCGGGGAAGGCGTCCTGGACCAAGCCGCAGGGCAAGCGGGACCCGTTGGAGCTGACCAAGACCTTCACGGCCGTGCCGCGCGGCGTGGCCCTGCTGATCGGCTGCAACACCTTCCCGACGTGGAACGGCTACCCCGGCCTCTTCGCCTCGCTGGCCACCGGCAATCCGGTACTGGTCAAGCCGCATCCGCGGGCCGTGCTGCCGCTGGCGCTGACGGTCCGGGTGGCCCGGGAGGTGCTCACCGAGGCCGGCTTCCCGGCCGACCTGGTGTGCCTGGCGGTGGACAGGCCGGGCGAGGGCCTGGCCAAGACGCTGGCGGTCCGCCCCGAGGTCCGCATCATCGACTACACCGGCTCGACCGCCTTCGGCGACTGGCTGGAGGCCAACGCCCGCCAGGCGCAGGTCTATACGGAGAAGGCCGGCGTCAACACCGTGGTCATCGAGTCCACGGACAACTACAAGGGCATGCTCAGCAACCTCGCCTTCTCGCTGTCGCTCTACAGCGGCCAGATGTGCACCACCCCGCAGAACCTGCTGATCCCCCGGGACGGCATCGCCACCGACGCGGGCCCGAAGACCTACGACGAGGTCGTCAGCGATCTGGCGGGCGCGGTCGGCGGTCTGCTGGGGGACGACGCGCGAGCCAACGCGCTGCTCGGGGCGATCGTCAATCCGCAGGTCAAGGAGCGGATCGAGGAGGCGGCCGGGCTCGGTGAGGTGGCGCTGGCCTCCCGCGCGGTGGAGAACCCGGAGTTCCCCGGGGCCACGGTCCGGACACCGGTGATCGTCAAGCAGGACGGCGCCAAGCCGGACTCCGAGGCGGCGTATCTGTCGGAGTGCTTCGGTCCGGTGTCCTTCGCGGTGGCGGTCGACTCCGCGGCCGACGCGGTGGCGCTGCTGCGCCGCACGGTCCGGGAGAAGGGCGCCATGACGGTCGGCGCGTACACCACCTCGGCCGAGGTGGCGCGGCTGGTCGAGGACGCCTGCCTGGAGGAGTGCGCCCAACTGTCACTGAATCTGACCGGCGGGGTGTACGTGAACCAGACCGCGGCGTTCTCCGACTTCCACGGCTCGGGCGGCAACCCGGCGGCCAACGCGGCGCTGTGCGACGGCGCGTTCGTGGCGCAGCGCTTCCGGACGGTGGAGGTGCGGCGGGAGGCGTGAGAGCCGGGGGCCCGGGCGGCGGTCCGGGCCCCGTCGTCCGGTACGGGTGAATCCCCGGCGAGGCGGTGGGTCAGAGGTCCTGGATCTGCGCGTGCCGCGCGATCCAGGCGTGCATCGCGATGGCCGCCGCCGCCCCGGCGTTGAGGGAGCGGGTCGAGCCGAACTGGGCGATCGAGCAGACCCGGGAGGCGTGCGCGCGGGCCTCCTCCGTCAGCCCCGGCCCCTCCTGCCCGAAGAGCAGCACGCAGCGGCGCGGCAGGACGGTGGTCTCCAGGGGCACCGAGCCGGGGAGGTTGTCGATCCCGATGATCGGCAGCTTCTCGGCGGCGGCCCATGCGGTCAGCGACTCGGTGTCCGGGTGGTGACGGACGTGCTGGTAGCGGTCGGTGACCATGGCGCCGCGGCGGTTCCAGCGGCGCTGCCCGACGATGTGGATCTCCTTGGCCAGAAAGGCGTTGGCGGTCCGGACGACCGAGCCGATGTTGAAGTCGTGGCTCCAGTTCTCGACGGCCACGTGGAAGTCGTGGCGGTGGGTGTCGAGGTCGGCGACGATCGCCTCCCGCGTCCAGTAGCGGTAGCGGTCGACGACGTTGCGGCGGTCGCCGTGGGCGAGCAGCTCGGGGTCGTAACGGTCGCCCTGCGGCCAGGGCTGCGGGTGCGGCCCGACGCCGATCTTGGGCGCGTACCCCTCGTCGTACTGGAGGGGCTCGGCGGGGGCGGTTTTCTCGCTGCTCACCCCACGAGCGTATGGCCATCGCCGCCGGAGCGGGCAACGGCCTCCGGACCACCGCCGTCCGGCGCCGCGCCCGGGCCCGGACCGCCGGTGCGCGGGAACAGCCGTCCGCGCAGGCGGGAGAGCCGGCCGCCGAGCCAGGTCAGGAAGTTGGTCGGCAGGAAGACGGCGTCGGCGGTGATCATCGCCAGGGAGAAGAACGGCAGGCCCAGCAGGAACGCGATCGAGAGGTGCTCGCAGATCATCACGACCAACAGCGCGTTCTTCAGGCGCCGGTTGGCGAGGGTGAACGGGAAGGCGACCTGGACGATCACGGTCCCGTAGGTGATCAGCATGACCATCAGGCCGTTGCTGCCCAGCATCTGGGACAGTCCCGGCCAGGGGGAGAAGTAGTCCAGGTGCATCGGGTAGAAGACGGCGGTGCCGTCCTGCCAGCGCGAGCCCTGGATCTTGTACCAGCCGGCGGTGGCGTAGACGAGGCAGACCTCGACCATGATCACCAACAGGGCGGCGTTGTGCGCCAGTTTGGCGAGGGTGTCGAGGACGATCCGGGGCTCCCCGGGGGCGTACCGCCGCACCGCCCACCACAGGCCGTGCGCCGCCCACAGTCCCCACAGGGCCAGGCTCCAGCCGAAGTGCGGGAACGGGCCGTGCCCGAACCAGGTGAGCCCGGGGGCGCCGGTCAGTTGGGCCACGGCGAGGGCGAGGCCGAGGGCCGCCCACAGGACGATGCCGGTCAGATCGCGGGGCGCGGTCCCGGTATCTCCCGCGAGGGCCGCCGTCTTCCGGGCGCGACGGGCGTCCAGCGACCACACCTGTCCGCAGCGGGTCAGCACGAGGTACATCGACATCAGGTGGATGACGTTGTCGCCGCCGTCCCCGATGAAGACGCTGCGGTTCTGGAGCGAGAGCACGCCCACCATGAACAGCACCGACATGGTGCGGGTGCGCCAGCCGAGCATCAGCAGCGCGCTGGCCACGATGGCGAGCAGGTAGACACACTCGAACCAGCCGCGGCCGTCGGACCACAACAGGACGGAGAAGCCGTGGTTGCTGTCGAGCAACTGGCGCGCCATGCCGAAGTCCCACGGGCCGCCGGGGCCGTAGAGCTGCCCCCTGTACGGCCATTCCCGCAGCAGGAACAGCAGCCAGGTGCCGGCGAAGCCGATGCGGATGACGGCGCTCTGGTACGGGGCCCGGGCCCGGTCGGTGACCCAGGCGAAGCCGCGACCGACGACGCGCTCGATACGGGTCTCCTGGTAGGCGGCGGGGGCCCCTTCCGGGGCTGCGGGGGCCTGGGGGGCGGTGTGCGGCTGCTGCGGCGTCGGTGACGTCACTTGTTCGTCGCCCCCTCGGGAAGGTCGTTCGCGGTGATCTGCCACCAGGGCAGCACGCGGTAGACGGGCTTGTCGCTGATCTTCTCCGTGCTCCACGGGGGCGGGGGGACGGCGGTGGTGCGCGAGCGGATCTGGACCTGCTCGATCCGGTCGCCGGCCTTGGTCCACTCACCGGACATCCGGAGCATCACGATCCGTCGGAGGTAGCGCGCGAACATCTCGCCGCGCTCGCCGGTGGGGCGGTTCTGCGCGTCGAGGGTGCTGGAGAGCAGCTCCCAGCCGCGGCGCAACTGGTTCTGCTGGGTGTGGCTGGGCAGCGGGTTGTGGAGGATGGCCTGCCCGTCGCGGGCGCTCAGATCGGTCCAGTCGGTGGTCCGCACCGCGCCGTCCCGGCCGCGCAGTTGCGCGCGGACCTGGACGTCGATGTTCTGCTGGAGGGGGTTGGGGGCGAACAGCTTCCAGTTCTGCTCGTACTCGGGATAGACGTAGTCGCTGATCAGGCCGGACTGCTGCTTGCTGAGCGTGTTCGCCGGCGCGACGTGCAGGAACATCATTCCGAGGTGGATCAGGACGGCGACCGCGATGCCGCTGGCCGCCGTTCCTATGACGATCCGCGAGGGCAGCGACAGCGCGGCCAGCGACCGCGATTCGTCCCCGTGTGACTGCATTCCCGCCCCGTTCCCCGTTCTCGTACGGTCGACCCCGCCCCGGAACGGTACCTAGCCGGCCGCCCCCGGCACACCCTCACCCGGTTATCCACAAGCTGCTTGACACCCGCGGCCCGCCCACCCACCATTGAACCGAACGATCGGTCGGTCGGGAGGAGGGGGCACCACATGACGACGATCGCGCCGGAGGACACGGGCCGGGAAGCCCTGTTCGACGCCACAATCGCCGCGGACGAGCGGATCGAACCACGGGACTGGATGCCGGACGACTACCGCGCCTCACTGGTGCGCCAGATCGCCCAGCACGCCCATTCCGAGATCATCGGGATGCAGCCGGAGGCCAACTGGATCACCAGGGCCCCGTCCCTGCGCCGCAAGGCGATCCTGATGGCCAAAGTGCAGGACGAAGCCGGCCACGGCCTGTATCTCTACAGCGCCGCCGAGACCCTCGGCACCAGCCGCGACGAGCTCCTCGACAAGCTCCACAGCGGCCGTCAGAAGTACTCCTCGATCTTCAACTACCCCACCCTGACCTGGGCCGACGTCGGTGCCATCGGCTGGCTCGTGGACGGCGCCGCGATCACCAACCAGGTCCCGCTGTGCCGCTGCTCCTACGGGCCCTACGCCCGCGCCATGGTCCGCGTCTGCAAGGAGGAGTCCTTCCACCAGCGCCAGGGATACGAGCTCCTGCTCGCCCTCAGCCGCGGCACCGAGGCCCAGCACGCCATGGCCCAGGACGCCGTCGACCGCTGGTGGTGGCCCTCCCTGATGATGTTCGGCCCGCCCGACGACGAGTCCGCGCACTCCGCGCAGTCCATGGCCTGGAAGATCAAGCGGCACTCCAACGACGAGCTGCGCCAGCGCTTCGTGGACATCTGCGTCCCCCAGGCCGAGGCCCTCGGCCTGACCCTCCCCGACCCCGACCTCCGGTGGAACGAGGAACGGCAGCACTGGGACTTCGGCCCCATCGACTGGTCCGAATTCCGCGAGGTCCTCAAGGGCAACGGCCCCTGCAACGACCAACGGATCAACCGCCGTCGCCGCGCCCACGAGGACGGCGCCTGGGTCCGCGAGGCCGCCGCCGCGCACGCCGCCAAGCACGCCACCCGCACGCCCCGCACCGGCACCCACCAGGAAGAGGCGGCCCGATGACGACACCACGCCCCGCCGAGGCCCCGGCCACGGCCGACGCCACCGCCGGCCCCGCCGACTGGCCCCTGTGGGAGGTCTTCGTCCGCAGCCGCCGCGGCCTGTCGCACACCCACGCCGGCAGCCTGCACGCCCCCGACGCCGCAATGGCCCTGCGCAACGCCCGCGACCTCTACACCCGCCGCTCCGAGGGCGTCTCCATCTGGGTCGTCCCCTCCGCCCAGATCACCGCCTCCTCCCCGGACGAGAAGGACACCTTCTTCGAACCGGCCGGCGACAAGCCCTACCGCCACCCCACCTTCTACGAGATCCCGGAGGGGGTGCACCACCTATGACGCCACTCACCACCACCCCCGCCCTGCCCCTCGGGGACGACGCGCTGATCCTCGCCCACCGCCTCGGCGAATGGGCCGGCAACGCCCCCGTCCTGGAAGAGGAGGTGGCCCTCGCCAACATCGCCCTGGACCTCCTCGGCCAGGCCCGGGTCCTGCTCTCCCTCGTCGGAGACGAGGACGAGCTGGCCTACCTCCGCGAGGAACGCCAGTTCCGCAACCTCCAACTCGTCGAGCAGCCCAACGGCGACTTCGCCCACACCATCGCCCGCCAACTGTATTTCTCCACCCACCAGGAGCTGCTCTACGGCCATCTGGCCACCACGGACGGCGAGTTGGCGCCGCTCGCCGCCAAGGCCGTCAAGGAGACCGCCTACCACCGCGACCACGCCACCCAGTGGACCCTGCGCCTCGGCGACGGCACCGACGAGAGCCACGCCCGGATGCAGTCCGCCCTGACCGCCCTCTGGCGGTACACCGGCGAACTCCTCGCCCCCGTCGAGGGGTTGGAGGACGTCCCCTGGCAGCCGCTCCGCGACGAGTGGACCGCCCGCATCACCAGCACCCTGGAGCGCGCCACCCTCACCGTCCCCGAGGGCCCCCAGCGCGGCGGCTGGACCGCCGGCGCCGGACGCCAGGGGCTGCACACCGAGCCCTTTGGCCGGATGCTCGCCGAAATGCAGCACCTCCACCGCAGCCACCCGGGGGCGACATGGTGACGTCCACCGCCCTGGAAGCGGAACTGCTGGCGCTCGCCGGCTCCGTTCCGGACCCCGAACTGCCCGTCCTCACCCTCGCCGAGCTCGGCGTCCTGCGCGACGTACGGCTCGCCGCCCCCGGCCACGTCGAGGTGACCCTCACCCCCACCTACACCGGCTGCCCCGCCATCGAGGCGATGTCCGCCGACATAGAGCGCGTCCTTCACGACCACGGCATACCCCGGGTCGAGGTCCGCACCGTCCTCAGCCCCCCGTGGACGACCGACGCCATCACCGACGAAGGCCGCCGGAAACTGGCCGAGTTCGGCATCGCACCGCCCCGCCCCACCGGGCCGGGCGGCGGCCCCGTCGCCCTCGACCTCACCATCCGCTGCCCGCACTGCGGCTCCACCGACACCACCCTGCTCAGCCGGTTCTCCTCCACGGCCTGCAAGGCCCTGCGTCGCTGCGAGTCCTGCCGCGAACCCTTCGACCACTTCAAGGAGTTGTGATGTTCCACCCGCTCCGCGTGCGGGAGATCGAGCGGCTCACGGACGACGCGGTGGCCGTCACCTTCACGGTCCCGCCCGAGCTCCGCACGGACTTCCGGCACACCCCCGGGCAGCACATCGCCGTGCGCAGAGCGGTCGACGGCCAGGAGATCCGCCGCACCTACTCCGTCTGCACCCCCGCCACCGACGCCCCCGTCCTGCGCGTGGGCATCCGCCTGGTCGAGGATGGCGCCTTCTCCACCTACGCCCTCAAGGAACTCGCCGTCGGCGACACCGTGGACGTCATGCCCCCGGCCGGCCGCTTCACCCTCGCCCCGCGCCCCGGCCAGTTCGTGGGCATCGTCGGCGGCAGCGGCATCACGCCGGTGCTCTCCATCGTCAGCACGCTGCTCGCCCGCGAACCCAAGGCCCGGTTCTGCCTGATCCGCAGCGACCGCACCACGGCCTCCACGATGTTCCTGGAGGAGGTGGCCGACCTCAAGGACCGCTACCCCGAACGCTTCCAGTTGGTCCCCGTCCTCTCCCGCGAAGACCGACAGACCGGCCTGCCTTCCGGGCGCCTCGACGAGGAGCGCCTGCGCACCCTGCTGCCCGCGCTGCTGCGCACCGACACCGTCGACGGCTGGTTCCTGTGCGGCCCCTACGGCCTCGTCCAGGGCGCCGAACGGACCCTGCGCGCCCTCGGCGTGCCACGCACCCGCATCCACGAAGAGATCTTCCACATAGACAACGGCGCCGCGGCCCCCGTCCCCGCCGCCACCGCGCCCGCGCACAGCACGGTGACCGCCACCCTCGACGGCCGCTCCGGCACCTGGCCGGTCCACGACGGCGAATCGCTCCTGGAAGCCGTGCTCCGCAACCGCCCGGACGCCCCCTACGCCTGCAAGGGCGGCGTCTGCGGCACCTGCCGCGCCTTCCTGGTCTCCGGCGACGTCCGGATGGACCGCAACTTCGCCCTGGAGGCCGAAGAGGTCGACTCCGGCTATGTGTTGGCGTGCCAGTCCCACCCCGGCACGGAACGGGTCGAGCTGGACTTCGACCGCTGAGCCCCGGCCGTCGCCGTCCACACCATTCCCAATTCCTGCAACTTGTTCTACCTTGACGCCTCGTCAGACATCGCTCTGTGAATTCCGGCGGCGCGCAGGAGGACGGACCAGTGGACTTCACCTTCACCGAAGAACAACAGGCCGCCCTCGAAGCGGCCCGGGCCGTCTTCGCCGACGTCGCCCCGGACGCCGTCCCCAGCCCGGCCCTCACCCACGGCCCCGTCGCCGACGACTTCGACCGCCCTCTGTGGCGCACGCTCGCCGGCGCCGACCTGCTCGGCCTGCCCGTCGCAGCCGAACACGGCGGCACGGGCCTCGACCCGATCGCCCTCTGTCTGGTGCTACGCGCCTCCGCCCAAGTGCTCGCCCGCGTCCCCCTCCTGGAGACCTACGCCGCCGCCCACACCCTCCAACGACACGCCCCCGCCGCCCTCCAGGCCGAGGTACTGCCACGGATCGCCACCGGCGAACTCGTCCTCACCGCCGCCTCCGCCGGCCGCACCGGCCACGACCCGGCCCAACTCGCCGTCAACGCCCGCCCGGACGGCACCACTTGGATACTCGACGGCGCCCAGACCGCCGTTCCCTGGGCCGCCACCGCCGACCGGATCCTGCTCCCCGCCCACACCCCCGACGGCCGCGCCGTCCTCGCGCTCGTCCCCCGGAGCAGCCCCGGCCTCACCCTCGACGACCAGACGTCCACCAGCGGCGAGCGCTACGCCGAGGTCCGCCTCGACTCCGTGCGCGTCGACGCCCGCGAAACACTCACCGCCCCGGCCGCCTGGGAGACCCTGCGCGACCTGCTCACCATCGGCACCTGCGCCCTCGCCCTGGGCCTCGGCGACCGCGTCCTCACCATGACCAGCGACTACACGGGAAAGCGCGAGCAGTTCGGCTTCCCCCTAGCCACCTTCCAGGCCGTCGCGGTGCAGACCGCCGACCGGTTCATCGACCTGCGCGCCATGGAGGCCACCCTCTGGCAGGCCGCCTGGCGCCTCACCACCGGCGCCGCGGGCCCCCTACCGCCCGCCGGGGACATCGCGGTCGCCAAGATCTGGGCCGCCGAGGGCGTCCGCCGCATCGTCCAGACCGCCCAGCATCTGCACGGCGGCTTCGGCGCCGACACCGACTACCCGCTGCACCGCTACCACGCCTGGGCCAAGCAGCTCGAACTCTCCCTGGGCCCCGCCGCCGCCCACGAGGAGGCCCTCGGCGAACTCCTCGCCGCGCACCCGCTGAGCTGACCCGCCGACGAGCCGGAAACGACACGGGGGCGTGATCGTCGGATCCGCCCCCGCGCGACGACCTAGATGACCGCCCCCGCGCCACCCCTGCCGTCCGTCACCGGCCGCCCGGCCGCCTCCCACGCCTGCATGCCGCCCGCGACGTTCACCGCGTCGAGGCCCTGCTGGACCAGGTACTGCGCCACCTGAGCCGACCGCCCGCCGACCCGGCACAGCACGTAGATCTTGCCGCCCTCGGGCGCCGCCTCGGTCAACTCCCCGTAACGGGCGACGAATTCACTCATCGGGATGTGCAGCGCACCCTCGGCGTGCCCGGCCGCCCACTCGTCGTCCTCCCGGACGTCCAGGAGGAAGGCCCCGGGCGTGAGGGCATCGACACCGACCGTGGGAACAGAACCAAATTGCATGCTTCCGACGCTACCCGACCAGCTGAGCGAGGTATGCCTCGCGCTCCCGGACATCGGCCAACAGCTTCTCGGCGATCTCGTCGAGCAGGCCGTCCGGATCGTCCGGGGCCATCCGGATCATCGCGCCGATCGCGCTGCCCTCCAGCTCCGCGACCATCGACGCCAGCATGTCCTTGCGCTCGGCCAGCCACTCCAGCCGGGCGTAGAGCTCCTCGCTCTCGCTCGGCCGCCGCTCGACGGGCACCGGACCGGCCTCCCACTCCCGGACCAGCGCCAGCAGCGCCGCCTCGTCGCCCCGCCCGTACGCGGCGTTGACCCGCGCGATGAACCCGTCCCGCCGGGCCCGCTCCGCATCGTCCCGCGCCAGATCCGGGTGCGCCCGACGCACCAGATCGCGGTAGATCCTGCGGGCCTCCTCGCTGGGCCGCACCTTCTGCGGCGGCTGCACCGGCTGGTCCGTGAGCATCGCCTGCGACTCGGGGAACAGTCCCTCCGACCCGAGCCAGCCGTGGAAGAGCTCCTCCACCTCCGGCATCGGCAGCACCGACGCCCGCGCCTCACGGGCCTTGCGGATGTCCTCGGGGTCGCCGGTGCGCGCCGCCACGGCCTCGGCGATCTGCGCGTCCAACTCGTCCAGCCGCGCGTACATGGGGCCGAGGCGCTGGTGGTGCAGCCGGGAGAAGTTCTCCACCTCCACCCGGAAGGTCTCGACCGCGATCTCGAACTCGATCAACGCCTGCTCCGCCGCCAGCACCGCCTTCGCCAACCGGCGGGTCGCCTCCTCGTCACGGGTGCCATCACCGTCGCCTGTGCCCTGTCGGCTCCCTCCCTGGGCAGCGGCACCCCCGCCGCTCTGCTCCGCGCCCGACGCCTCCCCACGGGCATCCGCCGCCCACGGGGCGCCCGGGTCGCCGGGCGCCCCCGGCACCTCCGATCGGTCCTGGCCGTCCTGCGCGTTCTCCGCCTGCGAGTTCGTCACCCGGTCAGCGTACGGGGCCCCACCGGGTCGGAGGGCCGGGGCGCGTCTGGGGGTGAGCGGGAGCGGCGCTGGGTCCGGGAGGGCCCGTGGGCTAGGGGGTCGGAGGCGGGTGGAGGTGAGGGGTGGGGTGGGGTGGGCGCGCCGGGGAGGCAGACGGTGGGCCGGGGGGCGACGGGCGACGGGCGACGGTACGCGAACCTCACGCCCCGGGGGCCCCTCCCCCCGCCCCTCCCCTCACCCCCGTGTCAGATCGCCCCCGCCAGCCGTCGCGCCCCCGTAGCCGTCACACCCCCGTCTCCGCGGCAATGCGTCCGCTGCGGATCGCCGCGACCAGGTCCGCGTGGTCCGCTTCCGTGCGCTCCGCGTAGGCCACCGCGAAGGCCGCTATCGCCTCGTCGAGCGCGTCCCCCTTCCCGCCGTAGCCGGCCACCACGCGTGGATCGGCGCTGTGGGCGTGAGCGCGGGCCAGGAGAGCGCCGGTCATCCGGGCATAGTCGTCGAGCTGCCCGCCGGACAGTTGGACCGGGTCCACACTGCCCTTGTGATTGCGGAACTGCCGCACCTGGAACGGCAGTCCGGTGCCCGCACCACCCGGCGCTCCCGAGCCACCCGGCCGACGACGCCGACCGGCTGTCCCCGGTATGCCGCCCGACTGCCCCTCACCTGTCGCTGCCGTCGCATGCCCGCCAGCGCCCCGTTTGCCATCCCCCCGTCCGCCTGCTCCTCTCCCGTGTTCGCCGTTCGCCATGTCCTCCTGCACCGTCGTCCATCCCAGCAGCGGGTCGCTGACCACCTGCATCCGCTGCTGGCCGAGCACCACGCGGCGCCCCTCGTGCCCCGTCGGAGGCGTCGGGAGGCCGACCTTCGCCAGATAGGACGCGAGTACCGAGCGCCGGGCCTCCTTCACCTGAAGGACCAGGGGCTCGCCCCGGTGATCCAGCAGCAGCACCACGTACGACCGCAGTCCGACACTGCCGGTCCCGACTATTCGGAAGGCCACGTCGTGCACCGCATATCTGGCCAGCAGCGGCAGACGGTCCTCGGGCAACGTGTGGAGATAGCCGGCAAGTGACGCGGCGACCGCCGCCGCCTCGTCGTCCGGCACCCGTCGCAGCACCGGCGGAGCGTCCACGAACCTCGGGTCGCCGTCCGGCCCGCGCTCGGTGGACCTGGCCGCGAACCGTGCGCTGGTGTTCTTGCGCGCCTGGGCCTCGGCCCGTTCCAGGGTGCCCAGCAGGTCCCGGGCGTCGCTGTGCGAGCCCAACTCCTCGTCGGCGAGGGCGTTCCACGCTTCGGTCACCGGGAGCTTCGCCAGCATCCTCATGGTGCGTCGATAGGTGCCGGCGGCGTCCCGGGCCGCGGTCCGGCAGTCCTGCTCGCTCGCCCCGGCCTCCCGGCCGGCCAGCACCAGCGAGGTCGCGAGCCGTTTGACATCCCACTCCCACGGGCCGTGGACGGTTTCGTCGAAGTCGTTGAGATCGATGACCAGTTCGCCGCGGGCATCACCGTAGAGGCCGAAGTTGGCTGCGTGCGCGTCCCCGCAGATCTGGGCCCCGACTCCCGTCACGGGACCTTCCGCCAGGTCGTGGGCCATGAGTCCGGCCGCCCCTCGGAGGAAGGCGAAGGGGCTGGCGGCCATCCGCCCGACGCGAATGGGTGTCAGCCCGGGCAGTCGCCCGGCGTTGGACGCCTCGACCGCCGCCACCGCGTCGGGGCGCCCGGCGACGATCCGCAGCACCGCCTGTTCCTCGCGCGGCAGTTGCTCCCGCAGGGCCCGGCCCACGGCCTTGGCCGACGGCCCCTCCTCGTCCGCCCTTGCGAACCCCGTTACGTATGGCACTCGCGTCATGGCGGGCCACCTCCCCCTTCACGCCCCTGGCTTGTTCTCTCACGCCCTTGTTTCACGCGACGGTTCAGGGATGCCCCACACTCCCGACTGCCCCCGCGCCCGTCGGCTCGCCGGTCCTTCCGGCTCGCTGGTCATTGACGTTACCGAGATCTGCCCGCGACCGACCGGGCCTGTGGATAACTTTCCGAGGCGGGACCCCTGCCACCCGGCACTCAACACACCGCTGAAAAGCACCACTTGAGCACATCACTCGACCGCCTAACCCGAGCACACCCAGCAGGCACCCAAACATCCTCCGGCCCACCTCACCCCGCCCCGCCTCCCCTCCTCGCTCACCCCACACCGCAGCGGAAGCGCGCCCCGAGCAGCTCGAAGACAACAGACAAGGCAAGAACGCAAGAACGCAAGGCAGGGCAGGACACAAAGCCCCGCCCCGCGCCCCCACCACCCTCTTACACCCCCACGGCCTCCTCCATCTCCTCCTCCGTCTCCAACTCCTCCTGCCCGCGCCCCCGTTCCGGCATGGCCGCTGCCACCGCGGCGGCCGCCACCGCACCGGCGTTGGCCACCGCTTCCGCCTCGGCCGCGCGCCGCCGCTTCTCGGTGAGGGCCGCCGCGCCGACCACCAGGAGGCCGACGAGCAGCCACGCCACCAGGGTCCAGACGTGCCCGGCGAGGCCGTGGCCGTCGAAGTAGACGTGGCTACGGGTGCCCTCCACGAAGCCGGCGCCGTTCCAGAAGGAGTGCAGGGAGGCGAAGAAGCCGTTCTGCATCTCGGGGCGGAAGATCCCGCCGGAGGAGGTGAAGTTGAGCATCACGAAGAGCGCCATGACGCCGAGGGTGGTCCAGCGCTTGAGGAAGGTGTGCAGGCCGGTGCCGATGAGGAGGATGCCCGCGGAGTACAGCCAGGCCATCCCCCACAGGGCCGCCAGTCCGTGGTCGACGAGGTGGAAGACCGGCCCGGCGAAGAGCACCCCGATGGCGCTGACCACGATGGAGGTGCCGATCGCCAGGGCCGCCCGGATACGCATGGGGAGGACGGCGCCGGCGCCGCCGATGACGGCGACCGAGGCATAGGAGCCGATGCTGAGGGCGACGAGCAGGAAGAAGATGCCCTGTCCGGTCGGGTCGTCCTTGGCGGTGGGGGCCACGTCGGTGACCTTCAGGGGCGCGCCCTGTTGGGCGGCGAGCGGGGTGAAGACCTTCTGGACGACGCTGGCGCTGGTGTCGGATCCGGCGGTTGCCACGAGCAGTTCGGGGGCACCCTGCCCGCCCTTACCGGGGACGACGGTGGCCTGACCGCTGGCAGCACCGCCCGTGGAAGCGCTGCCGTGGCCACCGGGTGCGTGGCCGCCGGCCAGGTAGGCGCCGAAGATCTCCTGCTTCTTGAGCTGGTCGATGCCGGTGGCCCGGTCGGGGACGGTGTGGACCTCCAGTTCGCCGTGGGCCCTGTCGTTGATCGTCTGGGCGAGCACCTGGGCCTGGGTGCCGTTGCCCACGACGGCGACGGGGAGGTGGTGCGGTGACGGGTTGGCGAACGCGCCGAGGTAGGCGAGCCCCATCCCGATGCACATCAGGAGCGGGGTGATCAGGTGCGTCACCACGTGGCGCAGCTCGCCCGGGCGGACGGCCCGGCGCTCGCTCCGGTGGTCGCTGCGGTGGTCGGGACGGTGGTCCGCGGTCATGGGCAAGGCTTCTCCGTGATCGTCCGGGGCGGGCCGGTGGGACGGCAGCCCGGTCGTGGTGCAGGTGTGGCCGGTGGGTGGCCGGGTTCCGGGCGGAGGTAGTAGTTGGCTATTACAACTCTCACACCGCGTTGTACTATACAACTACTTCACCGAAAGGCAACCCGTGACCCACCGCGACGACTCCGTCGAGACCATCCAGCAGGAGATGACCGCGTTCGCCCGGCGCGCCCGCGCGACCGCCGCCCGCATGCACCCCGAGCTCTCCCTGGTCTCCTACACCCTGCTCGCCCACCTCGACGACCAGCAGGGCTGCCGCGCCACCGACCTCGCGGCGCACTACTACCTGGACAAGTCCACGGTCAGCCGGCAGATCGCCGCCCTGGAGAAACTCGGCTTCGTGGAACGACGGATCGACCCGGACGACCATCGCGTCCAGGTACTGCACCCCACCGAGGCGGGCGCCCAGGTGCTCGCGAACGTGACCGCCAGCCGCCGCCAGGCGTTCCACGAGCGGCTCGCCGACTGGGACGAGGCGGACCTCGACCGCTTCGCCTCGTACCTGGTGCGCTACAACGCCGCCCAGGAGCGGCTCGGTTGATCCACCAGGACGCCGGCGCGCCCCGGATGTTCCGGGGCTACCTCCGGAAGCGCTCCGGACACTGCCCGCCGTCGGCGAGGTAGGTCTCGGCCCAGCGACCCAGCTCCTTGAGCGCGGGCTCCATGGCGCGGCCGGCCTCGGTGAGGCGGTAGGAGACGCGCAGCGGCGGTCCGGCGTCGACCTCGCGGACGACCAGCCCGGTCGCCGCCAGCTCCATCAGGCGGTCGGAGAGCATCCGCTCACTGATGCCGGGGATGGCCCGCCGCAGATCTGCGAAGTGGACAGGGCCGGGCATGAGAGTTGCCACGATCAGGCCCGTCCAGCGCTTCCCGAACAGTTCGAAGACGCGCGTCATGCCGCCGTCGACCTGCCTGCACATCGCCTCGCCGTGGTCCGCCATGCACCCAGGGTACCGCCCTCCCGTTGGCTACTGCAGAAAAGTAAGTTCCTGTGCTATGAATAGTGACGTACGGATTTCAATTAACCGGCCGGTTCCGCCCGGCCCGTAGCGAAGGACCGATCCATGGCCACGCTCCTGCTCATCGACTCCTCCGTCTTCCCCGAGGACGGCTCCGCCTCCCGTTCGGTGACCGCGGCCTTCCGCAAGTCCTGGGAGGAGCAGCACCCCGGCGGCACCGTGATCCACCGCGACCTGGCCGCCGAGCCGCTGCCGCACCTCGACGCCGTCGCCGCCTCCGCGGGCTTCTCCGACCCGGCCACGCACACCCCGGAACAGCAGGCCGCCTTCGCGCTGCGCACGCAGCTCGCCGAGGAGCTTGAGCAGGCCGACGCCATCGTCATAGGCGCGCCCATGTACAACTTCACGATCCCCTCGACCCTCAAGGCGTGGCTCGACCAGGCGATCATCATGGGCCGAACCGCCGGCGAGAACCCGTCGGCGAAGGGCAAGCCGGCCATCGTCGTCGCCAGCCGCGGCGGCTCCTACGCGCCGGGCACCCCGCGCGAGCCGTTCGAGTACGTCCAGAACTACCTGGAGGCCGTCCTGAACGGCGGCTTCGGCCTCGACGTGGAGTTCATCGTGCCGGAGCTGACCATGGCCCCCAGCAACCCGGCGATGGCCGAACTGATCCCGCTCTACGAGACCTCCCGCGCGCAGGCCCACGAGCAGGCCGAGACCAAGGCCAAGGAGCTGGTCGCGCGCTTCACCGCCTGAAGGGGGCGCGCGGTAGCGCACCGCCCCGGGGACGCGGGCGGACCCGCCGGCCCGTAGTCCCGCGCCCCGGGCGCGCACCCGTTCACCTCAGTGCGCCGCCGCGGCCTTCCGGGCCGGGGCCCTGCCCAGCGCCACGGTCAGCAGCGCCCCCACCGCGAGCGCGCCGCCCAGCCAGATCACGCCGCCGGTCCCCCAGCCGTCCGCGGCCTGCCCGCCGGCCAACGAGCCCGCCGCGATGGCCCCGTTGAACACCCCCACGAACAGCGCGGAGGCCGCCTCCCGCGCGTCCGGCACGGCCGTCATCAACCAGGTCTGCGTGCTCACCGACACGCCCCCGTAGGCTAGCCCCCACACCGCCACCAGGGCCGCGGCGCCCAGCACACCGGCGGTGCGCCCCATCGGGGGCAGCAACATCACCGCGCCCGCCAGGACCGCGCAGATCACCAGCAGCGTGGCCCGCGGGGAGCGCGCCGCGCCGGCGCCGGCCGCGAAGTTCCCCACCAGCCCGGCGATCCCGAAGGCCAACAGCACGGTGCTGATCTGGCCGGGCTGCGCGCCGGCCACCGCCTCCAGGACCGGCCGCACATAGGTGTACGCCGCGAAGTGCCCCGCCACCAGGAGCGCGACCAGGACCAGCCCGGTGCGCACCGGCGGCCGCCGCAGCAGCCCCAGCACCCCGCCCAGCCGAACGGCGCCGGGCGCGGGCAGCGGCGGCAGCAGCACGAGCAGGGCCACCATCACGACCGCGCACACCCCGGCCATCGCCGCGAACGCCGCCCGCCAGCCGCCCAGTTCACCCACCAGCGCGCCGGCCGGCACCCCCAGGACGGACGCCGCCGCGACCCCGCTGAATATCAGGGAGGTGGCCGCGGCCACCCGTCGCTCCGGCACCAGCCGCACCGCCAGCCCCGAGGCGATCGCCCACACTCCGCCCATCCCGAACCCCACCAACACCCGGGCCACCAGCAGCACCGCGACGTTCGGGGCGTACACGGCCAGGAGATTGGCCGCGGTCAACGTGGCCAACAGGGCGGCCAGTACGGTGCGGCGGTCCCGGCGCCCGATGAGCAGCGTCAGCACCGGTGCGGCGAGGGCCGCGACCACGCCCGTGACGGTCACCGTCAGCCCGGCCGTCCCGTCCGACACCCCCAGGTCCCGGCCGATCGGCGTGAGCAGCCCCACCGGCAGCATCTCCGACGTCACCACCGTGAACGTCCCCGCCGCCAACGCCCCGACGGCCGGCCAGCCACCACCCCGCCGCCTCAACTGACCACCACACACATCCGGTTGACGTTCACTCACATCCGCGACGGCTTCCACGGCGTCCCCCGCCCTCTCGCTCTTCGTCATGACTCCAGCCAACGCCCACCGCGGCAGGGGAACAACGGCGAACTCCTCACCCTTCTATGAGCAGGACTCATCGATCGACCACACCTGGAAGGGACTCATGAGCGGCCCGACCGCCCCCGCCGACCCCATCGGCGCCCTGGGCCTCGAACTCCGCGAGCTGGAGTGCTTCCTGGTGCTCTCCGAGGAGCTGCACTTCGGCCGCACCGGCGAGCGCCTCTACGTCTCGCAGAGCCGGGTCAGCCAACTGCTGCGCTCCCTGGAGTCCCGGATCGGTGCGCGGCTGGTGGACCGCACCAGCCGCCGGGTCGGCCTCACGCCCCTGGGGGAGGAGTTCCGCGCGTCCCTGCGCCCGGCCTACGACGCGCTGCGCGCCACGGTGGACAGCGCCCGCACCGCCGCCCGCGGCGTCGAGGGCCGGCTCACCGTCGGCTTCCAGGGGACCGCGGACGACCGGATCATGCGGGCCATCGACGCCTTCCACGCCCGGCATCCGCGGTGCGCCACCAGGGTCGTGGAGATCCCGCTCTGCGACCCGTTCGGTGCGCTGCGCAGCGGTGCGGTGGTGGACGTCGCGGTGGCGCTGCTCCCGGTGGCCGAGTCGGACCTCGTGCTGGGCCCGGTGTTCTCGGCCCAACAACAGACGGTGGCGCTGTCGGTACGGCATCCCCTGGCGTCCCGCGCGTCCGTGAGCGCCGAGGAGCTGGCGGGGCTGCCCCTGATTGCCCCGGACGGGCCGGCGCCGGTGTACTGGCGCACCGCACACGCGCCCGCCAGCACCCCCGGAGGCCGCCCGATTCCCGCCGGCCCCAGGGTCAGCACGCTGCAGGAGGGCCTGACGCTGACCGCGGCGGGCCGGGGCGGGATGCTGCTGTGCCGGCCGACGGCCGAGTACCACGGCCGCCGCGACGTCGTCTTCGTCCCGGTCACCGGCCTTCCGGACTCGGCGCTGGGCCTGGTGCACCACGCGGCCCGGGAGACCGCCCGGGTCCGGGCCTTCGCCGCCACGGCGCAGGATGTGACGGCAGTCACCTTCGCGGGCCCGCGAGCACCCCTCCCCGCACGCGATGTGACGTAGAACTCACGCCTCCCGGGTCACATGGCGGCCCTCACTTCGGAGTTGGCCCCGCGGACCGCCGAGACCCGTGATGACGGCGGGAGTTGAGGAAACAAACGAGAGACCCCCGGCCTTCCGGATTTCTCCGGAGACCGGGGGTCTCACTCTGTGCGCGAGGGGGGAGTTGAACCCCCACGCCCTTTCGGGCACTGGAACCTGAATCCAGCGCGTCTGCCTATTCCGCCACCCGCGCATGGGTGCTGCCGGTTTATCCTCTCACGCGATCCGGTCCGTTCGGTCCGGGTCTTGCGGGAGCGCCTTCCGACATCGAGAACACTAGCACGGTGTCGGGGGTGCCTTCACACGGCTTTCCCTGGTCCCCGACCTGCGGGGACCGCGGGGGCACTCCGGTGCGCTCCCGCGCGTTCGTCGGAGGGGTACGGGGGTGCTGGCCGGAGTCGGCCCCCGCGCCCGGATGCGGGTCCGCGGTTGCGGGACACTGGTAACGGGGCACATCTACGATCGCAGTGCACAACAAGCGGCATAAGGAGAGCGGCGGAAGGACGACGGTCACCGGGCAACCCTGTGGTGGGCGACACTCGTCCTCCAGGCCGGAAAGGGGAACCAGCCGATTTCCCGACGCGTGGATACGATCAGTAAGCAGTATCAGGACGACCCTGAAGAAGACTGAGGAAGGAGGTGCCCCGTGGGAGTACTGAAGCGTTTCGAGCAGCGACTCGAAGGTCTCGTCAACGGCACCTTCGCCAAGGTGTTCAAGTCCGAAGTGCAGCCCGTTGAGATCGCCGGTGCGCTGCAGCGCGAGTGCGACAACAACGCCAGCATCTGGAACCGCGACCGCACGGTCGTCCCCAATGACTTCATCGTCGAGCTGAGCACCCCGGACTACGAGCGGTTGAGCCCGTACAGCGGCCAGCTCGGCGACGAGTTGTCGGGCATGGTCCGCGACTACGCCAAGCAGCAGCGGTACACCTTCATGGGCCCGATCAAGGTGCACCTGGAGAAGGCCGAGGACCTCGACACCGGTCTGTACCGCGTCCGCAGCCGCACCCTCGCCTCCAGCACGTCCCAGGACCGGCCCGGGCAGGCCGCGGCCTCCCGCGCCACCGGGGCGCCGAGCCAGCCCGGCGGCCATGTGGCCCCGCCCATGCCGTCGTCCCCGCCGCCCGGGGCACCGCCCGCGGCGCGTTCGGGAGCGCCCGCTGCCGGGCCACAGCCCTACGCGCAGACCAGGCGCTGGATCGAGATCAACGGCACCCGCCACCAGATCTCCCGGCAGACCCTGGTGCTGGGGCGCAGCACCGACGCCGACGTGCGGATCGACGACCCGGGAGTCTCCCGGCGCCACTGTGAGATCCGGGTCGGAACGCCCCCCACGATCCAGGATCTGGGTTCCACCAACGGCATCGTGGTGGACGGGCAGCACACCACCCGCGCTAATCTCCGCGACGGCTCGCGGATCGTCGTGGGCAGTACCACCATCGTTTACCGGCAAGCCGAAGGGTGAAGCGGGGGCAATGTCAGAGCTGACCCTCACGGTCATGCGGTTGGGTTTCCTCGCCGTACTGTGGCTGTTCGTCATCGTGGCCGTCCAGGTCATCCGCAGCGATCTGTTCGGCACGCGCGTCACACAGCGCGGCGCCACCCGGCGCGGCGGGCCGGAACCACGCACCCAGCGCCAGGCCGCTCCGCAGCAACAGCAGCGCCGCCAGGACCGTCGTCAGGAAGGCGGCCGCGGCGGCGGCCGACAGCGGCGCGGGGCCCCCACCAAGTTGGTGGTCTCCGAAGGCACGCTGGCCGGCACGACCGTCGCCCTCCAGGGCCAGACGATCACCCTGGGGCGGGCACACGACTCCACCATCGTGCTGGACGACGACTACGCGTCGAGCCGGCATGCCAGGATCTACCCGGACCGTGACGGCCAGTGGATCGTCGAGGACCTCGGATCCACCAACGGCACGTACCTTGACCGGACCCGACTGACGACCGCGACTCCGATTCCCCTGGGAGCCCCGATCCGCATCGGCAAGACCGTCATCGAGCTGCGGAAGTAGTACGACATGAGCGAGCGGAGCGAGCGAGCCGTAACGGTCCACTCGGCGGACCCGGGCGTGCTCCCGACCGGAGGGTGGGCAGTGTGGCTCGTCGAGGAGACCGGCTGTACCCCGAGCCGACGGGTGAGGTGCGCATGAGTCTGTCGCTGCGCTTCGCCGCCGGATCGCACAAGGGCATGATCCGTGAGGGCAACGAGGACTCCGGTTACGCCGGTCCCCGACTGCTCGCCATCGCCGACGGCATGGGCGGCCAGGCCGCCGGCGAGGTCGCCTCGTCCGAGGTGATCTCCACGCTCGTCCAGCTCGACGACGACGTTCCCGGTTCCGACATCCTCACCTCCCTGGGCACCGCCGTGCAGCGGGCCAACGACCAGCTTCGGGTGCTGGTCGAGGAGGACCCCCAGCTGGAGGGCATGGGGACGACCCTGACCGCGCTGCTGTGGACGGGCCAGCGGCTCGGCCTGGTGCACGTCGGCGACTCGCGGGCGTATCTGCTCCGGGACGGCATGCTGACGCAGATCACGCAGGACCACACGTGGGTCCAGCGGCTGGTCGACGAGGGCCGGATCACCGAGGAGGAGGCCACCACCCATCCCCAGCGGTCGCTGCTGATGCGGGCGTTGGGCAGCGGCGACCACGTCGAGCCGGACCTGTCGATCCGCGAGGTGCGGGCCGGGGACCGGTACCTGATCTGCTCGGACGGGCTGTCCGGGGTGGTCAGCCACCAGACGCTGGAAGAGACCCTGGCCGGCTACCACGGGCCGCACGAGACGGTGCAGGAGCTGATCCAGCTCGCACTGCGCGGCGGTGGTCCGGACAACATCACCTGCATCGTCGCCGACGTGCTGGACGTGGACGGCACCGAGGCGGCGGCCGGGCAGCTCAACGACACCCCGGTCGTGGTCGGTGCGGTCGCCGAGAACCAGCACCAGCTCAACGACCCCAGCACGCTCCAGACGCCGGCGGCCCGCGCCGCCGAGCTGGGCCGCCGGGACGCCCCGGCTCCGGGGGGCGGCTTCGGGCCGCCCGGGAGCGGGGACATGGAGGTCGACGGGATGCCGCAGGGCTCCTTCGGCGCGTTCACGGACGAGGACTTCCTCAAGCCGCGGCGGCGCGGCAAGTGGCTCAAGGCATCGCTGTTCACCGTCCTCGCGCTGGGGGTGATCGGCGGCGGGCTCTACGCGGGCTACCAGTGGACGCAGACGCAGTACTTCGTCGGCGCCAAGGACGACCACGTCGCGCTGTACCGCGGCATCAGCCAGGACCTGGCCTGGATCAAGCTGAACTCGGTCGACGAGGACCATCCCGAGATCGAACTCAAGTACCTGCCGGTGTACCAGCGCAATCAGGTCAAGGAGACCATCGCGGTCGACAACCGCAACCAGGCCAGCGAGAAGGTCACCGAGCTCGGCAAGCAGGCCAACGCCTGCCTGGCCAAGGAGCAGCGGGAGGCCGCCGAGCGGGCCGAGGCGGCCAACAAGGGCAAGCCCGGTAAGCCCGGCACGCCCCCGACCGGCGGGAAGCCGGGCACGGCCGGTACCGGCACCGGCGTGGCCGGCGCGCTGTCGACCGCGGCAGGTTCCACCCCCACTCCCACCCCCACCCAGGCTCCCTCCGAGGAGCAGCAGAAGCTGGAGAAGAATTGCAGCACCCAGCAGTGAGGGCGTAGGGGGCCGGAGACTTCATGAGCAGTACCACGACCACGACGACCGTGGGTACGTTCACCGCCCCCAGCCGTCGCAACACCGAGCTGGCCCTGCTCGTCTTCGCGGTGCTGATCCCGGTGTTCGCGTACGTCAACGTCGGCCTGGCGAAGGACGGTTCGGTGCCGCCGGGGGCGCTGGGCTACACGCTGGGACTGGGACTGCTGGCCGGGGTGACGCATCTGGTGATGCGCAAGTGGGCCCCGTACGCGGACCCGTTGATGCTGCCCATCGCGACGCTGCTGAACGGCATCGGCCTGGTCTTCATCTGGCGGCTGGACCAGGAGCCCTCGCTGGGCCGGGCGATGGCGCCGAACCAGCTCATGTGGTCGACGCTGGGCGTCGGGCTGTTCCTCGCCATCCTGTTCTTCCTCAAGGACCACCGGGTCCTGCAGCGCTACACCTACATCTCGATGGTGATCGCGCTGGTGCTGCTGATCGCGCCGGCGTTCTTCCCGGGTGTGAACGGCGCGAAGATCTGGATCACCATCCCGGGGCTGGGGTCGCTCCAGCCGGGCGAGTTCGCCAAGATCATCATCGCGGTGTTCTTCGCCGGCTACCTGATGGTGAAGCGGGACGCGCTGGCACTGGCCAGCCGCCGCTTCATGGGGCTGTACCTGCCGCGCGGCCGGGACCTCGGGCCGATCCTGGTGGTCTGGGCGCTGAGCCTGATGATCCTGGTCTTCGAGACCGACCTGGGGACGTCGCTGCTCTTCTTCGGGCTCTTCGTGGTGATGCTGTACGTCGCCACCGAGCGCACCAGTTGGATCGTCTTCGGCCTGCTGCTCAGCGGCGGCGGCGCGGTCGCGGTGGCGATGTTCGAGCCGCACGTCCAGGTCCGGGTGCACAACTGGCTCCACCCGCTGGACCTGCTCAACGGCGGGGTCACCGAGACCGCCCAGGCAATGTACTCCTTCGGGTCCGGCGGGCTGCTGGGCTCCGGGCTCGGCCAGGGCTACTCCCGGCTGATCCAGGGCATCGCGCCGAAGAGCGACTACATTCTCGCCACCGTCGGCGAGGAGGTCGGCCTGGCCGGGCTGATGGGCCTCCTGCTGCTGTACGGTCTGCTGATCGAGCGCGGCATCCGCACGGCGCTGGGGGCCCGCGACCCGTTCGGGAAGCTGCTGGCCGTCGGCCTGTCGGGCGCCTTCGCGCTCCAGGTCTTCGTCGTCGCCGGCGGCGTGACCGGCCTGATCCCGCTGACCGGCATGACGATGCCGTTCCTGGCGCAGGGCGGTTCCTCCGTCATCGCCAACTGGGCGCTGGTGGCGATCCTGTTGCGGATCAGTGACACCGCGCGCCGTCCCGCCCCCACCCCCGCCCCGTCCACCGACGCTGAGATGACCCAGGTGGTCCGCCCGTGAACAAGCCCCTGCGACGGGTCGCGGTCTTCTGCGGCCTGCTCGTCCTCGCCCTGCTCATCCGCGTCAACTGGGTGCAGTTCGTCCAGAGCGACCAGCTCAAGAACGATCCGCACAACCGCCGGGTGGCGATCGAGCGGTACAGCACGCCGCGCGGCAACATCATCGTCGACGGCAAGGCCGTCACGGGCTCGACGACCACCGACATCGGTGACTTCAAGTACAAGCGCACGTACAAGAACGGCGCGATGTGGGCCCCGGTGACCGGCTACGCCTCGCAGGCGTTCGACTCCAACCAGTTGGAGAAGCTGAACGACGCGATCCTGACCGGCACCGACGACCGCCTCTTCTTCAGCCGCACCGTGGACATGTTCACCGGCGGCAAGCAGAAGGGCGGGAACGTGGTGACCACCCTCGACGCCAAGGCGCAGAAGGCGGCCTTCGACGGGCTCGGGAAGAGCAAGGGCGCCGTGGTGGCGCTCAACCCGGAGACCGGGGCGATCCTGGCGCTGGCGAGCACGCCGTCCTACGACCCGTCGACGTTCGCGGGCATGAGCAACAAGGACGCCGAGGCGTACAACGCGCTGCTGAAGAAGAACGACCCGGACGACCCGATGCTGAACCGGGCGCTGCGGCAGACGTACCCGCCGGGCTCGACGTTCAAGGTGGTGACCGCCGCGGCGGCGCTGGAGAACGGCCTCTACACCGACCCGGACGCCAAGACCAACTCGCCCGACCCGTACCTGCTGCCGGACACCACGGGCGTCCCGCTGCACAACGAGGGCAGCATCCCGTGCGAGAACGCGACGATGCGGGTGGCCCTCCAGTGGTCCTGCAACACCGTCTTCGGCAAGATCAGCGCGGACCTCGGCAACGCGAAGATGAAGGCCGAGGCGGAGAAGTTCGGCTTCAACAACGGGAAGATCGACACCCCGGTGCGGGCCGCGGAGAGCATCTTCCCCAAGGACAACCGGCCGCAGAACGCGCAGGCCGGCATCGGCCAGGCGTCGAACCGCGCCACGCCGCTCCAGATGGCGATGGTCGCCTCGGCGGTCGCCAACGGCGGCAAGCTGATGAAGCCGTACATGGTCGAGCAGTTGGTGGCGCCGAACCTCAACGTGGTGCAGCAGCACACGCCGCAGGAGCTGAGCCGGCCGCTGAAGCCGGAGAACGCGCAGAAGCTCCAGAGCATGATGGAGACCGTGGTCAAGGAGGGCACGGGCAAGACCGCGCAGATCGACGGGGTGACGGTCGGCGGCAAGACCGGTACCGCCCAGCACGGTGAGAACAACAAGGACAACCCCTACGCCTGGTTCATCTCGTACGCGAAGACCGCCAAGGGCACCCCGGTCGCGGTCGCCGTCGTGATCGAGGGGTCGGACACCCTCCGCGACGACATCGCCGGTGGCAAGCTGGCCGCCCCGATCGCGAAGAACGTGATGAAGGCGGTCATCGAAGGCGAGCGGTGAGACGGGTGAGGGCGGTACCGGTCACGTATCAGGTTGCGGCTCCGGTCCGGTCCGGTACGGCGTGCCGGGTACGGTATGCCCGGACAGCACACCGCCGGACCACACACGGGTGCGGTCGGGACTGACGGAGAGGGCTGGAGAAGCTTATGGAAGAGCCGCGTCGCCTCGGCGGCCGGTACGAGCTGGGCTCGGTGCTCGGCCGTGGTGGCATGGCGGAGGTCTACCTCGCGCATGACACCCGCCTGGGCCGCACCGTGGCGGTGAAGACGCTGCGGGTGGACCTCGCCCGCGATCCGTCCTTCCAGGCCCGGTTCCGCCGTGAGGCCCAGTCGGCCGCCTCGCTGAACCACCCGTCGATCGTCGCGGTCTACGACACCGGCGAGGACTACGTCGACGGGGTGTCGATCCCGTACATCGTCATGGAGTACGTGGACGGGTCCACGCTGCGTGAGCTGCTGCACTCCGGGCGGAAGCTGCTGCCCGAGCGGTCGTTGGAGATGACCACCGGTGTGCTGCAGGCGCTGGAGTACTCGCACCGCGCCGGGATCGTGCACCGCGACATCAAGCCGGCCAACGTGATGCTGACCCGCACCGGCCAGGTCAAGGTGATGGACTTCGGTATCGCCCGGGCCATGGGCGATGCCGGGATGACCATGACGCAGACCGCGGCGGTGATCGGTACCGCGCAGTACCTGTCGCCGGAGCAGGCCAAGGGCGAGCAGGTCGACGCCCGCTCCGACCTGTACTCGACGGGCTGCCTGCTCTACGAGCTGCTGACGGTGCGGCCGCCGTTCGTCGGGGACTCCCCGGTCGCGGTGGCCTACCAGCACGTGCGGGAGGAGCCGCAGCCGCCGAGCACCTTCGATCCGGAGATCTCCCCGGAGATGGACGCGATCGTCCTGAAGGCCCTGGTCAAGGACCCGGACTACCGCTACCAGTCGGCGGACGAGATGCGCGCCGACATCGAGGCGGCGCTGGACGGGCAGCCGGTCGCGGCGACCGCCGCGCTCGGCGCGGTCGGCTACGGCGAGCAGGACCAGCCGACGACGCTGCTGCGGGCGCAGGACCCGGGCGGCCCGAAGACGTCGATGATGCCGCCGATAAGCGCGGACGACGGCGGCTATGACGACCGCGGGGATCGGCGGCGCGGCGGCCAGAAGAAGAGCAACGTCTCGACGATCCTGCTGGTGCTGGCGGCGGTCCTGGTCCTGGTCGGCGCGATCTTCATCGGCAAGGCGATGTTCGGCGGCGGGGCCAAGAGCAACAGCATCACGGTGCCCAACCTTGAGGGCAAGACGCTGGCCGAGGCGCAGTCCTACGGCGAGAACAGCTCCTTCAAGGTCGTCAAGGGCGGCAGCAAGCAGTGCGAAAACGCCCAGAAGGGCCAGGTCACCGAGCAGGAACCGGCGGCCGACAGCAAGATCGACAAGGGGGGCACGGTCACCGTGACCATGTGCTCGGGCGCGGTGAAGGTCGCGGTGCCCGATGTGCGGGGCATGCCCTACGACGAGGCCGTGAAGCAGCTCAACGACAAGGGCTTCAAGAACGTCACCAAGACGGAAGAGGTGTCCGACCGGACGCCGAACGTCGTCACCAAACAGGACCCGAACGCCCAGTCCCAGTCGACCAAGGACACCCAGATCACGCTGACGGTGGCCAAGGCGGCGCCCAAGGCGACCGTCCCGGACGTCACGGGCCAGGACTACGACGCGGCGAAGAAGCAACTGGAGGACCAGGGCTTCACGGTCAACCGCGCCGACCAGAACGTGACCGACCCCTCGCAGAACAACAAGGTCATCTCGCAGTCCCCGACCGGCAACTCGCAGGCGGAGCAGAAGTCCGCGGTCACGCTGACGGTGGGCAAGGCGTCGCAGGCACAGGTGCCGAGCGTGATGGGCAAGAAGGTGAAGGACGCCAAGCAGGAGCTGCAGGCCGCCGGCTACACCAACATCCAGTTCGCCGACGGCAGTTCGCAGGACGACAACGCCATGGTCATCAGCCAGGACCCGTCCGCGGGGACCCAGGGCGACCCCGCGTCGACCACCGTGAAGCTGACCACCATGGGCGGCAACAACGGTGACAACGGCAACCAGAACGGCGGCGGCATCTTCGGCGGCCCGTTCGGCTGGGGCAAGAAGCACTAGCCCGGGACGGCCCCGTACGACGGAGCCCCGGCGGCCCTTGGAGGGCGGCCGGGGCTCCGTCGTGTGCGGACGGCCCTAGCGGAGTTCCTCGGGGGGCGTGCGGTCCGCGTTGACCTTCTGGGTGCGGACCAGTTCGCCCCAGACGATGTAGCGGTACTCCGAGGTGAAGACCGGGGTGCAGGTGGTGAGGGTGATGTAGCGGCCGGCCTGGTGCTTGCCGGATTCCGCGGGGACCCTGTCGAGGACGTCGACGTTGTACTTCGAGGTCTGCGGCAGCGTCGCGTAGACCTTGTAGACGTACCAGGTGTCCTTGGTCTCGAAGACGATCGGGTCGCCGACCTTGATCTTGTCGATGTTGTGGAACTTCGCGCCGTGGCCGTCGCGGTGCGCGGCGAGGGTGAAGTTGCCCTTCTTGTCCTGCGGCAGGGCGGACTTGACGGGCTTGGTGTAGTAGCCGGCCACGCCTTCGTTGAGGACGTCGGTGTCGGTGCCCTTCTTGACCAGCACCTCGCCGTTGTCCATCGCCGGGACGTGCAGGAAGCCGATGCCGTCCTTGGTGTCCAGCTCCCCCGGTCCCTTGGGTCCCGGTTTCGCCGCCCAGTGCTTGCGGACCTCGTCGCCCTGCTTGTTCGACTCCCGGTCCGCCAGGACGTTGGTCCACCACAGTGAGTAGGCGACGAAGAGGCCGAGGATCAGCCCGGCCGTGATGAGCAGTTCACCGACGACGCTGACGACGGAGGCGAAGATCCGCCACCCCCGACGCGGCTCCGGTGACGGCGCGGACCGTTCGGTCTCCTCGTCGATTCCGCTGGCAGTCACCGCGTCGCTCTCCTCCAGTTGTCCGCTCAGCCGCCGGCGAGCGCTTCCGGTTGGCCCTTGCTGCGCGGCCGTTCGTCGACCATCTTGCCCCAGACGATCAACCGATAGGTACTGGTGAACTCCGGCGTGCAGGTGGTCAGCGTGAGGTAGCGCCCGGGCTTGGTGAAGCCCGATCCGGGCGGCACCGGGCTGATCACGCCGGTGTTGCTCGGAGAGGTCTGCGGGAGGACGCTCTCCATCTCGTACGTGTAGTAGGCGCTCTGCGTCTCCACGACGATCTTGTCGCCCTTGGTGAGGCGGTTGATGTAGCGGAACGGCTCGCCGTGGGTGTTGCGGTGGGCGGCGACGGCGAAGTTGCCGGTGCGGTCCCAGGGCATCGCGGTGTTGATGCCGCTGTCGGCGTCGTAGTGGCCGACCATGCCGTGGTCGAGGACGGACATCTTGTCGACGCCCTGGGCGATCGGGGCCTTCACATCCAGCTTGGGGATGTACATGATTCCGAAGCGCTCGCCGGCCGCGAGGTTCTTCTTCTCGCCGCCGCCCTGCTCCCACTGGTGCTGGAGGTTGTTGGCTGCACCGCCGGCCTCCTCGCCGGCCCGGACGTTCGTCCACCACAGCTGGTAGGTGACGAACAGCAGCATCAGCACGCCGAGCGTGATGAAGACCTCGCCCAGCGCCCGGCTGGCGATCAGGCCGGGGCTGTCCTTGGCCGCGCGCTGGGCCCTACGGGCCTCGACGCGGGTCATGGGTCTGGACGGGTCGGCGACCGGCGCGGCGGCAGCGGAGGGGGCTCGGCGACGGCCGTGGCGCCCGCCGCGCTTGGCGGCCTCCTGGGCGGCCTTGCGGCGGGCCGCGCGCCCACCCGTCGCCGGGGCCGCGGGTGTTTCACGTGAAACGGCGGTGTCGTCGTCGGCGTCGGTTTCACGTGAAACAGCGCCCCCGCCGTGCCGGCCGGCCTGGCCGAGCGCCATGGTCCGCTCGTCCGGCCCCGGCGAGGCATCGGACGGTGCGGACCGCGGGGGCCCCGGGGACCGCGAGGGAAGCAGCGGGGGGATGGTGGGGAGGGGCGCCGTGAGGGCCTCCGTGATCCCCGAGGGCCCCGGTATCGGCTCGGTGGGCCGGGCGTAAGTGCCGTGGCCGAAGCCGCCGTTCACCTGGCCGTAGGCGTCGGCCTCGGGGCCGAAGCCGTGCGGCGGGCGGGGCGCGGAGGGTCTCCCGTCGGGGCCGGCGGGTCTGCGGTGCCGGGCCGGCGGACGCGGCTGGGCCGGCGCCTCCGACCGTGCGGCGGGCCCCGCCGGGTCCTGGCGGGGCCGGAACCACGGGGAGCCCTCCGCGGCCGCTCCCCCGTCGGCCCGGGCCGCCCGACCGCCCTGTACGTACGGGTCCGTGGCCGGGGCCTCCGGCCGGCCCGGGAGGGGGTCGTTCAGCGGGTCGCTGAGCCGTCCCACCGCCGCCTCGAACGCATCGTCCGGCCCGTAGGAGTCGGCGTCCGCCGCGTACGGCTCGTGCGGCGCGCGCGACTGCTCCCCGTACGGCTCGTGGGGCCGCCCTTCGCGCTCGGGGCGCAGCGCGGTCACGCCCCGGCCTTGCCGACCACCGGGGCAAGCCCCGCCGAACGCTCCACCGCTCCCTTGTCGCCGCACTCCACCAGCCAGTTGGCGAGCATCTGGTGGCCCCACTCCGTCAGCACCGACTCGGGGTGGAACTGCACGCCCTCCACGGGGAGTTCGCGGTGCCGCAGCCCCATGATGATCCGGCCGCCGGGGGCGTCGTCGGCCTCCGTCCAAGCGGTGACGGCCAGTTCGTCGGGGACGGTGTCCGGCTCGACGGCCAGCGAGTGGTAGCGGGTGGCGGTGAACGGCGAGGGCAGCCCGGCGAAGACGCCGACGCCCTCGTGGAGGACGGGCGAGGTCTTGCCGTGCAGCAGCTCGGGGGCCCGGTCCACCACCCCGCCGTAGGCGACCGCCATCGACTGGAGCCCCAGGCACACGCCGAAGACCGGGACGCCCGTGTTCGCGCAGTGCCGGACCATCTCGACGCAGATGCCGGCCTGTTCGGGCGTACCGGGGCCCGGGGAGAGCAGCACGCCGTCGAAACCGTCCTGGGCATGGCGCGGTGCGACCTCGTCGTTGCGCAGCACCTCGCACTCGGCGCCGAGTTGGTAGAGGTACTGGACGAGGTTGAAGACGAAGCTGTCGTAGTTGTCGACGACGAGAATCCGTGCGGTCATCGGGTGGCTGCCATCCCTTGGTCGACAGTGACGTCATTGAAGGGGAGCAGCGGCTCCGCCCACGGAAAGACCCACTGGAAGAGCACGAAGACCACCGCCAGGACGAGCACCGCGGAAATCAGCGCCTTCACCCACGTGGTGCCCGGCAGATGCCGCCAGATCCAGCCGTACATGCTGTCGCTGTCCCCTTGCCGATGCCGTTGACGATGTCGATTGCGACACCAGAGTACGGGGAGAGGCTGTGGGCGGGGGCTCAGCCGGTCAAAGCCGACGGCCTTCCCTGGGCGGCGGGTTGGGTGGAGTCGAGGTGGGCCCAGGCGATCAGGCGGTGGCTGTGGCCCCACTCCGGTTCACAGGTGGTCAGGGTGAGGTAGCGGCCGGGGCCGGTGAAGCCGGACTCGCGCGGGACCGGGTCGATCACGCCGATGTCGGTGGGCAGGGTCGTGTACGGGTGGTTGTCGATGCGGTAGGTGAACCAGGTGGTGCCGTCGGTGAGGATCACAGCGTCCCCGGGGCGGAGTCGGGGGAAGTCCTTGAAGGGGTCGCCGTAGGTGCGGCGGTGGCCGGCCACGGCGAAGTTGCCGGTCGCGCCGAGGCGGGCGGTGCCGTCGTAGTGGCCCAGGCCGCGCTGGAGGACGTCGGTGCCGGTGCCCTCCAGGACGGGCTTGGCCCAGTCCCGGCCGAAGCGCGGGACGTACATCACGGCGAAGGACCGGCCGGGCTCGTAACGGCGGGGCGGGGCGGTGGCCGTGGGGGCCGGATGGGCGGCGGCGACCGGGCCGGTGGACCACTGGTCCTGGAGCCTGCCGATCTCGCCGTCCATCGCGCTGTCGGCCCGGACGCCGGTCCAGTAGAGGAGGTAGACGACGAAGAGGACGATCAACGTCCCGGTGGTGAGGCAGATTTCGCTGAACGTGCGGACGATCCACCGCGCCGTCATCCGGCCGCCCCTCCCCGCCAGCCCGCGGGATGCGGGCTACGGCTTCACAGGCTGTGCGTAGTGGAGGTCCACTGTGCCGGAGTAGCCGGGCAGAGTCACCGCCTCGTGCTGGTCGACTTTCCAGCCGAGGCCGTAGGCGTTGACGTACTGGAGGTAGTTCTGGAGGGCGGGGGACGCGGTGAGCGCGCGGTTGAGCGCGTCCCGGTCGCCGACCGCGGTGATCTTGTAGGGCGGCGAGTAGACCTGCCCCTGGAGGATCAGGGTGTTGCCGACGCAGCGCACCGCGCTGGTGGAGATCAGCCGCTGGTCCATGACCTTGATGCCCTTGGCGCCGCCGTGCCAGAGGGCGTTGACGACGGCCTGGAGGTCCTGTTGGTGGATGACCAGGTCGTTGGGCTGCGGCTCGGGGATGCCGGGGATCTTGGCGGTGGCGTTCGGCGGGGCGTCGGTGAGCGTGACGGTCAGGCCCGGGCCGGACAGCGCCTTGGTGCTGGCGCTCGTCTCCAGCCCCTTGAGCTTGGTCTCGTCCCCGGAAGAGGAGCTGTTGTCGCGGTGGGCGAGGGCGTCGACCTCCGCGCGCAGGCCGGCGTTGCTGTCGCCCTGGGCGCCGTTCTTGTGGCTGCGCTCCTGGATCAGGTCGGAGAGCCGGAGCATCGAGTCGTCGGAGCGGAGGTTGGTGCCGCGGGCGGTGTCGAAGCTCAGCCAGAACAGCAGACCGGCGAGGGCGAAGACGAGGAGGGTGAGGAGCCGGACGGGTCGCAACCGGGGCCGCGGCGGGCGCCCGGAGGAGCCGGCGGATGTGCTCAACGTACCCTTACTCCTTACGACGCCGCGGAAGCACTACGCTAACGGACGCCGGGAAGGAAATCCGTTCCCCTGTGTCCGTACCCTGGCTCCCGACCCGCGCCACCTCCATGCGGAGGGGGACCGCCCGCTCACCGTGGAGAGCGGGGGAGCAGCACATCGACAGGAGAGTTCCTCGTGCCGAAGTCACGGATCCGCAAGAAGGACGACTTCACGCCGCCGCCGGCGAAGACCACCAGCTTGAAGATGAGTTCCGGCCGCGGCTGGGTCGCACCATTGATGCTGGCGATGTTCGTGATCGGACTGGCGTGGATCGTGCTGTTCTACGTGTCCGAGGGCGATCTGCCGATCAAGGCGATGGGCAACTGGAACATCGTCTGCGGCTTCGGCTTCATCGCGGTGGGCTTCGGCGTCTCCACGCAGTGGAAGTAGCGGCAGCCAGCGGAGCGCGCCCGCTTTCCCGGCGGAGTTAGCGCAAGCCCTGCCCAAGGCCATCCACACAGTTATCCACAGCCGGGGAAAACTTCAGAAGATCTGTGGATAACCCTCGGGAGGTTGACGCCGGTGTGACCGGCGGTGACCCTCGCCACCGGCCCTCGCTCCCGCCCCTTCCTGCGGAAACGTCGATCGACGGGGCGCGGGGGCCGGTTTCTGCACAGCATGCACAAGATCCTTCACGGACTGTGGACAACGTGCTGCGCGGAGCGTCGCGGGGCCGTCAGCCCAGCAGTTGGACGGTCCGTACCCACACCACCACGACGATCGCGAGCAGCGTCACCGCGCACGTCCCGACGTGCACCAGCGTCCGGTGCTGCCGCGGCGCGTGCACCATCCCGAACGCCACCGCGGCGCCCACGACCAGCCCGCCGACGTGCGCCTGCCAGGCGATGTTCGGCCACAGGAACGTGAAGGCCAGGTTGATGCCGAGCAGGATCAGCACCGGCTTCATGTCGTACTGGAGCCGGCGCATCAGCACGGCCGTGGCGCCCAGCAGCCCGAAGATCGCGCCGGACGCCCCGAGCGAGGGCTGGTTCTGCGCGGTGACGAGGTAGGACAGGGCGCTGCCGCCCAGACCGGCGAGCAGGTAGAGCGCGGTGTAGCGGAGCCTGCCGAGCGCCGCCTCCAGCGGCGGGCCCAGCCACCACAGCGAGAGCATGTTGAAGCCGATGTGCGCGAACTGCTGGTGCAGGAAGACCGCGGTCAGCAGGCGGTACCACTCGCCGTGCGCGACGCCGACCAGTTGGAGTTGGCCGGGGTCGAAGGCGAGGCCGAGCATGTCGAGCCGTTCGACCAACCAACCGCCGGAATACTTCTCGTTGAGCAGCACCGCGACGAAGACCGCGACGTTGAGGCCCAGCAGGATCTTGGTGACCAGCCGGGGATCGGCGGTCACGGTGCCGCCGACTATCGTGCGCGGCGCGCTGGCCCTCGGCGCCGGGCCGCTGCCGCCGCCGGTGCGCACGCAGTCCGGGCACTGGAAGCCGACCGAGGCGCTGATCATGCACTCCGGGCAGATCGGCCGGTCGCAGCGGGTACAGCGGATGCCGGTCGAGCGGTCCGGGTGGCGGTGGCAGTTGGGCAGGCCATCGTGGCCGTGCGCCTGCTGCGGCTCCTGCGGGCTGCCTGGCTGGTCCATCGGTCCCCTCGTCCTCGTCTCACCGGGGCGCCTGTGCGAACGGACCGCCCCTCCGCGCCCGGCGCCTCGACCGGCCGCGCGCCCTCCAGCCCGCCTCGAACGAGCCTCGCGCCCCGTCTCAATCTACGACTGGACGGGGCGCGATGGTTCCCCGGATCGGACCGGGGCACGAGATCCGGGTCAGCGGGTCTCGATGACGACCGACTCGATGACGACGTCCTGCACCGGGCGGTCGGTGCGCGGGTTGGTCTGCGTCTCGGCGATCGCGTCCACGACCTTCTTGCTGGCCTCGTTGGTGACCTCACCGAAGATGGTGTGCTTGCCGGTCAGCCAGGCCGTCGGGGAGACGGTGATGAAGAACTGCGAGCCGTTGGTGCCCGGGCCGGCGTTGGCCATGGCCAGCAGGTACGGCTTGTTGAACGCCAGGTCGGGGTGGAACTCGTCGGCGAACTGGTAGCCGGGGCCACCGGTGCCGTTGCCCAGCGGGTCGCCGCCCTGGAGCATGAAGCCGCTGATCACCCGGTGGAAGACCGTGCCGTCGTAGAGCGGGGCCTGGGTCGGCTGGCCGGTCTTCGGGTCGGTCCACTCCCGCTCGCCCTTGGCGAGCTCGACGAAGTTCTTCACCGTCTTCGGAGCGTGGTTCGGCAGAAGCCGAAGTTCGATGTCGCCCTGGTTCGTCTTCAGGGTGGCGTAGAGCTGCTCAGCCACGATCTACCTTCCATAAGTCTTCACTGACGGTCCCCGATCCTCGCACGAAGCGGCCGCCGGGCGCCGGGCCGCCACCTCTTGACGGGACTTCGTACGCATTTCCCGCGCGGGCGGGGCCGTCGCATGGCATCGTCGTCACGAGGGCCCCGGAAAGTCCCGGATGACCCGGATGCCCGCGCGCACATGCCGTGCGCACGGCGAGCGGGCATGCTCGTCAATCGGGTGGACAGGCGACACAGCAGAGGTGGGGGAGCAGCCCCCAGACCCGGACCCCACCGAGGAGGAGGATCCCCGTGACCCGCAAGGACAGCGTGCGCGCCGCGACCCATTCGGCCAAGGACGGCGTGCGGCACGCAGCGGAGGTGGTGGCTCCTTACGCCGGTACGGCAAAGGACACCGCTGTCCACTACACCCAGGAGGCGCGCGCCCGGCTCGCTCCCAGGGTCGCCGGGGCGGCCCAGCAGGCCCGGGCCCAGTACGACACCCGTCTTCAGCCGCGGATCGAGCACGCCCGCGGGTCGCTGCCGCCCAAGGTGGACGCGGCCGCGACCCGGGCCGCCGTCCGCACCCGCCAGGCCGCCCGGCAGGCCGCCGACTACACCAGCCCACGGCTGGAGAGCGCCGTGGTCAACGCCCGTGCGGCGGCCGAGCCGATGCGCGAGGAGGCACTCGCCCGGGGCGCCGCGGCGCTGGCCGCGCTGCGCGGGCAGGTGACGGCCGCGGAGATCGAGAAGCTGCAGAGGAAGCAGTGCCGCCGGGCCGCCTGCGGCAAGGCCGCCAAGCGGCTGGCGCTGCTGGGCGTCGTGGTGGCCGGCGCGGTCGCCGCCTGGAAGTGGTGGGACAAGCAGGCCAACCCGGACTGGCTGGTCGAGCCGCCGGCGCCCACCGAGGTCGGCGACCGCGGCCACCTGAGCTCCGTCGAGGGCGGCCCGCTCGACCCCGAGGTCCGGGCCAAGCAGACCGAGGCCGACTCCGACGATCGGCGCGGCGACAACGCCTGATCCCCAACCGCCCCGCCCCCGGGCCGCGCTCCTCCACCAGGGCGCGGCCCGGCCGCGTGTCGGGGGAGGAACGGCGTCCTGCGTCCAATGCGTGGGGAGGGAAGGGGAGTTCGGCGGTCGAGCGCCGAGCGTGCCGGGCTCGCCGCGGCGGATCTCTTGCGGGACGGGCCCCGGCGCCGAAGGACCGCCGTCGTCGTCACCGCCGGCCGCAGGCCCGTCCACGGCCGTACGGAAGCGGACACAAAAAAATCCCCTCCGACTACGTTTCCGCAGGTCGGAGGGGGGATTGAAGTGGAGCCTAGGGGAGTCGAACCCCTGACATCTGCCATGCAAAGACAGCGCTCTACCAACTGAGCTAAGGCCCCTTCGCCGAACAGGGTACCCGGTGTCGGGCCCCTTTCCCGACCGGGTATCGCCGCACACCGTCGCTCTCCGTAGGATGCTTCGCGAGATTCGCGGCAGCGAAGCGCGATCGGGGAGACAGGGGAGACGGCATGGATGCAGCACAGCAGGAAGCCACCGCACGGGCCCGGGAGCTCCAGCGCAGTTGGTACGGGGAACCTCTGGGCGCGCTGTTCCGCCGTCTCATCGACGACCTCGGGCTGAACCAGGCCCGGCTGGCCGCGGTGCTCGGTCTGTCCGCGCCGATGCTGTCGCAGCTCATGAGCGGGCAGCGCGCGAAGATAGGCAACCCCGCCGTGGTCCAGCGGGTGCAGGCGCTCCAGGAGTTGGCCGGTCAGGTCGCGGACGGCAGCGTCAGCGCCGCCGAGGCCACCGACCGGATGGAGGAGATCAAGAAGACGGCGGGCGGCTCGGTCCTGAACAACACCGCGCAGACCACGTCGTCGACGGGGGCCACCACCGTGCGCCGGGTCGTGCGGGAGATCCAGTCGCTGCTGCGGTCGGTCTCCGACGCCGGCGAGATCATCGACGCGGCGAACAGCCTCACCGCCAGCCACCCCGAACTCGCGGAGTTCCTGAGGGTCTACGGCGCCGGCCGCACCTCCGACGCGGTCGCCCACTACGAGGCGCACCAGAGCTAGCCAAGCGCGGTCGGCCACCGGGGAGTTGGCCTCAGGAGTCGTGATCCAGCAGCGGACGGGGCGCAATGGGTGAGATCTTCGCCGGCCGGTACGAGCTCGTGGACCCGATCGGCCGGGGTGGCGTGGGCGCGGTCTGGCGGGCCTGGGACCACCGGCGCCGCCGTTACGTGGCAGCCAAGGTGCTGCAACAGAGCGACGCGCACACGCTGTTGAGGTTCGTCCGCGAGCAGGCGCTGCGGATCGACCATCCGCACGTGCTGGCCCCGGCGAGCTGGGCCGCGGACGACGACCAGGTGCTGTTCACCATGGACCTGGTGCACGGCGGCTCGCTGGCCCATCTGACCGGTGACTACGGCCCGTTGCCGGCGCGGATGGTGTGCACGCTGATGGACCAGTTGCTGGCCGGGCTGACCGCCGTGCACGCCGAGGGCGTGGTGCACCGGGACATCAAGCCGGCCAACATCCTGCTGGAGGCCACCGGCACCGGCCGCCCGCACCTGCGGCTGTCCGACTTCGGCATCGCGATGCGCAAGGGCGAGCCGCGGCTGACCGAGGCCAACTACGTGGTGGGGACGCCGGGTTACTTCGCGCCGGAGCAGATGCTGGGCGCCGAGCCGGACTTCCCCGCGGACCTGTTCGCCGCCGGGCTGGTCGCGCTGAGCCTGATCACCGGGGCCAAGCCGGACGCCGAGGCGCTGATCCGGCGGTTCGCGGAGCAGGGCATACCGCCGGCGCCCGAGGACGTTCCGGAGCCGCTGTGGCAGGTGCTGGCGTCGCTGCTGCACCCGGATCCGGAGGCCCGCTTCAAGACCGCGACGGGGGCGCGGAAGGCGCTGCTGGCGGCCGCCGAGCTGCTGCCGGAGGCGACGCTTGAGGACGAGGTCATCGAGGTCTTCGACCACATCGGCCCGCTGCCGTCCGGGTTCGGCCCGGACGGGCCGCTGCACGCGTCGAAGGGCCGGCACGGAGCCGCCCCCGGGTCATCGGCGGCCGGGAGCGGTGGTGCGGCTCCGGGCCCCTCGTCCATGTCGGACACCGGCAGCTTCCACCTCGCACCGCCGACCCCGGCGACGCCACCCATTCCGCCGCCACCGAGCACCCCGCCGGCGATCCCGCCGGCCGGCCCGCCGTTGGGCACCCCGCCGCGCGGCGCCGTCCCGGCCCCGCCGGCCACCCCGCCCCGGACGCCTCTCCCGGAACCCATCGAGCCGACGGACATCGTGCCGACCTCCTCGGTGCGCCCGCAGGCGGCCGCGACCCGCCCGTACACCTCCGGTCAGCCCCCGCTGTCGGCGCAGCCCCCGACCGGCGGCGGCCCCGGAGCGCCGGCGGTGCCGCCCCCGGCCGCCCCGATACGCGCACCGGGACCGCCCCCGAAGGTCGCGGTCCCGGTCCTGGTCGTGGCGCTGCTGTGCATCGCCGTCGGGGTGTGGGCGCTGCTCGCCGGCTGAACCGGCCGCCACAGCCCGGCACCCTGGCGCCCGCACCACGGCGGCGCTACCGCCCGGTGGCACCCTCGCTCACCGCGCGCCTCCCCCGGTGTCCGCGCCCCGCGACCACGGCCGCCGGCCGGCCCGTGCGTACGCCGTCCCCAACCCGGCCAGCAGCAGGACGCCCACCGCGCCGACGGAGACCCCGGCGATCCGGATCGCGGGCCAGTGGCCACCCCCGGTGCCGGTGGCGCCGGAGCCCGAACCGCCGCCGGACGCCTCGTCCTTGACGGACATCGCATCGGCCTCCGGCCCGGCCTTCGCCCGGCCGAGGACGGCGACCCGCAGCACCACGCCGATCCGCGGGTTCTCCGTGATCTGCGCGGCCCGGGCCCCGAGGGTGACCGCGATGTAGAAGTCGCCGTTGGCGTGGACGGGGATGACGTTGGGGTGGGTCTCGTAGCGGTTGGTCCAGGAGACCGGGACCGTTCCCATGCTCAGCGAGGCCGATCGCCCGGTGTACGGCACCTGCGGGGTGAACTCGCCGGTCCCGCTGCCGACCGGGGCGCGGAACGGCGTATAGACCTGGGTGCTGCCGAACGAGACGTGGGAGGCGGCCCCGGACCGTGGTGCGGGGCCGAACTGGACGTCGTAGCGGAGCTGTTGGCCCCAACTGACCGGCACCTTGTACCAACGGGTCTGCGCGGGAAGGACCGTGTCCCGCCAGGCGCCGGTGCCCAGCTCGCGGGCATCGTTGAAGCCGGTGCCGCCAAAGACGTCCTTGGGCGCGGTGTTGGGCAGCGTGGCGTCCTTGCCGCCGGCACCGTACTGCGGGGTCGCCTGCGCGGGGGCGACGCCTTTCTTCAGCGGATGTTCCACGTGAAACATCAGCTCGACCGGCCAGCGCGCGGCGTCCGAGCCGGTGGCGGCGCGGCGTTCGACGGCCAGCCAGTACCGGCCCGCCTTGTCGCAGCGGGCGGTGCCGCCGCGCGACGGGATGCGGCTGACGCTGGCGGTGAGCGGGGTGGCGCCCTCCCGCTGGCCGAAGCGCGCGGTCGAGGACTGGCAACTGCCGTCCGTACCCTGGACGATGCGGGCGCTGACGGTGTCGAGCAGGTCCACCGAGGCGCCGGACGGGGGCACCGCGGTGGCCGAGAAGTCGGCGGTCGAGGCCGCGTCCAGATCGGTGGCGTAGTAGCGCACCTCGTTGGGGCCGATGCTGTCCAGGTACTGCCCGGGGACGAGGGCGGGCGCGCCCTTCTGGTCGTCGGTGCCGTGGATCGGGGTGCCCCGGAACCGGTAGCTGTCCGCGGCGAGTTGACCGGCGCGCTGCACCTGGCGGGAGAGCGACGCGGCGTCAGGAGCGTCGTAGTACTGGCCGTTGCCGGACTGGGCGATGCACTGGAGCTGGGGGCGGTCCTTGGCGGCGGCGTGGAAGCCGACGACGTCGATGTGCAGATCGGCGCCGGAGGAGGCGAGTTGGGCGGCGACCTGGCAGGGCGGCGGGGTCCGGCAGGTGCTCTGGCCGTCAGAGATCAGCAGGATGGTGCGCTTGCCAGGGGTGCCGGCCGCGGCCCTGGGGAGGTCCTGGGCGGCCTTGGTCAGCGAGAGCCCCATGGGGGCGTCGCCCTGGGGCGTGAGGCTCGCCACGGCCCGCGTGAGGCCGCCGCGGTCCAACGGGCCGACGGGCTGCGCAAGACGGGTGTCGTCGCAGCCCTTGGGCCTGTCCGCGCCGTAGACCCGCAGACCGGTGGGATAGCCCTCGGGCAGGGCGTCCGCGACACCGCCGACGGCCTTGCGGGCGGCGGCGATGAGGGTGCCGCCGGCGCCGTCGCTCCCGGCCATCGCGCGCGAGGAGTCGAGGACCATCACCAGTCCGCTGCCGTCGGCCGCCGGCGTCGCCCGCGGGGCCGCCGAGGCCGGCAGCACCGCCGCGGTCAGCGCCAGTAACACCGTCCCCCAAGTCCCCCGGGCTCTCCACTTCGTTCGCGCCTCGGAGGCCCCCGCCTCCGGCGCCGCCGCCCGCCTGCGTGGTGGTCGTGCCATCTCTCGTCCCCCTCGCGTCCCACCGGTCACCACCCGGTCATCGGCCTCACGACCAGCGGATTTGCCACTGCAATCCATGGGTGTGCGATAGCAAAATCAGGAGCCCCTCTGCCCACCCCCGACACGTACGAAACCCCGGCCGCCCTTGGGGCAACCGGGGTCCATACGAACTGTGCTGTGCGTGTGGTCTCACACACCGGAACCTGCGGGCACGGAGTCGGTCGCCTCCGTCCACAGATCCTGCTCGGCGCGATCCGCCTGGATCTGGCGGTACACGAGGAGCCCGCCGATGGCGGCCAGTGCGACCAGGATCAGCTTCTTCACCGCGCGACCTCGTCTTTCATTGACGTAGGGGACCTCTATGTCGGCCGATGATACACACCGGCCGATATCGATCGGTTATCTAGCCCGTACTCGGCAACACCCCGTCCGGAGGCGCCGAGGGAGCCCAACTCCCGTGTCTTCACAACGCATCGCGCCCGGCTTCGGTTCCCGGGCCAGGGAAGTGTCGACAAAGGCATCGGCCCGGCCGGAGAAATCTCCGACCGGGCCGATACTGCGGTGCGGCTACCAGGACTTGAACCTGGGGCCTCTTCCTTATCAGGGAAGCGCTCTAACCGTCTGAGCTATAGCCGCTCGCTCGCTGCACCAGAAGATTAGCGCACTTCAGAGGCGTTCCCAAAATCGGTTCCGGAGGCCCTCGGAACGCCCGGTGCAGACCGCCCGCCAGGAGCTCTCACTCGTCCTCCGCGAGCGTCAGCTCCACACCGCCGACGAAGCCCGCCGACAGGTTGTAGATGAAGGAGCCGAGGGTGGCCAGCGCGGTCGCCAGCACCACGTCGATCACCGCGATGACGGAGGTGAACAGCAGCACCCGCGGCAGCGAGAGGAACGACTGGAGGTCGAAGCCACCGCCCTCGGCGGAGCCGGTCGCCTCGCTGATCGTCTTGCCGACGGTGGAGAAGACGCCCATCGCGTCCATCACCATCCACAGCACCGCCACCGCCACCACGGTGCAGATGCCCAGCGCGACGGAGAGCAGGAAGCTGACCTTCATCACCGACCAGGGGTCGGTGCGCGCCACCCGGAGGCGGGCCTTGCGGGTCCGCGGTGCCGTGCTGGCGCCCGTACGCGGCTTGCGCACGGCCTGTTCGGCACCGGGACCCCCGGCGCCCGTGTGGTACGCCTGGGGCGGCTGGTAGGGCTGCTGGGCGCCGCCCTGCGGCTGTCCCTGGCCGGCGGCCTTCGCCTGCGGCGGGGACTGAGGTTGCGGCTGGGGTTGCGGCTGACGGGTGTTGCTCACGGTTCCCCCCTCGTGGGCGCCCTTCTCCCGGGCGCCGTCGGACGCGACGGAGCCACGGGCGCTGCGTTCCTTGGTTGCGGGCTCCGCCGCGGAGTCCGAGGTGACTCCCGCCTTGCCCGTCGCAGCGCCCGTGGCTCCCCTCACGACCTACTCCTCGTGTTACTCCGCCGCGGGCTGCTCGCCCTCGACTGCGGTGGACCCGGACTCCTCGGCCGCGCCGGTCTCCTCGGCCCCGTCGGGCCCGTCGACCTCCTCGGCCTCCCGGCCGGCCTCGGCGTTCCGCGCGATGCCCACGACGGCATCTCGCTTGCCCAGGTTGATCAGTTGGACGCCCATGGTGTCACGGCCGGTCTCCCGGACCTCGCTCACCCGGGTGCGGATCACGCCACCGCTGAGCGTGATCGCGAGGATCTCGTCGGCCTCCTCGACGATCAACGCGCCGACCAGCGAACCGCGGTCCTCGACGATCTTCGCGGCCTTGATGCCGAGGCCGCCGCGGCCCTGGACGCGGTACTCGTCGACCGCGGTGCGCTTGGCGTAGCCGCCGTCGGTCGCGGTGAAGACGAAGGTGCCCGCGCGGACCACGTTCAGCGAGAGCAGCTCGTCACCCTCGCGGAAGCTCATGCCCTTGACACCGGAGGTGGCCCGGCCCATCGGGCGCAGCGCATCGTCGGTCGCCGTGAAGCGGATCGACTGGGCCTTCTTGCTGATCAGCAGCAGGTCGTCGGTCTCCGAGACCAACTCGGCGCCGATCAGCTCGTCATCGCTGCCGTCCGCCTGCTCCCGCAGGTTGATCGCGATCACGCCGCCGGAACGGGGCGAGTCGTAGTCCTTGAGCGGGGTCTTCTTCACCAGACCGGCCTTGGTGGCGAGGACCAGGTAGGGCGCCGCCTCGTAGTCGCGGATCGCCAGGATCTGCGCGATCTGCTCGTCCGGCTGGAAGGCCAGGAGGTTGGCGACGTGCTGACCGCGCGCATCCCGTCCCGCGTCGGGGAGTTCGTACGCCTTGGCGCGGTAGACCCGGCCCTTGTTGGTGAAGAACAGCAGCCAGTGGTGGGTGGTGGAGACGAAGAAGTGGTCGACGATGTCGTCTTCCTTGAGCTTGGTGCCCCGTACGCCCTTGCCGCCGCGCTTCTGCGAGCGGTAGTCGTCGGTCTTCGTCCGCTTCACATAGCCGCCACGGCTGATGGTGACGACGATGTCCTCTTCGGCGATCAGGTCCTCGATGGACATGTCGCCCTCGAACGGCACCAGCTTGCTGCGCCGGTCGTCGCCGAACTTCTCGACGATCGCGGCCAGTTCCTCGCTGATGATCTGGCGCTGGCGCTCCGGGGAGGCCAGGATCGCGTTGTACTCACTGATCTTGCGCTGGAGTTCGTCGTGCTCGGCGGTGATCTTCTGGCGCTCCAGGGCGGCCAGCCGGCGGAGCTGCATCTCCAGGATCGCGTTGGCCTGGATCTCGTCGATCCGCAGCAGGCCCATCAGGCCCTCGCGGGCCACCTCGACCGTCTCGCTGCGCCGGATCAGCGCGATGACCTCGTCGATCGCGTCCAGCGCCTTGAGCAGGCCGCGCAGGATGTGGGCGCGCTCCTCGGCCTTGCGCAGCCGGTACTTCGTCCGGCGGACGATGACCTCGACCTGGTGCGTGACCCAGTTCCGGATGAAGGCGTCCAGGGAGAGGGTGCGCGGCACGCCGTCGACCAGCGCGAGCATGTTCGCGCCGAAGTTGGTCTGCAGATCGGTGTGCTTGTAGAGGTTGTTGAGGACGACCTTGGCGACCGCGTCCCGCTTGAGGACGATGACCAGCCGCTGGCCGGTGCGCGAGGAGGTCTCGTCGCGGACGTCCGCGATGCCGCCGATCCTGCCGTCCTTGACCAGGTCGGCGATCTTCTGCGCGAGGTTGTCCGGGTTGACCTGGTAGGGGAGTTCGGTGACCACCAGGCACTGGCGGTTCTGGATCTCCTCGACCTCGACGACCGCGCGCATCGTGATGGAGCCGCGGCCGGTGCGGTACGCCTCCTCGATGCCCTTGCGGCCCACCACCAGCGCGCCGGTGGGGAAGTCGGGGCCCTTGATCCGCTCGATCAGCGCGTCCAGCAGCTCCTCGCTGGACGCCTCCGGGTGCGCCAGCGCCCACTGCGCGCCCTCGGCGACCTCGCGGAGGTTGTGCGGCGGGATGTTGGTCGCCATGCCGACCGCGATGCCGGCCGAGCCGTTGATCAACAGGTTGGGGAAACGGGCCGGCAGGACCGTCGGCTCCTGGTTCCGGCCGTCGTAGTTGTCCTGGAAGTCGACGGTCTCCTCGTCGATGTCCCGGAGCATCTCCATCGACAGCGGCGCCATCTTGCACTCGGTGTACCGCATGGCGGCGGCCGGGTCGTTGCCCGGAGAGCCGAAGTTGCCGTTGGAGTCGACCAGCGGCATCCGCATCGACCACGGCTGCGCGAGGCGGACCAGCGCGTCGTAGATGGAGGTGTCACCGTGCGGGTGGTACGTACCCATGACGTCGCCGACGACGCGGGCGCACTTGTAGAAGCCCTTCTCGGGGCGGTAGCCGCCGTCGTACATCGCGTACAGCACGCGGCGGTGCACCGGCTTGAGGCCGTCGCGGATGTCGGGCAGCGCACGCGAGACGATGACGGACATCGCGTAGTCGAGGTAGGAGCGCTGCATCTCCGTTTCGAGCCCGACGGGCTCGACGCGCATTCCAACGCCTTCGATGGTGGCGGGCGCGCCCTCGGCGGTCACGCCGTCCGGGGTCACAGGGGGGTTCTCGTCGGCCATGGTGGTTCAAAGTCCTTTCGAGCTGCGGCTGTTGTGCGGGCCGACAGGGCTCAGATGTCGAGGAAGCGGACGTCCTTGGCGTTCCGCTGGATGAACGAGCGGCGCGCCTCGACGTCCTCGCCCATGAGGACGGAGAACAGGTCGTCCGCGCGGGCCGCGTCGTCCAACGAGACCTGGCCGAGCACCCGGTGGTCGGCGTCCATGGTCGTCACGCGCAGCTCCTCGGCGTTCATCTCGCCGAGACCCTTGAACCGCTGGATGGAGTCCTCGCGGATCCGCTTGCCGTTCTGCTTGCCGCGCTCCAGCAGCACGTCCCGCTCCGGGTCGGAGTAGGCGTACTCGAAGTCGTCCCGGCCCCACTTGATCTTGTACAGCGGCGGGCGGGAGAGGTAGACGTGGCCGGCCTCGACCAGCGGGCGCATGAAGCGGAACAGGAAGGTCAGCAGCAGGGTGTTGATGTGCTGACCGTCGACGTCGGCGTCCGCCATCAAGATGATCTTGTGGTACCGGAGCTTCTCGATGTCGAAGTCCTCGTGCACGCCCGTGCCGAAGGCCGAGATCAGCGCCTGGACCTCGTTGTTCTGCAGGATCTTGTCGACCCGGGCCTTCTCGACGTTGAGGATCTTGCCGCGGATCGGGAGGATCGCCTGGTACTCCGGGTTACGGCCGGACTTGGCCGAGCCACCGGCGGAGTCACCCTCGACGATGAAGATCTCGCACTTGGTGGGGTCGTTGGACTGGCAGTCGCTGAGCTTGCCCGGCAGCGACGCGGTCTCCAACAGGCCCTTGCGGCGCGTCAGATCGCGCGCCTTGCGGGCCGCGACCCGGGCGGTGGCCGCCTGGATGCCCTTGCGGATGATGTCCGCGGCCTCGTTGGGGTTGCGGTCCAGCCAGTCGTTGAGGTGCTCGTGGACGACCTTCTGGACGAAGGTCTTCACCTCCGTGTTGCCCAGCTTGGTCTTGGTCTGGCCCTCGAACTGCGGCTCGGCGAGCTTGACCGAGATGATCGCCGTCAGACCCTCGCGGATGTCCTCGCCCGTGAGGTTGTCGTCCTTCTCCCGCAGCAGCTTCTTCTCGCGCGCGTAACGGTTGATCAGACCCGTCAGCGCGGCGCGGAAGCCCTCCTCGTGGGTACCGCCCTCGTGGGTGTGGATGATGTTCGCGAAGCTGTAGACACCCTCGCTGTACTGGGTGTTCCACTGCATCGCGAGGTCGACGGAGAGGTTCCGCTCCTTGTCCTCGGCCTCGACCGAGACGACCGTCGGGTGAACCAGCTCCCCCTTGCGGGAGTTGAGGTACTTCACGAAGTCGACGATGCCGCCCTCGTAGTGGTACCGCACCGAGAGCGGCTTGCCCTCCTCGTCCACGTGATCCGGGCGCTCGTCCTTGAGCGAGATGGTCAGCCCCTTGTTGAGGAACGCCATCTCCTGGAAGCGCCGCGACAGCGTCTCGAAGCTGTACGTGGTGGTCTCGAAGATCTCGGGGTCGGCCCAGAAGGTGACCGAGGTGCCGTGCTCGTCGGTGGCCTCGTGCTTGGCCAGCGGGGCCGTCGGCACGCCCTGCTTGTAATCCTGCGTCCAGCGGTAGCCGTCCGTGCGGATCTCGACGGCGACCCGGGTCGACAGGGCGTTCACGACGGAGACACCCACGCCGTGCAGACCACCGGAGACCGCGTACCCACCGCCGCCGAACTTGCCACCGGCGTGCAGCACGGTCAGCACGACCTCGACGGCCGGCTTGTTCTCGGACGGCACGATGCCGACGGGGATACCGCGACCGTTGTCGACGACCTGCACACCGCCGTCGGCGAGGATCGTCACCTCGATGGTGTCGGCGTGACCGGCCAGCGCCTCGTCGACGGAGTTGTCGACGACCTCCTGCACGAGGTGGTGCAGACCGCGCTCGCCCGTGGAGCCGATGTACATGCCGGGGCGCTTACGAACCGCGTCCAAGCCCTCAAGGACGGTGATCGCGCTGGCGTCATACGACTTCTCCACCGAGGAGTCGCCCACGGCGCCGGCCGAACCCCCCTCTTCGGTAGAAGCCATGTTGTTCTCGTTGAGGTCGCCGGAGTCGGCCACGAAGCGCCCTTTCTGGCACAGCACGAGCCCTTCCACACCTGTTGCGATCTCCCCGCGAAGAACAGATGGGAGCGGCTCGTCATTCGACTTGTTCCGCGAGTGGGCGGGATTGCTACCAGTCTACCGGTAGCGCCGACACTCATGGGGGTTTGCAGGCGCCTGAGTCGTCATGTGCCGCCCTGAACCAGCATCCGCCGACTCCCCATATGCGAGACGGGGCCCCAGGACGCTCACGCAGGCACTCAGCGCTTCGGGATGTCAACCGGCGGCGACCGCCTGTGAAGTCTCATGCGTCACACGTGTTTACACGGCTCGTACGGACGTGCGTTGTTTCACGTGAAACCGTCCGTGACTGGCCACGGACGTGCGATGGGGGTGGTGTTTCACGTGAAACACCACCCCCATCGGCGGGATTCTCGATCGCGTGGCGACCCTCACCCGTAGGTGTCGCCGGGCCCCTTGCTGCCCGGCGCGCGCAGGGCTCCGTACCGACGCCCCGGGCCGCCCGGCCCCAGCACCTTGATCATCTTCACCGTGCCGTGGCCCAGGTCCTCGTTGAGGCGGGCCACCAGCTGCGGTGCCAGCAGCCGCAGTTGGGTCGCCCAGGCCGTCGAGTCGCACTGGACCGTCAGGATGCGGGCGTCCTCGTCGTACCGCTGCGGCTCGCAGTGCTGCGCCACCTCGGGCCCCACCAACTGCGGCCAACGGCCCATCACCCCGCCGACCGCCGCCGGGGTCTCCCAGCCGCGCTCGGTGATCAGGCGGTTGATCGCGGCGCCCAACGGCAGCGGATCCCGGCCGTCGGCCCGCGCGCCCGAGCGCAGTCCGCCGCGGCGGGCCTGCTTCTTCTGCTGCACGGCCGCGCCCCGGGCGCGCGCCTGTTCCTTGGCGGCCACCAGCGCCTGCCGGGCCAGGTCCACCCCGGACAGCTCGGGGGTTCTGGGCTGTTCCGACTGCGGTTCGGTCACCGTTCCACCCTCTCCACGGTGCCGCCGGAGACCGCGTACCGCGCCCCGGCCAGCACGCCCGGCACGTCGTCGTCCACCGCCGCGGTCACCAGGACCTGCTCGCCCGGCGCGACCAGCTCCGCCAGCCGCTCCCGGCGCCGGCTGTCCAACTCGGCGAAGACGTCGTCCAGCACCAGCACCGGTTCGTTGCCCTCGGCGCGCAGCAGTTCGTACGAGGCCAGCCGCAGGGCCAGCGCGTACGACCAGGACTCGCCGTGGCTCGCATAGCCCTTGGCCGGCAACTGCCCCAGCTTCAGCAGCAGTTCGTCGCGGTGCGGACCGACGAGCGTCACCCCGCGCTCGATCTCGTTCTTGCGGGCCTCGCCGAGCGCCGCCAGCAGCGCGCCGTACAGCTCCTCACGGTTCGCTGCGGCGGCCATCGCCTCGCCCGCCGAACCGCGGTACTCCAGCCCCAACGGGCCGCCGCCCGGCGCCAGTTGCTCGTACGCCTTGTCCGCCAGCGGCCGCAGCGTGGCGATCAGGTCGAGCCGCTGGGCCAGGAGTTCGGCGCCGGCGCGGGCCAGATGCTGGTCCCAGACGTCCAGCGTCGACAGGTCCATCTGCCGGCCGCCGTGCCGGCGAGCCAGCGCCGCCGTCTTCAGGAGGGTGTTGCGCTGCTTGAGGACGCGGTCGTAGTCCGCGCGCACCCCCGCCATCCGCGGCGAACGGGCGGTGACCAACTCGTCGAGGAACCGCCGGCGCTCACCGGGGTCGCCCTTGACCAGCGCCAGGTCCTCGGGCGCGAACAGCACCGTCCGCACGATCCCCAGCACATCGCGCGGCCTGACCTGCGACGACCTGTTGATCCGGGCGCGGTTCGCCCTGCCCGGATTGAGCTCCAGCTCGATCAGTTGCTGCCGCTCGCCCTGGGCGACCGCGGCCCGGACGATGGCCCGGTCGGCGCCCATCCGCACCAGGGGGGCGTCCGAGGAGACCCGGTGGCTGCCGAGCGTGGCCAGATAACCGATCGCCTCGACGAGGTTGGTCTTGCCCTGACCGTTGGGCCCTACAAACGCCGTGACGCCCGGGTCGAGCGGGACCTCGACCCGAGCGTACGAGCGGAAGTCGGCGAGCGACAGATGCGTGACATGCATGGTTCCGCGCCGACCTCCCCCGGCTGCTGTGCTGGTGGTGCTTACTACTTGCTCTCGACCGCGTGGCCACCGAACTGGTTGCGCAGCGCGGCGATCATCTTCATCTGCGGCGAGTCGTCCTGGCGGGACGCGAAGCGGGCGAAGAGCGACGCGGTGATCGCCGGCAGCGGCACGGCGTTGTCGATCGCGGCCTCGACCGTCCAGCGGCCCTCACCGGAGTCGGCGGCGTAACCGCGCAGCTTCCCCAGGTGCTCGTCCTCGTCGAGGGCGTTGACCGCCAGGTCCAGCAGCCAGGAGCGGATGACCGTGCCCTCCTGCCAGGAGCGGAAGATCTCGCGGACGTTCTCCACGGAGTCGACCTTCTCCAGCAGCTCCCAGCCCTCGGCGTAGGCCTGCATCATCGCGTACTCGATGCCGTTGTGGACCATCTTCGCGAAGTGGCCCGCGCCCACCTTGCCGGCGTGCACGGAGCCGAACTCGCCCTCGGGCTTGAGGGCGTCGAAGATCGGCTGCACCTTGGCGACGTTCTCCTTGTCGCCGCCGTACATCAGCGCGTAGCCGTTCTCCAGGCCCCAGACGCCGCCGGAGACGCCGCAGTCCACGAAGCCGATGCCCTTGGCGGCCAGCTCCTCGGCGTGCTTCTCGTCGTCGGTCCAGCGGGAGTTGCCGCCGTCCACGACGAGGTCGCCGGGCGAGAGCAGCTCGGCCAGCTCGTCGATCGTCGCCTGGGTGGCGGCGCCAGCCGGGACCATGACCCAGACCACCCGCGGACCCTTGAGGCTGTCCACAAGCCCCTTGAGGCTGTCCACATCGGCCAGGTCCGGGTTGCGGTCGTATCCGATGACGGTGTGGCCGGCGCGGCGAATGCGCTCGCGCATGTTGCCGCCCATCTTGCCGAGACCGACGAGACCGAGCTCCATCAGAGACCCTCTTTGCACATAGTCGTTGCTGTTCGTACCCGAGTCCGAGCCTACGCCCGGGACCCCGTGCACAGCTGTGGGCTCAGCCGCTCATCGGGAGGCCGTCAGCCAGTCGCCGCAAGGGCCCCGGCAGATGGCCGGGGCCCGGTCGGTACGAGGTCGGTCGCCCGCGTCAGCCCGAGAGGCGGACGGGCATGATCAGGTACTTGTACGCGTCGTCGGCCTCGGCGTCCTTGGCCGGGCGGCCGCTGAGCAGCGCGGGCTTGGTCGAGGTGGTGAAGGACAGCTGGGCCACCGGGGAGTCGATGGCCGACAGGCCCTCCAGCAGGAAGCCCGGGTTGAAGGCGATCGAGATGTCGTCGCCCTCCAGGTCGGCGTCGACCCTTTCCACAGCCTGTGCATCGTCGCTGGAGCCGGCCTCCAGGATCAGCACGCCCTGCTCGAAGCTCAGCCGCACCGGGGTGTTCCGCTCGGCGACCAGCGCCACGCGCTTGACGGCCTCGACGAACGGGGCGGTCTCGATCACGGCGACGGAGTTGAACTCGGTCGGGAAGAGCGTCCGGTACTTCGGCAGGTCGCCCTCGAGAAGGCGGGTCGTGGTCCGGCGGCCGGCGCCCTCGAAACCGATGAGGCCCTCGCCCTGCCCGGAGCCGGACAGTGCCAGGGTGACGGTGTCGCCGCCGCTCAGAGACTTGGCGGTGTCCAGAAGGGTCTTGGCGGGCACCAGGGCGACCGCGGAGGCGTCCGGGCTCTCCGGCTTCCACAGGAACTCGCGGACCGCGAAGCGGTAGCGGTCGGTGGAGGCGAGGGTGACGGTGTCGCCCTCGATCTCGATCCGCACACCGGTCAGCACCGGCAGGGTGTCGTCGCGACCGGCGGCGATCGCCACCTGGGCGGCCGCCGCGGCGAAGACCTCACCGGGGACGGTGCCGGTGGCGGTGGGCATCGTCGGCAGGGACGGGTACTCCTCCACAGGCAGGGTGTGGAGGGTGAAGCGGGAGGAGCCGCAGACCACGGTCACCCGTACACCGTCGGTGGAAATCTCCACCGGGCGGTTGGGCAGCGCGCGGCAGATGTCGGCGAGCAGCCGGCCGGAGACGAGGACGGTGCCCTCCTCCTCCACCTCGGCGTCCACCGAGACCCGCGCGGAGACCTCGTAATCGAAGCCGGACAGGCTCAGCGCGCCGTCGTCCGCCTTCAGGAGCAGGCCCGCGAGGACGGGCACCGGCGGACGGGCCGGGAGGCTCTTGGCCGCCCAGGCCACTGCCTCCGCGAGTACATCGCGCTCCACCCGGATCTTCACCGGAAACCGCCTCCTGCTGTTGCTGGCTCTCGCCCTGCTGGCTCTTCGTCGTCGGCTGAGTTGCCGGAGACCAGTCTGACGCACACCACCGACAGTCGGTGCGGCTCGGGGTCAAGTCGACTCGACCGGAGCGACGGGCTCCCGAGCCGAGTTGTGCACAGGGCCCGTTTCGAAGCGAGTTCCCCGGTAGATATGCGTGGTCGTAGTAGTAGGCCCTGTGGAAACCGTGGACAACTGACTTTGCGCAGGTCAACGCCGATTTTTTGTCCACCGCGCCTGTGGGTGGCGGCCGTGGATAAGCGGCTCCGGCTGTGGACCGCGTGAAGTTCTGCACACCCCATGCACAGGGCTGAGGCACTTCTCCCCAGTGCCATCCCCAGCTTTACCCCTGTTCCCCACAGCCCAACCCCGCACCTTGGTGTGACCGCTTTCACTCGGCGTGGTGAGGGTGGGTGTTGCGTTGCCGAACAGTGGACAGCGGTGTGGAGAAGCTGGTGATCACTGGGGACAACCCCGCTGTACCTGTGGGCGGCCGGTGGACAAGCTCGCGCGACGCCTGTGGACGAAAACTCTGTCCACAGGCTGTGGATTTCGTTTGGCCACAATTCCACATGCGGCTGACCTCGCCCGATGGTCCGTCAGCAGGCCGGCCTGTGGATCTCACAGGGATAACTTTCCTCTCCCCAGGCTGTGGACGGAAGATTCTTGCCCAATCTGTGGAGAGAGGCCGTGACCAGGCCCGGAATCGAACAGCGCCGGTGCACTCCACAGGTTTGGGACGACGACCGGCGGCCTACGGAACCCACCGACCGACCCGTCCACCACCCCGGAACGCCCCTCCCGGACCGCCCCGCGAGCCCCGCAGACAGGACCCGACGACGGCACCGGACGACGTTCTCCCTCCCCCAACCCCGCACACGACGAAGGGCGCTCCGGGAGCAGGTCCCGGAGCGCCCTGGTGGCGGTCGCGGCCGGTGGTGACCGCCCGTCAGCCGTTCTTGATGCGGTTGGTCAGCTCGGTGACCTGGTTGTAGATGGAGCGCCGCTCGGCCATCAACGCGCGGATCTTGCGATCGGCGTGCATCACCGTCGTGTGGTCGCGGCCGCCGAACTGCGCGCCGATCTTCGGCAACGAGAGGTCGGTGAGCTCCCGGCACAGGTACATCGCGATCTGGCGGGCCGTCACCAGCACCCGGCTGCGCGAGGATCCGCACAGATCGTCCACGGTCAGCCCGAAGTAGTCCGCGGTCGACGCCATGATCGCGGTCGCGGTGATCTCCGGCGCGGTGTCCTCGCCGCCGGGGATCAGGTCCTTCAGCACGATCTCGGTGAGCCCCAGGTCCACCGGCTGCCGGTTGAGCGACGCGAACGCGGTGACCCGGATCAGCGCGCCCTCCAACTCGCGGATGTTGCGCGAGATCCGGGACGCGATGAACTCCAGCACCTCCGGCGGCGCGTTCAACTGCTCCTGCACGGCCTTCTTGCGGAGGATCGCGATCCGGGTCTCCAGCTCCGGCGGCTGGACGTCGGTGATCAACCCCCACTCGAAGCGGTTGCGCAGTCGGTCCTCCAGGGTGACCAGCTGCTTCGGCGGCCGGTCACTGGAGAGCACGATCTGCTTGTTCGCGTTGTGCAGGGTGTTGAAGGTGTGGAAGAACTCCTCCTGCGTCGACTCCTTGCTCGCCAGGAACTGGATGTCGTCGACGAGCAGGATGTCCATGTCCCGGTAGCGCTTGCGGAACGCGTCCGCCTTGCCGTCCCGGATGGAGTTGATGAACTCGTTGGTGAACTCCTCGGAGCTCACGTACCGCACCCGGGTGCCCGGGTAGAGGCTGCGGGCGTAGTGCCCGATGGCGTGCAGCAGGTGGGTCTTGCCCAGACCCGACTCCCCGTAGATGAAGAGGGGGTTGTACGCCTTGGCCGGCGCCTCGGCGACCGCGACCGCCGCGGCGTGCGCGAAGCGGTTGGAGGCACCGATGACGAAGGTGTCGAAGAGGTACTTGGGGTTCAGCCGCGCGGTCGGCTCGCCGGGACCGGTCGCCGGCGCGGGCTGCGCGGCGAGCGGACTGGGCGCACCGCTGGGCGCCGGCAAAGGGGAACCGGGACCACCCGGCCGGCCAGCAGGACCGGGCGGGGGGAAGTCGGAGCGGTCGCGCCGCTGCTGCTCGTACCCCGGGCGCGGACCGTCCGAGGGGCGCGGCCCGCTGCGGTCGGGGCCCTGCGGGCGGTAGTCGTTCTGGTGCTGCTGGAGGTGGGCGGGCGACGGGGCGCCGTACGGTTCGCGCCACTGCTCCGTGGAGGTCTCGCGGTCGGGGTAGCCGCCCAGGGGCTGCTGCTGCCAGCCGTACTCCTCGCGCGGGCCGACCGCGTCGGTGACGGCGTGCTGGGGCCACGCCCCGGGCTCGTGCCGCGGCTGCGGGTAATCCGGGTACGCGGGGCGGACGCTGGGCAGATCGTCGCCCTGGTGTCCGTAGCCCTGCCGGGAGTCGCGCCGCCCGTCGTAGCCGTCGTACACGTCGTGCTGCGCCGGCTGGTGTTGCGCCTGCGGATGCTGTGCCGGCTGGTGCTGAGTGTGCTGCTGCGGAGGCGCGGGCGGCTGGGGCGCGGGCTCCTCGGAGGAGTCGTCGACAGTGATCGCGATCCGGATCGGCCGTCCGCACTCATGGCTGAGCGCTTCCCCGATCAGCGGCGCCAGCCGTCCTTCGAGGACACCCTTGGCGAACTCGTTGGGCACGGCGAGCAGTGCGGTGTCCGCGACCAGCGCCAGGGGCTGGGTCCGCTTGAGCCAGTCCTGGTCCTTGGGCTTCAGGCCGTCGGCCTCGGCCCGCAAGAGGTGATCGAGTACACGTGGCCACACTGCGGCAAGATCGGCAGGTACATCAGCCACAGGGCACGCTCTCTCACAGTCCCACGAATGTGTGATTCTCAGGACGGGCGGGAAGGAAATGAAGTTCAGCCACGGTAGTCAGGGCGGGCCTGGGGATTCAAGTTGTTGTCCACAGGCTGTGCATAGTGTGTCCTGGTCGAGGCTCTCCGCGCTCTCACGGAGCCGGTTTGACCGGATGGCGTAGTCCCGCGTACCGTGCACAGGTCGAGTTGTCGATGGCTGCTGCCGCCTGCCTCCGATGGGCAAAGATCGCGCTCTCGTGATCGTGTAGCGGTGCACTCGGGCGTGGCGAGCTACTCGTGGGCGCACGGTGACAGCCAGTCGACGCCCCACAATCTGTCTCCCGAGACAGCAAGAATTCCTGGAGCCCCCGAGTGAGCAAGCGCACCTTCCAGCCGAACAACCGCCGTCGCGCGAAGACCCACGGCTTCCGTCTGCGCATGCGGACCCGTGCCGGCCGCGCGATTCTCGCGTCGCGCCGCAGCAAGGGTCGCGCCCGCCTGTCCGCCTGAGCAGCCCGACCTAGGTCCATGACGTGCTGCCTACCGAAAATCGGCTGAGGCGGCGCGAGGACTTCGCGACCGCGGTACGCCGGGGACGCAGGGCCGGGCGCCCGCTCCTCGTCGTGCACTGTCGTAGCGGCGTAACGGACCCGCACGCAGCGGGGGGAAGTGTTCCCCCGACGCGTGCGGGTTTCGTCGTCAGCAAGGCCGTTGGCATTGCAGTCGTCCGCAACAAGGTCAAGCGGAGACTTCGCCATCTCATGCGCGACCGGCTGGACCGGCTGCCCGCCGGTAGCCTGGTTGTCGTACGGGCCCTGCCCGGCGCGGGCGCGGCGGAGTACGACCAACTGGCCCGCGACCTGGACGCTGCTCTCCAGCGGCTGCTGGGAGGGGCGCCGAAAGGCAGCAATCCCACCGGGGCCGCAACCGGCGGCGACGCCGCAGGCCCCCGGGCTCCCGGACGGGACCCGGGAGGGAGCGCACAGTGAAGTACCCGCTGCTGCTTTTGATCAAGATCTACCAGTGGACCATCAGCCCGCTGTTGGGCCCGGTCTGCAAGTACTACCCGTCGTGCTCGCACTATGGCTACACCGCCATCGATCGACACGGCGCGGTGAAGGGGACTGCGCTGACCGCTTGGCGCATCCTGCGGTGCAATCCGTGGTCGCTCGGTGGCGTCGACCACGTCCCTCCCCGGAAGCGTCCGGTTTGGCATCAGCGGCTGAGGAGCCGCCTGGGCGGGCCTGCCGTCCCTGAGCCTGTCGCCCAGCCCGAGACTCAGCCCAACGCCCAAGGAGCCTGATTCGTGGACACGATCCTCAAACCCCTTTATTACGCAGTTTCCTGGATCATCGTCCAGTTCCACTCGTTCTTCAGCCTGATCTTCGATCCGAACAGTGGCGCGGCTTGGGGCCTGTCCATCGTCTCGCTGGTGGTGCTGATCCGCATCTGCCTGATCCCGCTCTTCGTGAAGCAGATCAAGGCGACGCGGAACATGCAGGCGCTCCAGCCGAAGATGAAGGCGATCCAGGAGCGTTACAAGAGCGACAAGCAGCGCCAGTCCGAAGAGATGATGAAGCTCTACAAGGAGTCGGGCACCAACCCGCTCTCGAGCTGTCTCCCGATCCTGGCGCAGTCCCCGTTCTTCATCTCCCTGTACCAGGTCCTCAGCCACATCGCGCAGAACAAGACCGTCGGCGTCATCGACCCGACGTTGCTGGCGAGCGCGCAGAAGGCGCACATCTTCGGTGCGCCGCTCGCGGCGAAGTTCATGGACACCGCCTCGAAGATCCAGTCCCTGGGTGCCTCGGTGACCGACGTCCGCGTGGTCACGGTCATCATGATCGTCCTGATGTCGGCGTCGCAGTTCTACACCCAGCGTCAGCTCATGACGAAGAACGTCGACCTGACGGTGAAGACGCCGTTCATGCAGCAGCAGAAGATGCTGATGTACGTCTTCCCGGTCATGTTCGCCGTCTTCGGCATCAACTTCCCGGTCGGTGTCCTCGTCTACTGGCTGACCACCAACGTGTGGACCATGGGCCAGCAGATGTACGTCATCCGCCGCAACCCCACCCCGGGCAGCAAGGCGTTCACCGAGCGCCAGGAGCGGCTGCGCGCCAGCGGCAAGCTGGTGGAGAGCCCCGCCGAGGTCGAGGCGAAGAAGGCCGCCGAGGAGGCGCGCCAGAACCGCCAGCAGCCCAAGCGGCAGACGAAGGCCAAGCGTCAGACCGGCGCCGGCACCGGAGCCGCCGCGCCGAGCGGTGCCACGCGGAACCGCACGCGCGCGAGTTCGTCGTCGGACAGTGCTGCGGCCTCGCAGGACAGCACGGCCACGCAGGACGAGGGGAAGGGTGGTACGCCCGCCAAGGGTGGCGCCGCCTCCGGATCCCGTAACACCAAGTCCGGGCAGCGCAAGGGCCAGCAGCGCCCCAAGCACCCGTCCAAGAAGTAAGAAGGAGTCCTTACGTGACGGACACGACCCCTGGCACCAAGGGCGCCGACACCCTGACCCGCCTGGAGCAGGAAGGCGAGATCGCGGCCGACTACCTGGAGGGTCTGCTGGACATCGCGGACCTCGACGGTGACATCGACATGGACGTCGAGGCGGACCGCGCCTCGGTGTCGATCGTCGGTGACTCGACCAGCCGCGATCTGCAGAAGCTGGTCGGCCGCGACGGTGAGGTGCTGGAGGCGCTGCAGGAGCTGACGCGGCTGGCGGTGCACCGGGAGACCGGCGACCGCAGCCGTCTGATGCTCGACATCGCCGGCTTCCGGGCGCGTAAGCGCGAGGAGCTCGCCAAGGTCGGCGCCAGCGCCGCGGCGGAGGCCAAGAGCACCGGTCAGCCGGTGAAGCTCGATCCGATGACGCCGTTCGAGCGCAAGGTCGTGCACGACGCGGTGGCTGCGGCCGGACTGCAGAGCGAGTCCGAGGGCGAGGAGCCGCAGCGCCGCGTGGTGGTCCTCCCGGCCTGACGCTTCGCGCTCAGTCTTCTTTGGCCCCGTCTGCTCGCAGGCGGGGCCAAAACTTCTCAGCCTTCTGTGTTATCCCCGGTCGTAACGCCGGGATCCCGGCAGGAAAAGCAGTCCAGAGGAAGGGCGGTTCCCGTGACGGAGGCATCAGCGGAGCTCCCTCCTGCGCCGAAAACGGCGCAGGAGGTTTTCGGCGAGCGCTTTCCGGAGGCCGTACGGTACGCCGAACTGCTCGCCGACGCGGGCGTGAAGCGCGGACTGATCGGTCCGCGGGAGGTGCCACGGCTGTGGGAGCGGCATCTGCTGAACTGTGCGGTGCTCTCTGAGGTGGTCCCCGAGGGCGTCTCGGTGTGTGACGTGGGTTCGGGAGCCGGGCTGCCCGGTATTCCGCTGGCGCTGGTGCGTCCGGATCTCAAGATCACGCTTCTGGAGCCGCTGCTGCGGCGGACGAACTTCCTCCAGGAGGTCGTCGAACTGCTCGGGCTGGACCACGTCACCGTCGTCCGAGGCCGTGCCGAAGAGGTCATGGGCAAGCTCCCGCAGGTGCACGTGGTGACCGCGCGGGCGGTCGCGCCGCTCGACCGGCTGGCCGGCTGGGGGGTGCCGCTGCTGCGTCCTTACGGAGAGATGCTGGCCCTCAAGGGCGACACCGCGGAGGAAGAACTCAAGGCGGCCCGGGCCGCGCTGAGCAAGCTGGGCGTGGTGGACACGTCGATCGTGCATGTCGGTGCGGGCGTGGTGGATCCGCTGTCGACCGTGGTGCGCGTCGAGGTGGGCGAGAGCCCCGGTGGGGTGCGCTTCGCCGCCAAGCGGGCGAAGGCGGCCCGTACGAGCCGGGCGACTAGGGGGCGTCGGCGCTGATGCCGGGACGCCGGAGGAATCCGGCACGGCTTCTTGGCGGCGAGCATAACCGTCCGCGGAATAGCGGATAGGGCAAATTGTGCGAGCGCTATAAAAAGCCACAAGACGGAGTGTCGCGGCTTAATCGGACGCGGCGCTGGCATCGTGTTTCACGTGAAACGTCGTTCTCTGCTGCAAGGGATCATCGGCCGCGGTCGTGCGGCTGCCGAGCCGCACGACCGGAAACCCACACGGGTCACGAAAGTATCCACAGAAGTGGGTTCATCCACAGGAGAACGGACCTCACTGGTTCGCGATACCGAAAGCATGGCAGGCTCTCACCATCGTGAGCCTGATGTCGAGGAGAGTGAATCCTTGCGGTCCGACGCCAACATCGCGGGACCGATGACCGATCCGGTCCCCGGTCCCCGCAACGAGTCGTTCGGGGACGACGTTTCACGTGAAACGCCGCCCCTGATGGACAACACACCGGTAGGTCGCGCAGCGCAGTTCGCGGTAGGGGCAATGGGCCGCGCAGGCGAGGGGATGCCCCGTCCTGAAGAGACCCGGGTCATCGTGGTCGCCAATCAGAAGGGCGGAGTCGGCAAGACCACCACCACGGTGAACCTTGCGGCTTCGCTGGCACTGCACGGGTCCCGGGTGCTGGTGATTGACCTCGACCCGCAGGGGAATGCGTCCACGGCCCTGGGGATCGACCATCACGCCGAAGTGCCGTCCATCTACGACGTGCTGGTCGAGAGCAAGCCACTCTCTGACGTCGTGCAGCCAGTGGTGGAGGTGGAGGGGCTCTTCTGCGCGCCCGCCACCATCGACCTGGCCGGTGCCGAAATCGAGCTGGTCTCTCTGGTGGCGCGCGAGAGCCGGCTGGACCGCGCCATCAAGGCGTATGAACAGCCGCTGGACTACATCCTCATCGACTGCCCGCCCTCGCTTGGTCTGCTGACCGTCAACGCCTTGGTCGCCAGTGCCGAGGTGCTGATCCCGATCCAGTGCGAGTACTACGCGCTGGAAGGACTGGGCCAGTTGCTGCGAAACGTCGACCTGGTGCGGGGACATCTGAACCCCAAGCTCCACGTCTCGACGATCCTGCTCACCATGTACGACGGACGTACCCGCCTGGCCTCGCAGGTCGCCGATGAGGTGCGCAGTCACTTCGGCAACGAGGTGCTCCGGACGAGCATCCCCCGTTCGGTACGCATCTCGGAGGCCCCCAGCTACGGGCAGACGGTGCTTACCTACGACCCGGGTTCCACCGGTGCGCTCTCCTATCTCGAAGCGGCGAAAGAGATCGCGTTGCGGGGGGCGGCACAACCCGGGGAGCAGGGCCTGAGCGTGAACTACCAAGCACAGCACAGCGTCTCGGAGGGGACCCAGTGAGCGAACGACGTAGAGGGCTGGGCCGTGGGCTTGGCGCGCTGATCCCCGCAGCACCGCAGAGCAAGGATGCTTCCGGGCCTGCGGCGGGAAGGGGAGCGGCGTCGCCCTCGTCCGCACCGGTTTTGGCCCCGGACCGTGGAGTGGCGGCCGCCAAGGTGGCCTCGCTGCCGACGCCCGGTGTTTCACGTGAAACCGAAGCATCGGCCGCGGCGGAGAACAGCATCACACCGGAGGTGGCGGGTGCCCACTTCGCCGAGGTGTCGCTGGATGAGATCAGGCCGAACCCGCGGCAGCCGCGGGAGGTCTTCGACGAGGACGCCCTCGCCGAACTGGTCACTTCCATCAAGGAGGTCGGCCTGCTTCAGCCGGTGGTGGTCCGTCAGACCGCGCCCGGGCGCTACGAGCTCATCATGGGCGAGCGGCGCTGGCGAGCCTGCCGTGAGGCTGGGCTGGAGAAGATCCCCGCGATCGTGCGGGCTACGGAAGACGAACGTCTGCTGCTCGACGCGCTTCTGGAGAACCTCCACCGTGCCCAGCTGAACCCGCTGGAAGAGGCCGCCGCCTACGACCAGTTGCTGGAGGACTTCAAGTGCACGCATGACGAACTGGCCGACCGGATCGGACGTTCGCGTCCGCAGGTCACCAACACGCTGCGGCTGTTGAAGCTCTCGCCGTCCGTGCAGAAGCGGCTCGCCGTGGGGGTGCTCTCCGCTGGTCATGCGCGGGCGCTGCTGTCCGTGGAGGATCCCGAGGAGCAGGACAACCTGGCACGACGAATCGTGGCGGAAGGGCTGTCGGTCCGTTCGGTCGAGGAGATCGTGACGCTCATGGGGTCGGACCCCAAGGGCACAGGCAAGGGTAAGAAACCGCGGGCGGGTGCTCGGGTGTCCCCCGCACTCACCGGTCTTGCTACCCGGCTTTCCGACCGCTTCGAAACCCGGGTGAAGGTCGATCTCGGTCAGAAGAAGGGAAAGATCGTCGTCGAATTCGCTTCGATGGAAGACCTGGAGCGCATTCTCGGCACACTTGCTCCGGGCGAGGGGCGTGTCCTGGGGAAGTCACTGGCCGAGGGCGGCGACGAAGAAGGCTGAGCCGACGTATGCGGCTCGTGGGCGAGCTGTGTTCCGGAGCCGATACCGGAACACGGCTCGCCCTTTGCTTTCTGGCAGTACCCGCGCCCGGAAAGGGCGGATACGATGCGATCGGGTATGGCACGCATCCACATGGAGAGACCTCGCATCGAGGAGAGGGCCATGCGATCAGTGAGCCGCACCGGACTACTGGCAGCGGGGTTCGGCCTCGCAGCCCTCGGAGGGTTCGTTGGTGGTCTGCTTAGAGAGCAGGCGGCGCTGACAGCGCTGCGCGGTGCGGCAGGCGAGGGAAGCGAGGACCTGGTTCCATGGGCCGTCGGCTCGTACCGCTCACGCTGGACAACCTTCCGGATCTCCCGAAGCGCTGCCGTTCCTGCGTCTTCTGGGAGCTCGACCCCGTCAGTGGCGAGGCCGCGGTAAAGGCGGGGCGTCCCGAACTGGAGAAGGAAGCCTGGATCTCGGCGGTTCTGTTGGAGTGGGGATCCTGCGGGCGGGTTGTCTATGTGGACGACGTGCCGGCCGGGTTCGTCATGTACGCCCCGCCGGCTTATGTACCGCGTTCGACGGCCTTTCCCACCAGCCCGGTGTCGCCGGATGCCGTGCAGCTCTTGACGGCATGGCTGACGCCTGGTTACCAGGGGCAGGGGCTGGGGCGAGTGATGGTCCAGACGGTTGCCAAGGACCTCATCCAACGTGGCTTCAAGGCCATCGAAGCCTTCGGCGATGCGCGCTGGTCCGAGCCGGCGTGTGTATTGCCCGCCGACCACCTCCTCGCGGTCGGCTTCAAGACGGTCCGCCCTCATCCTCGCTTCCCGCGGTTGCGGCTTGAGCTGCGGACGACGATTTCGTGGAAAGAAGACGTGGAGCTAGCGCTGGATCGACTGCTGGGAGCCGTCCAAAAGGAGCCTGCGCTCAGGCCGTTGTAGACGGACCGCCCGGTGTTTCACGTGAAACACCGCCTTGGTTTCACGTGAAACAGGCTCGCCCCCCATGAGGGGCGAGCCTGTTCACGTGAAACGTATGGGCGTTCCTCAGGCGAGGTAGTCCGCGAGGTCACGCTCGATGGCGGCCTTCGGCTTGGCGCCGACGATCGTCTTCACGACCTCGCCGTCCTTGTAGACGTTCATGGTCGGGATCGACATGACGCCGTACTTGGCGGTGGTCGCCGGGTTCTCGTCGGTGTTCAGCTTCGCGATGACGATCTCGTCGTGCTCGGCGGCAATGGCTTCCAGGGACGGGGCGATCTGGCGGCACGGGCCGCACCAGGTGGCCCAGAAGTCCACGAGGACGGGCTTGTCGCTCTTGAGGACGACCTCTTCGAAGTTGGCGTCCGTCACGGTCACCGTGGCACCGGCCATGGCAATCTCCTTACTGGGTGGGTGGTGGGAAAGCGGGGTGCGCGGGTCAGGCGGAAGCGGTCTTCTCCGGCTCGGCCGCGGCCTCGCCGTCAGAGAGCGCCGCGAGGAACCGCTCGGCGTCGAGGGCGGCGGAGCAGCCGGTGCCGGCGGCGGTGATGGCCTGGCGGTAGGTGTGGTCGACGACGTCGCCGGCGGCGAAGACGCCCGACAGGTTGGTCCGGGTGCTCGGCGCGTCGACGGTGAGGTAGCCCTCGTCGTCGAGGGTGAGCTGGCCCTTGAACAACTCGGTGCGCGGGTCGTGGCCGATCGCGATGAACAGGCCGGTGACCGGGAGCTCGGAGGTCTGGCCGGTGGTGACGTTGCGCAGTGTCAGGCCGGAGAGCTTGGTGTCGCCGTGGATCTCGGCGACCTCGCTGTCCCAGACGAAACGGATCTTCGGGTCGGCGAAGGCGCGTTCCTGCATGGCCTTGCTGGCGCGGAGGGTGCCGCGGCGGTGGACGACGGTGACGGTCTTGGCGAAGCGGGAGAGGAAGGTGGCCTCTTCCATGGCGGTGTCGCCGCCGCCGATCACGGCGATGTCCTGGTCCTTGAAGAAGAATCCGTCGCAGGTGGCGCACCAGGAGACGCCGCGGCCGGAGAGCTCGTCCTCGCGGGGCAGGCCGAGCTTGCGGTGCTGGGAGCCGGTGGTGACGATGACGGCCTTGGCGCGGTGGACCGTGCCGGCGGTGTCGGTGACGGTCTTGATCTCCTCGGTCAGGTCGACGGAGACGATGTCGTCGGGGACCAGTTCGGCGCCGAAGCGTTCGGCCTGGGCGCGCATGTTGTCCATGAGGTCGGGGCCCATGATGCCGTCGCGGAAGCCGGGGAAGTTTTCCACGTCGGTGGTGTTCATCAGGGCGCCGCCGGCCGTGACGGCGCCTTCGAAGACCAGGGGCTTGAGGGATGCGCGGGCGGTGTAGAGCGCTGCGGTGTAGCCCGCGGGCCCGGAGCCGATGATGATCACGTTGCGGACGTCGCTCACGGGTGTCTTCCTTGTCTCTGCCGACGGCTTGCTGGGGTCTCGGAACTCTCACCCCACCCAACGGATCCTAAGGGGCAAGCATTCCCGGAGTGCCACAGCGCACAGACCGGGGCTCAGTCTCGCCGATACGAGTGGGTCAGCAAAACCTTCCCAGGCGCCGGCGGAGCGGCGGACACACACGAGGCGGTGACGACGTAGGCCGAGACGCTCTTGGGGTCGGCGGGGTGCGGGAGCACGACCAGGAAGGCGTCCTTGCCCTCGAAGGTGCTGCGAGTCGAGGCCAGTGGCTGCTCGGTGCGGCCGATGCCCTGGCGCACACATGACGGAACGGCGTCCGTCTTACCCCGTAGCGGGGTCTCGGGCGAGCTGCGTGTGCCGATCTCCGGAGCTGGGTGCGCCTTTTTCTCGGCGAGCAACCTGTGGACGTCCGCCCCGAGTGTCGCGGCGCTCAAGCCCGACGGGGCTCCTGCGCCGGAGGAAGCGGAGGCTTCCGGCTTGGTGGCCTGGACGCCGCTGGTGCCGGCGCTCTGGAGGAGGAGGCCGCCGACTCCAAGAACCGCCGCGGCCGCGGCGGAGCCGAGCAGGATCCGGGGCCACCGTCGCGAGCGTGACGAACGTCGTCCCGGAGCTTGGCGACCTGGCCGGGAGGTACCGCGGGCTCGCCCGGGCGGAGGTGCGGCCGCGGCAGCACGTGGTGGCGCTTGCACGTTGGTTTCACGCGAAACGGAGCGAGGCGCGGCCGATGTTTCACGTGGAACCGAAGCGGGACCGAGCGATGTTTCACGTGGAACAGTGCCCGCGGAAGGCGGTGTTTCACGTGAAACACCAGGCTCGCCCTCGGCCGCGGCGGAGTCCAGCAGTACCTCCGCGGCGAGTGCTGCATCAATGCGCTCGGCGACGTCGGCGGGCATCCGCGGAGGGCCGGGCAGTGTACCGAGGAGCCCACGGATCTCTTCCAAGGATGCGTAGACGTCTTCACACACCCCGCAGCCGGCGAGATGATCCCGCAGGTCTGCCGTGCGTGAGGGGGAGAGCAGCCCATCCGTGAGATCGGAAATCTCAGCGACCTCTGGGTGCTCGCCCGCGCCGGTCATCGACGTCACGCTCGCCCACCTCCGCCCTTCACGGCACCTGTGCCCTTCGGTCCTGCCGTCGGTGGGACGGATGTCCCCTGCGCCCGGTTCCTTCCCCGGCTCTCGGGATCGCTATCCCCGCCTTCGTCGCGCAGATGGGTGACCAACGGCAGCAGTCGCGCGCGCCCACGCGAGCAGCGGCTTTTCACCGTGCCGGTCGGAACGTCGAGGACCGCGGCAGCCTCCGCGACGGAATACCCCTGCATATCGACGAGGACGAGCGCGGCGCGCTGTTCCTCGGGGAGAGTGCGCAGCGCGACGAGCAGTTCGCGGTGCACGTCCTGGCGCTCGGCCGGGAGGGCAGCGGACTCTTCGGGTTCGAGGAGCTGCTCCAGGCGCTCGGTCTCGGCGACCGGAGAGGTGCGTCGGGACGCGGCCTTGCGGGCCCGGTCCAGGCAGGCGTTGACCGTGATGCGGTGCAGCCAGGTTGTCACGGCCGACTGGCCGCGGAAGGTGTGGGCGGCGCGATAGGCGGAGACCAGTGCGTCCTGCACGGCGTCGGCGGCTTCCTCGCGATCACCGAGGGTGCGTAAGGCCACAGCCCAGAGCCGGTCGCGGTGACGGCGGACGATCTCTCCGAACGCATCGGGGTCGCCCTTTACGTGCAGCGCAAGGAGATCGGCGTCGGTTGGTGTCGAAGCCTTGTCGCTGTCGGTGGACACGGGCCCCCCGGCCGTAGCTGCCTGATCTCGGTCCCATTGAAGCCGGCCGGATGACGAAAGTAAATGCTGGGAAAGGCACCTTGCCGACCGGAAATGATCTCGATAGACGGAGGGGTGTGGATAGGGGAACGAACCCCGTACCCACGCCCCTCTCGAAGGCGAGCGTGCTCAGCCGGTGAAGGAGACCTCGGTCACGCCCTGCTTGTAGCCGGCCTTGCTGTAGGACTCGGGGTCGGCCTCCGAGTAGGGCATCGCTGTCATCCACACGACGACGTACCGCGCCTTCGTCGGTGACTTCAGCGAGACCTTGACGGTGGTTCCCGACGTCTTGGCTGTACCGAGCTCCCGCATGGAGCTCAGCGGTTCGGACGGTGAGAGGGAGTGGGCGGCGTAGAGCGTCACCGTCGTGTGGTTGCCGCCGTAGCGCAGCCCGATCGACGCGGTGCTCACCTGCTGCTCCGAGCCGAGGTCGTAGACCAGACCGACGCCCTTCTTGTAGGCCGGGTTCAGGTCGGGGCCTTCAAGGAAGCTCTTGCTGCGCCAGAAGGTCGAGGGGTCTCCGTCGTAGGTGGCCCTCGCCTGCTCGGGGTGCTGCGGCTGGCCGTCCGGGTAGTACTCGGCGCCGTCCTCGATCTTGATCGGCTTCCCGGTCGGCTTCTTGGCGGCTCCGCCGGCGCTCTGCGAGTTCCCAGGGGCGTCCTGGTCGCCCTCGCGCTTCAGCAGGGTGTCCGCCAACTGCCAACTGCCCAGGCCCAGCGCCGCGATCAACAGCGCGGAGACCGACCACTTCAGGGCCTTGCCGGTGCGGCTCTGGAGCGGGGGCGGTGGCGCGACGACGGGCTGCGTCACCCCTGCGGGTTGACCGTTGCGGGTCGCCGGCTGTCCGTAGGAGCCCTGCTGGTAGCCCGTGCGCTGGTATGGCGGGGGTGTCGAGAACGCCGTCTCCGGAGGACGGATGCGCGGCATCGCCGCGACGGCCTTGGCAAGCTCCTCCGGGGTGGTGCACGGCGGCTCCTGACGGGACGCGGTGGCCCCGTCGTTGACCAGCGCACGCATGGCGAGCTCGGACAGCCCGCGGTGGACGCCCGCGCGCACCTGGTCGGGCGCGATCAGGCCGACGCCCTTGGGGAGGCCGGCGAGGCCGTAGGCGTCGTTCTCGTACGGCCAGCGCTGGGTGAGGGCGGCGTACAGGAGGGCGCCGATGGCTTCGGTGTCCGTGCGCTGCGGGTGCTCGCAGGTGATGCCGCGGAGCGCCGCCATGACGGCGAGGCCGCGGATGCGGTACTGCCCGGATTCCGTGCGCAGCACCGAGCTCGGGGTGAGTCGCAGATGGGCCAGGCCCTCGCGGTGGGCGGCGGTCATGGCCTGCGAGACCTGGCTGACGAGTTGGTAGGCGTCGTGGGGTTCGAGCGGGCCGTTGGCCAGGACTGTGGCCAGCTCGGTGGCGTCCGGCAGCCACTCGTGGACGACGTAGACGAGGTCGCTGTCCTCGACGGCGTCGAGGACCTGCACGAAACGTGGATCGCCGAGGAGCGCGGAGGCCCGGGCGGCAGAGAGCACCGGACGGGCGCGGGGGTGGTCGGCGGGCAGCACGTGCACGCCGACGGCCCGGCGGAGCTTCTCGTCGACGGCGCGCCAGCTACTGAATCCGTCCAGACGGGTGACGCACTCTTCGAGGCGGTAACGTCTCGCCAGCTTGTGACCGCTGTGGAGTTCCGGTGGCTTGGAATCGGTTGCCTGGGCACCCTTCTCGTCGGTGCGTGCGGTGTCCTTTTCCTTGCCGGATACCTTCTCGGCCTTTGCACCGTCGTCCGTGGCCCGCCCCGCCTTGGCGGTCAGCGGCTCCTCGCCGCTCGTGTCGGCCACGTCGACGGCAGCCGTGCTCCGTTCCGCCACCGTCGTTCCTGCCTCCCCATCCGTTGCAGGCTCAATGAGCCAAGACAATTGTGCCCACAGTCCGCCACTATGCACGACACACGGTGGCAGTCGATGGTTGTGCCCGGTCAGCGTCCCAGCTTGGACCTGACCATGCCCACCAGGGCGTTGAGCTCCTCGATCCGCATTTTCCGGGCGGCGAGGTAGAAGACGGCCAGAAGTGCGGCGGCGCCGGCGATGAGCGCGGCGAGCGAGCCGACGAAGCCGGTGCCGAGCGCCTGCATCAGCACGTACACCAGCGCGCCGGAAACGATCGTGGCCGGGATGCTGGCGCCGGCCAGCCGCGCGTAGGTCCGCACGACGTGCGGGGTGTCCAGGTCGCCGCCCATCCGCTTGCTCAGGCGGCGCCAGGCGACGCCGACGCCGATGACGTAGGCGAGTCCGTAGGACGCCGCCATGCCCACCACGGCCCAGCGGGCGGGCAGGACCAGGAAGCAGAGGGCGGAGGCCGCGGCGTTGACGCCGGCGACGATCACCGTGTTGTAGAAGGGGGTGCGGGTGTCCTCGTACGCGTAGAAGGCGCGCAGGACGACGTACTGCACCGAGAACGGGATCAGGCCCACGCCGAAGGCCATCAGCATGTAGCCCATGGGGATACCGGCGCCGGACGAGCCGTAGACCAGAGTGCAGAGCGGGATGCCGAGCGAGAGGAACCCGAACGAGATCGGGACGATGGCCACGGCCGAGGTGCGCAGGCCCTGCGACATGTCGTCCCGGACCGCGCCGGTGTCGCCGTCGTGGGCGGAGCGCGCCAGCCGGGGCAGCAGTGCGGCCATGACGGAGACGGTGATGATCGCCTGCGGCATGTTCCAGATCAGCTGGGCGCTGGCGTAGGAGATGAAGCCGGTGCCCGGGTGGCCCTGGTGGTCGGCGGTCTTGCCGGCCCAGGTGGAGAGCTGGGTGACGACCAGCACGCCCGCCTGGTTGGCGAGGACGAACAGCACCGTCCACTTGGCCAGCTTGGCGGCCTTGCCCAGGCCGTGGCCGCGCCAGTCGAAGCGGAGGCGGAGCTTGAAGTCGGCGTCGCGCAGGTACGGGATCATCGCCAGCGCCTGGACCACCAGGCCGAGGAGCGTGCCGATGCCGAGCAGTCGGATGCCCGCGTCGGGGATGGTGGTGACGCCGATCTGGGAGGTCTTCGCCGTGCCGTAGACCCAGATGAAGAGGCCGAAGGTGGCGATCATGACGATGTTGTTGAGGACCGGGGTCCACATCATCGCGCCGAAGCGGCCGCGGGCGTTGAGGATCTGGCCCATGACGACGTGCAGGCCCATGAAGAAGATCGTGGGCACGCAGTAGCGGGTGAAGGCGACCGCGACCTCGTTGGCCGCCGGGTCGCGGGAGATGTCGAACGAGACCAGCTTGACCAGCAGGGGTGCGGCGAAGACCGCCAGTATCGTCAGCACGCCCAGGACGACGACGACGAGGGTGAGCAGCCGGTTGGCATACGCCTCGCCGCCGTCCTCGTCCTCCTTCATCGCGCGGACGAGCTGCGGGACGAAGACGGAGTTCAGGCCGCCGCCAATGGTCAGGATGAAGATCATCGTCGGTAGCTGGTAGGCGACCTGCCAGGAGTCACCGAGCACCGCGCCGCCGAGCGCCGCGACGATCAGCGCGGAGCGGACGAAGCCGGTGAGCCGGGACACCATCGTGCCGGCGGCCATCACCGCGCTGGACTTCAGCAGGCCGGACGCGCGGCCGCCGGACTGCTTGCCGGCCGCCGCGACCGGGGCGGGCTCGGGTTCGGCTTCTTCGACGGCCTGTTGGGCCATCGGCTCCGGGCCGGGAGCCGCCGCCGGCGCCTGCTGGGCCACGGGGGCCGGCGCGGGGCGCGGCGGCTGGTACGGCTGCTGCTGGTCCCGGAAGAGGTGCGCGAACGCATCCCGCTCGGGGCGCTCGTCGGCGCCCTGGGCCATCAGCGCATCGCCGCCGGCGAACTGCACCGTCGCGTCGGGGTCGCCCTGCGACAGGTCCTGGACCGGCCCCTGCGGCTGCGCCGGCGCGGGCCACTGCTGCGGGCCGGGCGGCTGCTGGTAGAGCGGGTTCGCGGGCGGTCCCGAGGGGGCCGGGCGCGCGGCGTGGTCATACGGCGCCGCGCCGGCCGGGTCCTGGGCCGTCGGGGCCGGTGCCTGCTGCGGGTCGTTGCGGTAGGCGTCCTGGACATAGGGGTCCTGGTCCGCGGGCAACGGCGGCGTCGGAGGGACCGCCCCCGAGGGATCGCCATGCGAGCCCCGGCCGCGGCCACCGTCATACGGCGCATTCATCGCTGCCCCACCTCATCCGTCGCCGGCCATCCGGCCCCGTCGTCTATCAACGGTCCACTTTCTCACCTGAGGCGGAGGGCCCGGACTTCTCCGAACCGGTGTCCGGCGTGCGGTCACTCGGCTGCTCGGGGCTGTCGCCGCCGGGGTTGCCGCTGTCGCCGCCCTCACCATCGGCGGTGGCACCGCCGTTGTCCTCGCCGTTCTCCTCGTCCCCGGCGTCCTCGGCGGCCGCCCGCTTGCGCTGGAGGTAGATCCGCACGCCGGCCAGCACGAGCAGCAGGACACCGCCGGCGATGACGAGCATCACAGTGGCGGTGATCTCCGTGACGTTCACCCGGAACGTCATGGGCTCACCGTAGGGCGTGCCGTTCGCGGTGTAGAGCTGGGCGGTCACCAAGGCGAGACCGTTGGCGTTCGCCGTGGTCTCGAACTTGAACGACTGGCTGTGCCCGCCGTCCACCTTGATCTCCTGGGACTTCCCGACGTCCAGTCGGTTGGGCTGCGACGAGGTCAGCCGCAGCGTCATGCCCTGGACGCCTTGGAGGAGGTTGTTCTGCACCGTCACCGGGATCGTGGCGCTGCGCCCGGAGAGCGTCGCCTCGGTCTTCGGGATCAGGCGGACCTTCTTGGTCAGGCCGTCGAGGTAGTCGCGCACCGAGGTGCGGAAGGCGGTGGCGCCCTCGGAGTCGCCCCGCCACGACGTCGACATCTCGCGCATTATGGCGTTGCCGAACGGCGTGACCACGCGCTCGGGGTGGGCCAGAACCACCTTGAAGTCGTCCAGCGCGGCCTGGGTGTCCTCGATCTGCCGGAAGGCGTCGGTGGGGAGCTCCTGCTGGCGCAGCGCCGACGGGTACGAGGAGCGGCCGGGGATCTGACGGTTGGCGGCCGGGTCGGGCTTCGCCTTCGCCGCGTCCCCCAGCTTCGTCGACTGGACCCAGCCGGCCTGCTCCAGGTTCCGCAGCGCGCCGGCCATCGCCTGGGCCTGGGTCGCCGAGGGCATGCGCTGCGGCGCGACGACGATGCTGCGCTGCTGCTCGGGGTTCTCCAGGCCGATCATCTGGGCCTCGGCGAGGAACTCCTGGATCGCCAGGCTGGCGTTCCCCGACTTCGACATGTCGCCCTCGAAGGCCCGGGAGAGCTGGGCGTCGGTGACGATGGCGGTGTTGCCGCCGCCGATGGGCCGGGCCGCGGTCGGGGTGTACGGCAGGTCGTTGTCCCGCAGGCTGTCGCTGCGGGTGATGACGTTGTGGGCGCCGGCCGAGGTGGCGACGTCGACGATCGAGGAGTCGATGGCGCCGTCCACGGGCCAGGTGAAGTCGGTGCGCGGCTTCACGCCGAGGATGGTGTCGACGGCCTTCGAGGCGAGTTCGGTGGCCGGGCCGAGGTGGCCGAGCGAGCTGGGCACGCTCTTGCCGTGGTGCGCGAGCGAGGCCAGGTCAGGGTCGCCGAAGGGCAGGGCGACGACCTCGTGGCCCTTCACGGCGTTCTGTAGATCGTTGAGCCACTGCTTGGCGACGGCCTGGTTCTTGCCGACTGGCCCGTCCGGGTCGTGCACGTGGTACGGCTTGGTCATCGCCTCGACGGTCGCGAGCAGGTCGGGGTCGACGACGAAGGTCACCGGGAGATTCTTGCCGAGCTCGACCATCTTCTGGAGCCGGCCGCCGGGGGCGATCTCCGACGCGAGGCCGTCGTTGCGGAAGACCGGCGTCTGCTGGGCGTCGGCGCCGGTCTCGGCCGTGAGGTGGGTGGTGGAGATCAGCGGCCACAGGTAGGTGAGCTGGGTCTTCTTCGACGGCGCGGCGCCCTGCCAGGGCAGCAGGGTCCGGTCGATGCCCAGGACCTGGTCGTACGACGCGCTCGGGCCGTGACCGGACAGGGTCACGCCGAGCGGGTAGACCCCGTCGCTGCTGAGGCCGAGGTCCTTGACCGGGACGTTGAGGGTGAAGGTCCGGCTGGTGCCCGGGTCGAGCCGGTCGATCTTCTCGGTGTGGCCGCCGATCTCCTTGCCGTCGGCGTCCGGCAGATAGCCGGTGCGTTTGGTCACGGCCTGGACGGAGCTGCGGTCGTTGAGCGCCGCGCCGCGGTGCAGCCCGACGTGGGCGTCGGTGATCGCGCTCTTGGTGTCGTTGGTCAGCGTGCCGGAGACGGTGACCGTGTCGTCCTTGCCGGGGGCGACCGGGGACATCGCGTTGATCGTCACGTTGACCGGGTGCGAGGCGGCCCGAGCCTCGGGGGCGTGGGTGACCTGCAGCGTCCCCACGAGCAGGGGTACTCCGGTGAGCAGCGTCACGGTCCTTCGCAGCCATCGGCCACGCGGCCGTTCAGTCGCCTGGAACCCTGCCGCATCGGCCACGCGCTCGCCCGTCCCTCGTCGTCGTCAGTGGTCGTCGGAATGTGCGTCCACGAATGGTAACGAGGCCCGGCGCGCCGTAGTGCCGGGGACTGCGCCACATGATCATGACGGCGGGGTCTGGGGGCCGCTGTCCCCTTTATTAACGTGACGCCGCGGGCCGCGCGGCAACGTACCCTTTTCTGTTGTGCCGAACGCCAACAATGACTTCCCCACCACGCGGTCCGAGCAGACTCCGCAGTCGACGAACGCGCTGAACCACGTGCAGCGCCGTGCCGTGAGCGAGCTGCTGCGGGTTTCCCCCGTCGCGGACGACCTGGCCCGTCGCTTCCAGGAGGCCGGGTTCACGCTTGCCCTGGTCGGCGGGTCGGTCCGGGACGCGCTGCTCGGCCGGCTCGGTAACGACCTGGACTTCACCACTGACGCCCGGCCTGAGGACGTGCTGAAGATCGTCCGGCCGTGGGCGGACGCGGTCTGGGAGGTCGGCATCGCCTTCGGCACGGTCGGCTGCAAGAAGGACGCGTTCGACATCGAGGTCACGACCTACCGTTCGGAGGCGTACGACCGCACCTCGCGCAAGCCCGAGGTGTCCTACGGCGACTCGATCGAGGACGATCTGATCCGCCGGGACTTCACGGTCAACGCCATGGCAGTGCTGCTTCCGCAGAAGGAGTTCGTCGACCCGCACAACGGCCTGGAGGACCTGGCGGCCCGCGTGCTGCGGACTCCGGGGACGCCGCAGGAGTCGTTCTCCGACGACCCGCTGCGGATGATGCGGGCGGCCCGCTTCGCCGCGCAGCTGGACTTCACGGTGGCGCCCGAGGTCGTCGAGGCGATGACGGCGATGGCGGAGCGCATCGAGATCGTCTCCGCGGAGCGGGTGCGCGACGAGCTCAACAAGCTGATCCTGGCGCCGCATCCGCGCAAGGGCCTGCGGCTGCTGGTCGATTCCGGGATCGCGGACCGGGTGCTGCCGGAGCTGCCCGCGCTGCGCCTGGAGAGCGACGAGCACCACCGCCACAAGGACGTCTACGAGCACACGCTGACGGTGCTGGAGCAGGCCATCGACCTTGAGGACGACGGGCCCGACCTGGTGCTGCGGCTGGCGGCGCTGCTGCACGACATCGGCAAGCCCAAGACGCGGCGCTTCGAGAGCGACGGTCGGGTCTCCTTCCACCACCACGAGGTGGTCGGGGCGAAGATGACCAAGAAGCGCATGACCGCCCTGAAGTACTCAAACGACATGATCAAGGACGTTGCGCGCCTGGTGGAGCTGCATCTGCGGTTCCACGGGTACGGCACGGGCGAGTGGACGGACTCCGCGGTCCGCCGCTACGTCCGGGACGCCGGCCCGCAACTGGACCGTCTGCACAAGCTGACCCGCTCGGACTGCACCACGCGCAACAAGCGCAAGGCTGCCGCGCTCTCGCGGGCCTATAACGGGCTGGAGGAGCGCATCGACCTGCTCCAGGAGCAGGAGGAGCTGGACGCGATCCGCCCGGACCTGAACGGCAACGAGATCATGGAGATCCTCGACGTCGGCCCCGGCCCGCAGATCGGCAAGGCGTACAAGCACCTGCTGGAGCTGCGGCTGGAGCACGGTCCGATGGGCCGCGAGGCCGCGGTGGCCGCTCTCAAGGAGTGGTGGGCGACGCAGAGTTGAGGCGCCGGGCCCCGTGGCGACCGTGAAACCGGCGATGTTTCACGTGAAACCGGGCGAGGTGCGACGGGGCGGTGTTTCACGTGAAACACGGCGGCAGAGGCTCTGCCGTTTCACGTGAAACACCGCCCCGCGGTGCAAGTACGCTGATTCCGTGGCTACTTGACGTTCTGGAGGCAGAGTACGAACCGGGTGTCGGAGGCCCGGCGGCGGTGCTGGACCTCCGAGTAGGCGTTGGTGTCGCTCGGGCAGAGCGAGGTGTCCGTGGTGTCGGTGTGGACGGCCGTCACCTTGTACTTGGCCTCCGCCGTGCCGCAGTCCACCACCTTGAGATCCGGCTTGATCTCGTTGCCCTCGTTCTTCATGCAGTCGCCGGCCTTGGCGGTATCGGCGTCGTGCCAGCTACTCACCCAGGCCACCCCGATGACGATCAGGCCCACGACCACGACGATGCCCTTCAGGATCGCCTTGGGCGACCGTCCCTGGCGGGCCGACGGTGGGGGGACGGGAGCCCCGCCCTGCGGGAAGGGCTGCTGTGGCGCCTGCGGATAACCCTGCGGCGGCTGCTGTCCGTACGGCGGTTGCGGTTGCTGGGGATAGGCGTATCCGCCCTGGGGCGGGGGCCCGCCCTGCGGCTGCCCGCCCGGGGGCGGACCGTAGGCGGCCTGCGGCGGCTGGGGTGGCTGCGGGTAGGGCGGCTGGCCGTACGGCTGCTGCCCGTACGGAGGTTGGCCGTACGGGTTCTGCCCCTGCGGAGGCGTGGTCATGGGAAGTTCCCCCGAAATCTGGTGTGCCCGGACGTGCGGTGTCCGGGCGCGTGAAGTACGCCCGTAAGGTATCTGCTCCGCTGCAGGTGTCGGGGTGCCGGGGGCGGGCGCTCAGCGGCGCACGAAGCGGACCAGGGCCGCGGCGACCACCGCGTAGAGCGCGGCCACCACGACGATCAGGACCGCGGAGCGGCCGTCGGGCGGCAGCATCAGGGCGGCGACCGCGGCCGCGCCGACGAACGCGACGTTGAACAGCACGTCGTAGACGGCGAAGATGCGGCCGCGGAAGGCGTCGTCGACCGAGGACTGGACCACCGTGTCCGTGGAGATCTTGGTTCCCTGGGTGCCCAGGCCGAGGACGAAGGCGGCCACCAGCATCGGCGCCGGGCGGAAGAACAGCCCCAGTGCGGGCGCCAGGACCGCGCCCGCCGCGGCACAACAGGCCATCCAACCGAAGGCACCGAGCCGTTCGACCGCCCAGGGAGTGACCACCGCGGCCGCGAAGAAGCCGGCTCCCGAGACGGCGACGGTCACGCCCAGCAGCGCCAACCCCTCGGACGTGGTGCTGGACCAGGCGTACCGGCACAGCATCAGCACCATCACCGTCAGCGCGCCGTAGCAGAAGCGGACCACCGTCATGACGGTGAGCGCGCCGGCCGGGGTGGGACGGGCGGCGAGATGGCGCAGGCCCTCCACGAGCCCGCGCACGGTGCTCAACAAGGCGTCCTTGAGGTGTGGTTGGAGCGCCGAGGGGTCCGGCCCGAGGAGTTGCGGAGTCATCCGCAGGGCGGTGAGGGCGGAGCAGAGGTAGAGCACGGCGGCCAGCAGCACCACGAGCCCGTCCACGTCCGTGCCGGCCAGCCGGAGCGCGAAGGCCAGCCCGCCGCCGGCCGTCATGGCGAGCGTTCCCGCCGTGGGGGAAAGGGCGTTGGCCATCACGAGCTGGTGCCGGCCGTCGACCACGCGGGGCAGCGCGGCCGAAAGCCCCGCCAGGACAAAGCGGTTCACGGCGGTCACGCACAGCGCGGAGACGTAGAAGAGCCAGTCGGGGACCCGCATCGCGATCAGCACCGCGGTGAGCGCGGCGAGCAGGGTGCGCAGCAGATTGCCGTGGAGCAGGACCTGCCGCCGGCGCCAACGGTCGAGCAACACCCCGGTGAACGGCCCGAGAAGGGAGTACGGCAGCAGCAGGATCGCCATGGCCGAGGCGATCGCCTCGGGTGACGCCTGCTTCTCGGGCGAGAAGATGACGAAGGTGGCGAGCGCCGCCTGGAACACCCCGTCGGCGGCCTGCGAGAGGAGCCGCACGGCCAGGAGCGAACGAAAGTCGCGCAGCCGGAGTAATACGCGGAGATCGCGCGCAGCATGCATGAGGCACAGCCTCACACAGCCCGTCGGCCTCCGGGAGGATTAATCCGGAGGCCGACGGCGGGAGGGGGGAGCGCTTAGCGCTCGACCTCGCCGCGGATGAACTTCTCGACGTTCTCCCGCGCCTCGTCGTCGAAGTACTGCACCGGCGGCGACTTCATGAAGTAGGAGGAGGCGGAGAGGATCGGGCCGCCGATGCCCCGGTCCTTGGCGATCTTGGCGGCACGGAGCGCGTCGATGATGACGCCCGCGGAGTTCGGGGAGTCCCAGACCTCCAGCTTGTATTCGAGGTTCAGCGGGACGTCGCCGAAGGCGCGACCCTCAAGGCGGACGTAGGCCCACTTGCGGTCGTCCAGCCAGGCCACGTAGTCGGACGGGCCGATGTGGACGTTCTTCTCGCCCAGCTCGCGGTCGGGGATCTGGGAGGTGACCGCCTGCGTCTTGGAGATCTTCTTGGACTCCAGGCGCTCGCGCTCCAGCATGTTCTTGAAGTCCATGTTGCCGCCGACGTTGAGCTGCATCGTGCGGTCCAGGACGACGCCCCGGTCCTCGAAGAGCTTGGCCAGCACGCGGTGCGTGATGGTGGCGCCGACCTGGGACTTGATGTCGTCACCGACGATCGGGACGCCGGCCTCGGTGAACTTGTCCGCCCACTCCTTGGTGCCGGCGATGAAGACCGGGAGGGCGTTGACGAAGGCGACCTTGGCGTCGATGGCGCACTGCGCGTAGTACTTCGCCGCGTCCTCGGAGCCGACGGGGAGGTAGCAGACCAGGACGTCGACCTGCCGGCCCTTGAGCACCTGGACGATGTCGACCGGGGCCTCGGCGGACTCCTCGATCGTCTCGCGGTAGTACTTGCCCAGGCCGTCGAGGGTGTGGCCGCGCTGGACCTGGACACCGGTGTTCGGCACGTCGCAGATCTTGACGGTGTTGTTCTCGCTGGCGCCGATGGCGTCGGAGAGGTCGAGGCCGACCTTCTTGGCGTCAACGTCGAAGGCGGCCACGAACTCGACGTCGCGGACGTGGTATTCGCCGAACTGCACGTGCATGAGGCCGGGCACGCGGCTGTTCGGGTCGGTGTCCTTGTAGTACTCGACGCCCTGTACCAGCGAGGCGGCGCAGTTGCCCACGCCGACAATGGCTACGCGAACCGAACCCATTCCGGTTGCTCCCTGTGATCTCGATGAGGACCTGTAGGGCAGGGCCTCATGTGGTGGTGTCATTCGGACGGGTCCGGCCGGGAACCACCCCGGTGCCGGGGCAGGCCGCCCGTGTCTCCTGACTGGTTGTTCTTGTCCTGCGCTGTGGAGTCCTCCGGTGCGCGCTGTGCGCGCCCGGTGCGCTCGCTCTCGATGAGCTCGTTGAGCCAACGGACCTCGCGCTCCACGGACTCCATGCCGTGCCGCTGCAGTTCGAGGGTGTAGTCGTCCAGTCGCTCGCGGGTCCTGGCCAGGGAGGTGCGCATCTTCTCCAGGCGCTCCTCCAGCCGGCTGCGGCGGCCTTCCAGCACGCGCATCCGCACGTCCCGCGACGTCTGGCCGAAGAACGCGAAGCGAACACCGAAGTGTTCGTCCTCCCAGGCGTCCGGCCCGGAGTGGCTGAGCAGCTCCTCGAAGTGCTCTTTGCCCGCCGGGGTCAGCCGGTAGACGATCTTGGCCCGGCGTCCGGTGAGTGCCGTGGCGGGAACGCCCTCCGGGGCGCCACCCGTTTCCTCGACGAGCCAGCCGTTCGCGACCAGCGACTTGAGGCAGGGGTAGAGCGTGCCGTAGCTGAAGGCGCGGAAGACCCCGAGCGAGGTGTTGAGCCGCTTGCGCAACTCGTAACCGTGCATCGGGGATTCCCGGAGCAGGCCGAGGACGGCGAATTCGAGGATGCCGGAACGCCTGCTCATCCTCCGCCTCCTAGGCCCTGTGCGGTCTTTATCTCGATCTGATGTATCGAGTCGATACATCCAGACGATAGATCGGCGCCCTGAGCGGAACAAGAGGGTCGACGGTGAACGGCGTCACATCACTTATTCGTGCGACGCAACCTGACTGTTTTGGAGTGAATTTCAACACTGGGCAGGTTTTGGCCGTGCGTAGTCTGTGCGGCATGCAGACTGCCGGGAACCGTGGGCCTATACGTGGCGTCCCTGACCTCGGTGTAGTGCGGCCCGCGCGTCAGGAGCGGGCCGTGCACTGGGGGGACCTGAAGCCAACTGCCGCCTTCAGGCGACGAGAGAGCGCGCCTGTCCGAGGAGTATTCGTTCCATGAGCGAGCACCGTCGCAAACCACCCCAGCCGCAAGGTGGCGGGCGTGCCGCTGCCAGACGCGCCGCACAGCCTTCCGGACGCCGCGCTGCTCCGTCGCGCGGCGCTGATGCCACCCCTCCGCCGCCCCAACCCCGGCCGGGTGGCCGCGCCGAGGCCCGTCGGGCTGCCCAACGGGGCGGCCGGCGCAAGGCGTTCGACTCCGCAGCCATGGCGTCCGGCGGTGGCGTCGGCCAGGGCGGCGGTCGCCGCGGTGGTGGCGGCGGTGGCGGTGAAGGGGGGCGTGGACGAGGCCGTGGCGGCGGAAAGCCGCCCAGGAAGCGCTTCATTGACTACCCGCGTGCCAACCACACCGGTTGGCGACGGTGGATGCCGTCCTGGAAACAGGTGGCCAGCATCTGCGTCGGGACCGCCGCGCTGGTTGTCGGCGCGGCCGGCGTCGGGCTCGCGATGGTGCAGGTACCCAACGTGAACCAGGCGGCCAAGTCGCAGAACAACGTCTACCTTTGGTCCAACGGCAAGATCATGGCCCGCGACGGCGAGACCAACCGTCAGGTGGTCGGGATCAGCGAGATCCCGAAGTCCATGCAGTACGCGGTGATTTCCGCCGAGAACGCCTCGTTCGAGACCGACCACGGCGTCGACCCCATGGGCATCCTCCGGGCCCTGGTCAACATGGCCCGGGGCGGTGACACCCAGGGCGGTTCGACCATCACTCAGCAGTACGTCAAGAACGCGATGCTGAGTCAGGAACAGACCATTGACCGGAAGTTCAAGGAACTGTTCATCTCGGTCAAGGTCGGCTGGAAGCAGACCAAGCCCGAGATCCTCCAGGGCTACCTGAACACCAGCTACTTCGGTCGCGGTGCCTACGGGATCCAGGCCGCGGCACAGGCGTACTACGGCAAGGACGCCTCCAAGCTGGACCCGAGCGAGAGCGCCTTCCTGGCCTCCGTGCTCAAGGGCGCCAACCTCTACGACCCTGCGGGCGGCATCGGCGCGAGCGCCACGCCGGCCGCGAACACCGCGCGGGCCAAGGAGCGTTGGGCCTGGATCCTCGACCGCATGGTCGCCAACAACCACCTGCCGCAGGCGGACGAGGCCAAGTACAAGGCCAAGGGCTTCCCCACCCCGCTGAAGCCCAGGCCGGTGGCGAGCAAGGGTGGCCAGATCGGCTACCTGATCGACGTCGCCAAGAAGTACGTCCTCAAGAACTCGGACATCAGTGAGGCGCGCTTCGACAAGGGCGGCTACACGGTCCAGACGACCTTCGACGAGAAGAAGACCAAGGAACTCGCCGCCGCGGTGCAGAAGGTCAACGACCGCTACATCGACCCGAAGAAGCGGCCGGACAAGGACAAGTACGTCCAGTTCGGCGGTGCTTCGGTGGTGCCGGGTGACGGCCGGATCGTGGCCCTGTACGGCGGCGAGGGCTACGACAAGGGGCACTTCAGCAACAACGCCGACACCTTCGGCGTGCCGGTCGGCTCGACCTGGAAGCCGTTCGTCCTGTCCGCGGCGATGAAGTACGGGAAGGCCGGCAGCGGTCAGCCGCTCTCGCCGGAGAGCAAGTACAACGGCGACGACCACCTCAAGGTGAAGAACTCGGACGGCTCGTACGTGCTGAAGAAGGACGGTTCGCCCTTCTACCAGGTGAACGAGAGCAACTACCCCTGGGGCTACATCTCCTTGCGGAAGGCGATGGAGCAGTCGGTCAACACCCCGTTCGTCCAACTCGGCATGGACGTCGGCATGGACAAGGTGCGGTCCATGGCGCAGGCCGCGGGCATCTCGAAGTCCAGCTTCGACAGGAACCTCAACCCGTCGTTCGCACTGGGTACTTCGACGCCGAGCGCGATCCGCATGGCGGACGCCTACGCCACCTTCGCCGCCTCCGGTACGCAGGCGGAGCCCTACTCGGTGACCAAGGTGGTCTCCGAGGGCAAGGAGCTGCCGGGCTTCGAGAAGCCGGCTCCGAAGCCGAACGCCATCGACGCGAACATCGCCAACAACGTCACCGACGTGCTCCAGAACGTGATCAAGAACGGCACCGGCAAGAACGCCCTGAAGCTGGGCATGCCGGCCGCGGGCAAGACGGGTACCACGGACGAGAACAAGTCGGCCTGGTTCGTTGGCTACACCAAGCAGTTGTCGACCGCCATCGCCATGTTCCGCGAGGACGCCCAGAATCCACGCCAGCTGTCGATGAACGGCGTCGGTGGCTTCGACTCGATCCACGGTGGCGCGCTGCCGACCGAGGTGTGGACGCAGTACATGATGCAGGCGATGTCCGGGATGACTGCGCAGCAGTTCCCGGAGGCCCAGCCGATCGGGCAGGTCATCAACGAGCCCGGCATGCCCTCCCCCACGCCGACGCCCACGCCGAGCATCACGCAGTCGCCGAGCCCGACTGCCACGCCCAGCCAGACGGCCACCCCGACGGGCAGCGGCAGCCCGACGCCAACCAAGAGCTGCTCGCCCTGGGACCTGCACTGCAAGGACCACGGAAGCAACGCAGGGACCACCGGCGGCGGCCCGGGCGGACCGGGTGGTAACACCGGCGGGGCGTCTCCCGGCACACCCGACCCGACCAGTGGTGGGGGCACCGGCGGAGGCATCTTCGGCGGGCCCACCGGAGGTGAGACGGGCTGAGCGTTTCCCGTGAAACGTTGACGCGTTTCACGTGAAACATGGCTCGACGAAGCCCCCGACCCGGCGCGACCGGGCGGGGGCTTCGTCGCGTTCGTCCCCGGCTCGTACGGCAGGATGGGGCCATGACGAGCCTGCGACAGGACGAGCCCGTTCGGCCGACGAAACGGGATGAGGTGGCCGCGGCCGGCAGCGAGCTGATCGGCGGGCCGATCGGCCGGCGTGCCCTGCTCGGGGTGCACCGGCTGACTCCGGTACGGGTGGTCGCGCTCGTCGCCCTCGGCATGTTCGCGCTCGGCATGGTGCAGAAGCTGCCCTGCTACAACGGCGGCTGGTTCTTCGGCGCCACCAGCCAGTACGTCCACGCCTGCTACTCGGACATCCCCCACCTCTACTCGGGCCGGGGCTTCGCCGACGGCCTGATCCCCTACTTCGACAAACTGCCCGGGGACATGCAGTACCTGGAGTACCCGGTGCTGACCGGGCTCTTCATGGAAGTCGCCTCGTGGCTGACTCCGCACGGCGGGGCGATCCAGGGCCGGGAGCAGATCTACTGGCTGGTCAATGCCGGCATGCTGATGGTCTGCGCCGCCGTCATCGCGGTCTGTGTGACCCGAACCCACCGGCGGCGCCCGTGGGACGGTCTGCTGGTGGCCCTGGCGCCGGCCTTCGCCCTCACCGCCACCATCAACTGGGACCTGTTGGCGGTCGCCCTGACCGCCGCCGGCATGCTGATGTGGTCGCGCAGTCGCCCGCTGGCGACCGGCGTCCTGATCGGGCTGGCGACCGCGGCGAAGCTCTATCCGGTGCTGCTGCTGGGCCCGCTGCTGGTGCTGTGCTGGCGGGCCGGGACCTGGCGCGCATACGGGCGGACCGTCCTCGGCGCGGCGGTCTCCTGGCTGGTGGTGAACCTGCCGGTGATGATCGCCCACGATGCCTCCGGCTTCCACATCCGGGAGGGCTGGGCGAAGTTCTACACCTTCAGCCAGGAGCGGCCGATCGACTTCGGCTCGCTCTGGCTGTTGCTCTCCCAGCGCACCGGCAACCCGCTGGAGAACGCCAACCTCTACGCGACGCTGCTGATGATCGTCGGCTGCGGCGCCCTCGCGCTGCTGACGCTCTACGCCCCGCGTCGACCGCGCTTCGCCCAACTCGCCTTCCTGGTCGTGGCGTTGTTCATCCTCACCAACAAGGTCTACTCGCCGCAGTACGTCCTGTGGCTGATCCCGCTGGCCGCGCTGGCCCGACCGCGCTGGCGGGACTTCCTGATCTGGCAGGCGTGCGAGGTCATGTACTTCCTGGGGATCTGGATGTACCTGGCCTACACCGGCAACGGCGACAAGCACCAGGGGCTGCCGCCCGAGGGGTACCAACTGGCCATCGCCCTCCACCTGTTGGGCACCCTCTATGTGTGTGCCATGGTCGTCCGGGACATCCTGATGCCCGAGCGCGACGTGGTCCGCAGGGACGGGGACGACGACCCCTCGGGTGGTGTCCTGGACCGCAGCTCCGATGTCTTCGTGCTCGGGCGGACGGCCCACGAGCCGCAGCGCGCGGTGCGCTTCGAGGCGACACCGCGGGTGCGCTGGGGCATCGCGCGGGACTGAGCGACGGAACGCGTCAGGGGCCCGGTGCCGCGGAGAGTTCCGCGGCACCGGGCCCCTGACGTCGTGTGCGGGCCGGCCGGCTCAGCGGTCCACGACGCGGTCGTACTGCGTGGTGGTGTGCCGAAGGTGGGCCACCAACTCCTCGCCCACCTTGGGCTCGGGGGCGTCGCCCGGGACGAAGAGGATCGACACCTGCATGTGCGGGGGCTCGGCGAACCAGCGCTGCTTGCCGGCCCAGACGTACGGCGCCAGGTTGCGGTTGACGCTCGCCAGGCCGGCGCGGGCCACGCCCTTGGCGCGCGGCATCACCCCGTGCAGCGCCTTGGGCGACTCCAGGCCCACGCCGTGCGAGGTGCCGCCGGCCACCACGACGAGGTAGCCGTCCGAGGCCGCCTTCTGCTGGCGGTAGCCGAACCGGTCGCCCTTGGCGACGCGGGTGACGTCGAGGACCGAGCCGCGGTACTCGGTGGCGTCGTGGTCGCCGAGCCACAGCCGGGTGCCGATCCGGGCCCGGAAGCGGGTCTGCGGGAACTGCTGCTGGAGCCGGGCGAATTCGTCGGGCTTGAGGTGGCTGACGAACATGGTGTGCAGCGGGAGGCGGGCGGCGCGCAGCCGGTCCATCCACCCGATGACCTCGTCGACGGAGTCGGAGCCGTCGGTGCGGTCCAGCGGCAGGTGGATCGCGAAGCCCTCCAGCCGGACGTCCTCGATGGCCGCGGCCAGCTTCGGCAGGTCCTCCGGCTGGACGCCGTGCCGCTTCATGCTGCTCATGACCTCGATGACGACACGGGCGCCGACCAGCCCGCCCACGCCCTCGACCGAGGAGACCGAGCGGATCGCCCGATCGGGCAGCGGCACCGGCTCCTCGCCGTGCCGGAAGGGCGTCAGCACCAGCAGGTCGCCGCTGAAGTAGTCCTTGATCTGGGCCGCTTCGTAGGTCGTGCCGACCGCGAGGATGTCGGAACCGAGCCGAGTGGCCTCCTCGGCGAGGCGCTCGTGGCCGAAGCCATAGCCGTTGCCCTTGCAGACCGGGACCAGCCCGGGGAACTGCTGGAGAACGCTCTGCTGATGCGCCCGCCAGCGCGCGGTGTCGACGTAGAGGGTGAGCGCCATGGCCGGCCCGGAACCTTTCTCGTGGGGGTGTGTCAGGAGTACGGACGGAGCGGTCAGCGGCGCGACATGTAGATGTCGAGCGCCTTGTGCAGGAGCTTGTTGAGCGGGAAGTCCCACTCGCCGAGGTACTCCGCCGCCTGCCCGCCCGTGCCGACCTTGAACTGGATCAGGCCGAAGAGGTGGTCGTTCTCGTCCAGCGAGTCGCTGATGCCGCGGAGGTCGTAGACCGAGGCACCGAGCGCGTGGGCGTCCTGGAGCATCCGCCACTGCATCGCGTTGGAGGGCCGGACCTCGCGGCCGATGTTGTCCGAGGCGCCGTACGAGTACCAGACGTGCCCGCCGACGACGAGCATGGTCGCGGCGGAGAGGTTCACCCCGTTGTGGCGGGCGAAGTAGAGCCGCATGCGGTTCGGGTCCTCGGCGTTGAGGGCGGACCACATGCGCTGGAAGTAACTGAGCGGGCGCGGCCGGAACTGGTCGCGCTTCGCGGTGATCTCGTAGAGCCGCTGCCACTCGTCCAGGTCCTGGTAGCCGCCCTGGACGACCTCGACGCCGGCCTTCTCGGCCTTCTTGATGTTGCGGCGCCACAGTTGGTTGAAGCCCTTGTGGACCTCTTCGAGCGGCCGGCCGCCCAGCGGGACCTGGAAGACGTAGCGGGGCTGCACGTCGCCGAAGCCGGCGCCGCCGTCCTCGCCCTGCTGCCACCCCATGCGGCGCAGCCGGTCGGCGACCTCGAAGGCGCGCGCCTCGATGTGGCTGGCCTCGACATCCCGCAGCCGCTTGACGTCGGGGTCCTGGATGCCCGACTTGATCGCGGCGGAGTCCCAGCGGCGGATGACCACCGGCGGGCCCATCTTCACGGAGAAGGCGCCCTGCTGCTTGAGGTGGCCGAGCATCGGCTGCAGCCAGTCCTCCAGGTTCGGCGCGTACCAGTTGATGACCGGGCCCTCGGGAAGGTAGGCGAGGTACCGCTTGATCTTGGGAAGCTGGCGGTAGAGGACCAGACCGGCGCCGACCAGCTCGCCGGACGCGTCGAACCAGCCCAGGCTCTCGGACCGCCACTCGGCCTTGACGTCAGCCCAGGCCGGGACCTGCATGTGGCTCGCCGCGGGCAGGCTCTGGATGTATGCCAGATGCTGCTCTCGACTGATGGTCCTCAGGGTCAGGCTCATGCGGGGCGCTCCTCGGCTGGTGTGTCCCCACGGTCGGGGCTCCGGCTCTCGCGCCGAAGCCTACTGTGACCCGGGAGCGCCCCGTTTGGGCTGTACGGGACCGGGCTCCGTACAGCCGCCGCCGTGACGGGTGCGGTCTAGCCGATGACGCCGCCGAAGAGGCCGCCGTGGGCCAGGCCGATGTAGAACCCGACGCCGGCCGCGCCGAGCCCGATGATCAACAGGAACCGCTCCGCCGTCGTGGAGGAGATGTACTGGCCCCACAGGCCCGTACCGATCCCGATCAGGCCCACCCAGGAACTGACCAGGTGGAGGCTGGGGGAGAGAGCGGTGAAGGCGGCAATCGCTCCGAGGACGAGGGTCACGACCGCGAAGGTGTTCTCTACGGGATGGGTTTGGCCGTCGCTGTTGAGGATCGCGAGCAGATTCCGCTGGGTCCGTGCTGCCTGTGCCATACGGCACCTCCCACTGACGGGGCGGCGCACTGTAACGCCGCTCACACCCGTTGCGTTCCAGATTGCGGGGTCCGGCGGGCGGATTTCAACCGGAAGCACGGAGGCAGGTACTCTGTACGGTCTGCGCCCATGTCTGCCCGGATGACGGGCCGGCGGGCGCGGAAACGCATCACGACCCTCCTGCCACGGAACGACCGTGGCCGCTGAGTCCAAAGGAGGTGGGTTCACCATGCGTCACTACGAGGTGATGGTCATCCTCGACCCCGATCTGGAGGAGCGCGCCGTCGCCCCCCTGATCGAGAACTTCCTCTCCGTCGTCCGCGAGGGCAACGGAAAGGTCGAGAAGGTCGACACCTGGGGCCGTCGTCGTCTCTCGTACGAGATCAACAAGAAGCCCGAGGGCATCTACTCGGTCATCGACCTGCAGGCCGAGCCTGCGGTCGTCAAGGAGCTCGACCGTCAGATGAACCTGAACGAGTCGGTTCTTCGGACCAAGGTCCTCCGTCCCGAGACCCACTGAGCGCGTACGCGTTCAGCGGTAACCGGGTTCGAGTAGCAGCAACACCAGCAGCCAGCAGCACACCCGCCGAGAGGTTCCCCTAATGGCAGGCGAGACCGTCATCACGGTCGTCGGCAATCTTGTCGACGACCCCGAGCTGCGCTTCACCCCGTCCGGTGCGGCGGTCGCGAAGTTCCGCGTCGCGTCCACTCCCCGCACCTTCGACCGCCAGACCAACGAGTGGAAGGACGGCGAGAGCCTGTTCCTGACCTGCTCGGTGTGGCGTCAGGCGGCGGAGAACGTCGCCGAATCCCTTACGCGGGGTACCCGCGTGATCGTCCAGGGCCGTCTCAAGCAGCGGTCCTACGAGGATCGCGAGGGCGTGAAGCGCACGGTCTACGAGCTCGACGTCGAGGAAGTGGGCGCGAGCCTGCGGAACGCCACGGCGAAGGTCACCAAGACCAGCGGTCGCGGTGGCCAGGGCGGCGGCTTCGGCGGCGGCCAGCAGGGCGGCGGCCAGGGTGGCGGCGGCTGGGGCGGCGGCCCCAGCGGCGGTCAGCAGGGTGGCGGCGCTCCGGCCGACGACCCGTGGGCCACCGGTGGTCCCTCTGGCGGTGGCCAGGGTGGCGGCGGTGGCTGGGGCGGTGGCTCCGGCGGCTCCGGTGGCGGTGGCTACTCGGACGAGCCGCCCTTCTAGGTCCGGCCATGCGCTCCTCCGCCGGTGTTTCACGTGAAACGGCGTGTTTCACGTGAAACGAGGTCGGAGAGCGGCCGGCGCCTGAGGGCGTCAGCACACACTTCTTGAACTCACTGGAGAGAGACAATGGCGAAGCCGCCTGCTCGCAAGCCTAAGAAGAAGGTTTGCGTGTTCTGCAAGGAGAAGATCTCCTACGTCGACTACAAGGACACGAACCTGCTGCGGAAGTTCATCTCCGACCGCGGCAAGATCCGTGCCCGCCGGGTCACCGGTAACTGCACTCAGCACCAGCGTGACGTCGCCACGGCCGTGAAGAACAGCCGTGAGATGGCGCTGCTGCCCTACACGTCCACCGCGCGATAAGGGAAGGGTGACCGACACATGAAGATCATCCTCACCCACGAGGTCTCCGGCCTCGGCACCGCCGGCGACGTCGTTGACGTCAAGGACGGGTACGCCCGCAACTACCTGGTTCCGCGCGGTTTCGCGATCCGCTGGACCAAGGGTGGCGAGAAGGACGTCGAGCAGATCCGCCGCGGTCGCAAGATCCGCGAGATCGCCACGATCGAGCAGGCCAACGAGGTCAAGGCTCAGCTTGAGGGCGTCAACGTGAAGCTGGCCGTGCGTGCCGGCGAGGCCGGCCGCCTGTTCGGCTCGGTCACCCAGGCCGACATCGCCTCGGCGATCAAGGCCGCCGGTGGTCCGGATGTCGACAAGCGCCGCGTCGAGGTCGGTTCGCCGATCAAGACCCTGGGCGCGCACCAGATCTCGGTGCGTCTGCACGCCGAGGTCGTCGCGAAGCTGGGCGTCGAGGTCATCGCCGCCTGAGCGTAGTTCGCAGCGAACGCCAAAGGGCCGTACTCCCTCGTGGGGTGCGGCCCTTCGCGCTGTGCGGGCGGGCTGAGCGGTGGTCAGTCCTCGTCCTGGGCGCGCTTGTAGAGCTTGGCGATGTCGTCGTCGAAGTACGCGGCGTAGGAGACGTCGTCCTGGTCCCCGCCGCCCTCGTGACCGCCGAGGACGCCGATGACCGTGCCCGTGTGGCTCTTGGGGTCGTAGTCGGCCAGCCAGGGGCTGCCGCTGGTGCCGCCCTCGAAGTCGGTGCACTGGATGCGCATCTGGGTGTCGCTGAACTTCGTGGCGCGGTTCTGGCAGGAGATCGGGGTGTCCCGGCTGGTGGGGTAGCCGGTGATCTTGACCTCGTTGTCGAAGCCGCGGTCGATGCCGAGGGTGTTGCCGCCGAGGACGTCCTGGATCTGCTTGCCGTCCTTGGCGTCGAGGCTGAGGAAGGCGACGTCGAGGTCCTCGTCCTGCGACTTGGCCCAACGGTCGTCCACCACGACCTTGTTGACCTTCCACAGACCGGTGGGCTCGTTGCCGTTGCGGTAGTCCGGGGCGAAGACCAGGTCGTCCACCGGCTTGCCGGTGTCGGCGTCGAAGGCGCAGTGGGCCGCGGTGATCAGCATGTTCCGGCCCGGGCTCTGCACCACGCTCGCGGTGCAGAAGTGGGCACCGTGGTCGTCCTTCTCGAAGACCGCGCCGATCCGGCCGTTCTCCTCGGTCCTGCGCGGGGTGTAGGCGTTGCCGTCCTGGGGCGGGGCGGAGGCCGACGGGTCCTGGTCCTGGGGCGGCCCGCCGGGCTCGCCGGACTTGCCGTAACCGGCGGGGCCACTGCCGGCTCTGCTGTGGTGGTTCTCCTCCGCGGCGTAGCCCACCACTGCGGCTGCCCCGACGATGACGAGCGTCAGGGGCAGGACGGATTTCCTGGCAAGCGAGCGCACAAGGTCATTATCTGTGTAGGGCCGGAATTCGGCAGGTGCTTCATCGCGAGGCCCCGGTCACAATCCACCGTCCGGATCGGGTGCGCAGCCAGAGCGTCAGCATCCGGACGGTCATCATGAGGGCCATCGCCCACCACACGGCGACCAGACCGCCGCCCAGAGCCGGGACGGCCAGGGCGGCCGGGACGAAGACGGCCAGCGTCACCACCATCGCCCCGGCGAGGTAGGGCCCGTCCCCCGCGCCCATGAGGACGCCGTCGAGGATGAAGACGACGCCCGAGACCGGCTGGGTGACCGCGACGACCAGGAGCGCGGCGAGCAGTGGGTGTTGAACGGCGGGGTCGGTGGTGAAGAGGGGGATGAAGAGCGGTCGGGCGAGCGCCACCAGCACGCCGAGGACCACGCCGGAGGCGATGCCCCACTGCACCATCCGGCGGCAGGCGGCCCGGGCGCCGTCCTCGTCCCCGGCGCCGAGGTAGCGCCCGATGATGGCCTGCCCGGCGATGGCGATGGCGTCCAGCGCGAAGGCCAGGAGGGACCAGAGGGACAGCACGATCTGGTGGGCGGCGACCTCGGCGTCGCCGAGCTGGGCGGCGACGGCGGTGGCGATCATCAGCACCGCGCGCAGCGAGAGGGTGCGGATCAGCAGCGGGACGCCGGCCTGGGCGCAGGCCCGGATCCCGGCGGCGTCCGGGCGGAGTGAGGCACCATGGTGGCGGGCGCCGCGGACCACGACGACGAGGTAGGCGGCGGCCATGCCGCACTGGGCGATCACGGTGCCCCAGGCGGAGCCGGCGATGCCGAGGCCGGCGAGGTAGACCAGCCCGGCGTTGAGGGCGGCGTTGGCGGTGAAGCCGCCGATGGCGACGTAGAGCGGGGTCCGGGTGTCCTGGAGGCCGCGCAGGACTCCGGTGGCGGCGAGCACGACCAGCATCGCGGGGATGCCGAGCGCGCTGATCCGCAGGTACGTGGTGGCGTACGGGGCGGCGGCCGGAGAGGCGCCGAAGACCTCGACGAGCCAGGGGGCGGTGGGCAGGACGACGGCGATGACGGCCGCGCCGAGGAGCAGGGCGAGCCAGATGCCGTCCATGCCCTGGCGTATCGCCGCGGGGAGGTCGCCGGCGCCGACCCGGCGGGCGACCGCGGCGGTGGTGGCGTAGGCGAGGAAGACGAAGACCGAGACGGCGGTCGTGAGGAGGGCGGCGGCGACGCCGAGACCGGCGAGCTGGCGGGTGCCGAGGTGGCCGATGACGGCGCTGTCGACCATGACGAAGAGCGGTTCCGCGACCAGGGCACCGAAGGCCGGCAGGGCCAGCGCGATGATCTCGCGGTCATGGCGGCGGGGGGCACGCCGTGGCGTCGCGGGGGCCTGTGTCATGAGCGGCAATCTAATCGTCCACAGGTAACAGATGCAACTATCTTGTGATCCTTACTTTCCGCTCTGTGGAGGTGCCTTCTCTGTGGCGTTCGCGGCGATCATGAACAGGTTGCCGAAGTTTTTCTCCCCCACAGCCTATGGATGAGAAAAGCGCAGGTCAGGTGGGTGTGGATGGCGTAATTGTGTGCTTGTCCACAGAAGTTTCCCCCGGCCCGTGCACAGGATCCGGGGACTTCTCCACAGCTATGGGGCGGTCATCCACACGGCCTGTGGATAACCAGATTGGCGGACGGTGCGTGCGGGCCTACCGTGGTCCGGCACCCGCCGCCTGTTCCGGCCAGGAAACCCCGTCCGAACTCGACGCGCCGTAACCGGAGTCGGGCGACTTGATTGTCAGAGCTGTGCCGTAAGAAAGAACCGCACAGCAAGGTCCGCGTCGCGGACGGGAGGAGGTGCCGGGGTGAGCATTCCCGAGCCCATGGAAGACCCCTGGGCGGACTCCGGTCCGAGCGACCTGCTGCCGGCCGCCCGCTCCCGTCGGGGCGACGGCAAGGGCCGGGGGCGCGGCGACCGCCCGGACCGCGACGACGAGGGCGGTGGTTCCTGGTCCGGCGGCTTCGAGCGCGTCCCCCCGCAGGACCTCGACGCCGAGCAGTCCGTGCTCGGCGGCATGCTGCTGTCCAAGGACGCCATCGCCGATGTCGTCGAGGTGCTCAAGGGCGAGGACTTCTACCGTCCCGCGCACGAGCTGATCTACCAGGCGATCCTCGACCTCTACGCCAAGGGCGAGCCGGCCGACCCGATCACCATCGCCGCCGAGCTCACCAAGCGCGGCGAGATCGGCCGGGTCGGCGGCGGCTCGTACCTGCACACCCTGGTGCAGTCCGTTCCGACGGCCGCCAACGCCGAGTACTACGCGGAGATCGTCCACGAGCGGGCGGTGCTGCGCCGCCTCGTCGAGGCCGGCACCCGGATCACGCAGATGGGATACGCCGCCGACGGCGACGTCGACGAGATCGTCAACAAGGCCCAGGCGGAGATCTACGCCGTCACCGAGCAGCGGACCAGCGAGGACTACCTGCCGCTCGGCGAGATCATGGAGGGCGCGCTCGACGAGATCGAGGCGATCGGCTCGCGCCAGGGTCAGATGACCGGTGTGCCGACCGGCTTCACCGATCTCGACGCGCTCACCAACGGTCTGCACCCGGGCCAGATGATCGTGATCGCGGCCCGTCCGGCCATGGGTAAGTCGACGCTGGCGCTGGACTTCGCGCGGGCCTGCTCGATCAGGAACAACCTGCCGAGCGTGATCTTCTCGCTCGAAATGGGGCGCAACGAGATCGCGATGCGTCTGCTGTCCGCCGAGGCCCGGGTCGCGCTGCACCACATGCGCTCCGGCAGCATGACCGACGACGACTGGACGCGGCTGGCGCGCCGGATGCCGGACGTCTCGGCGGCGCCGCTCTACATCGACGACTCGCCGAACCTCTCGATGATGGAGATCCGCGCCAAGTGCCGCCGGCTGAAGCAGCGCAACGAGCTCAAGCTGGTCGTCATCGACTATCTCCAGCTCATGCAGTCCGGCGGTTCCAAGCGGGCCGAGAGCCGTCAGCAGGAGGTGTCGGACATGTCCCGAAATCTCAAGCTGCTGGCCAAGGAGCTGGAGCTCCCGGTCATCGCGCTCTCGCAGTTGAACCGTGGTCCCGAGCAGCGCACGGACAAGAAGCCGATGGTCTCCGACCTGCGTGAATCCGGTTCCATCGAGCAGGACGCCGACATGGTCATCCTGCTGCACCGCGAGGACGCCTACGAGAAGGAGTCGCCGCGGGCCGGCGAGGCCGACCTGATCGTGGCGAAGCATCGTAACGGTCCCACAGCGACGATCACGGTGGCCTTCCAGGGCCACTACTCGCGCTTCGTGGACATGGCGCAGACCTGAGCCGAGCGGGCACCCCGCGCCGAAGCGGTGGCGCCCGGCGGTCGGGCGGGGCGAACTGCCGCCGGACACCGACCCCGGGCAGATCGGGTTCGAGGCGATCGGCATCCGTCCGGGCTGACCCCACGGTCCGGCCTGGTGGTTTGACCTTCGAGTTGGTCGAAGCCCGACAATCGCGGCCATGGACGACGGGGAACTGTTGGGCATCGGCGCGTTCGCCCGATGCGTGGGGCTGACGCCGAGCGCGCTGCGCTTCTACGACGACTGCGGGGTGCTACGGCCGGACCGGGTGGACGCCGCCACGGGATACCGGCGCTACGGGTCCGGGCAGGTGTCGCGGGCGGTGCGGCTGCGACAACTGCGGGCGGCCGGGCTGCCGTTGGTGGACGTGGAGACCGTGCTCGACGGGCCCGAGGACGCGGCCCGGGACGTACTGCGGGCACATCTGGAGCGGACCCGGCGGGCGGCGGACGAGGCGCGGACCGTCGTGGAGGGCTTTCTGCGCGAGACGTCCGCGTACCCGGCCCGGTCCGCCGGCACGGCACGGGCGCGGGTGGACGGGCCGGAACTCGCCAGCGCGGTGCGTCAGGTGGGGCCCGCGGTGGCGACCGGCGGGGTGGCAGAGGAGTTCCCGGTGCTGGGGTGCGTGCTGCTCGAACTCGCCGACGGGGAAGTGCGGTTGGTGGCCACCGATCGCCATCGTCTGGCGGTGCGGGTGCTGCGGCCGGAGGGCTACGAGGGCGGTCCGCGGCGGGTGCTGATCGCGGCGGACCGCGCGCGGCGGATGGCCGAGTGGGCGGTACGGCAACCGGCGGTGGAGGTGGAGTGGTTCCCGGTCGCGGGGGACGCTCCGGGCGTCGCGCGGGTCCGGTTGCGGAGCGGTCGCGAGTGCTGGGACGTCGACGGGCCGGCCGTCGGAGCCGAGCCGGGGGAGTTCCCGGACTACCGGCTGATGCTGTCCGGGTTGGCCGCCGTCCGGCACCGGGTGATCGTGGACCGGGTCGGGCTGCGGGACGCGGTGGCGGAGCGGAGCGTCGGGCCGACCTCGCTGGCGTTCGGGCCGGACGCGGAGGGCGCCGCGGACGAGACGTTGGAGGTGTCGGGCGGGGAGACCCGGCCCGTACGGCTGCGCGCGGTGCGGACCGGGCCCGGGGTGCGCGTGGCCTTCGATCCGGCCGTCCTGGTGCCGGTGTTGGAGTCGGGCGTGGGGCCCGACGTGCTGCTGGAGATCGTGGCCGCGGACCAGCCCGTCGTCGTCCGTTCCGCGGACCAGGGGAGCTTCACGACGGTGGTGATGCCGGTGCGGGAGCGCTGAGGGGTGGGGAGCCGACGGGCAACGTGGAGAACCGGAGGGCGGGAACGGGCGATGGCTGAGGGGGAGAACGGGCGGATGGATCCGGAACTGCCGGTGGTGCGGCTGTGCGTGGCGGGCATGGAGGCCGAGGCGGAGGGTCGCCCCGGGGCGGCGCGGGAGCTCTTCCGACAGGCGTGGGACGGGGCCCGCGACGACTACGAGGCGTGCATCGCCGCGCACTACCTCGCGCGGCACCAGAACTCGGCGGAGGCGAGGCTGCGTTGGAACAGGGAGTGCTTGGACCGCGCCGACCTGGTCGGGGACGAACGGGTGCGGGGCTTCTATCCGTCGCTGTACCTCAACATGGGGAACGCGCATCGAGAGCTCGGCCAACGCGCCGCCGCCCACCGGTACTTCGTCCGCGCGGCCGAGCGGGTGGCCGAGGCCCCCCGAGGGGCAGTACGGCGACTGGAACCGCTTCGCCGTCGCGGAGGGGTTGCGCGAGACCGCGGGCGAGGGGGACGAGGCGGCCGCGGGGCACGGGAGCATGGGCGCGGGGGGTGTAGAGCCCCTGCGGGTTCTGTTCGCCCGCTGGTGTGAGCGGGGCGATCTCAAGGCGCTGGGGCTGACGTTGCCGGCCTATCTGGGTTTCTTGGGGACGGACGAGGACCGGATGCGGCTGCGGAGTGCGCTGCACATGGTGCATGCGGCGCGCTGGTTGCCCGAGGGCGAACAGGCCGTGCTCCAAGAGGTGTTGGGGGCTTTGGCAGCGTCGTGACGGTGCGCGTCGGGCGGTGTTTCACGTGAAACGGCGCGCTGCTGCATGCGGTTGTTTCACGTGAAACATGGCGGCGTCGTCGACGGCGGGCGGGCAGGATGGCGGCGCGGTGGGCGTCGTCCGCCGTTGACAGGGACCGGCCGGGCCGGTGCGGCCGGCGGGAAGTCTCATTGGGGAGCGTCATGACGGTCGTGGAGTCGACGGAGTCGCAGGAGCCCGGGGCGGGCGAGGGCGGGGTGGGCGCGGTGGTTCCGCGTGACGGTGTCGTCGTCGAAGTGGGTGAGGAGTACGCGGAGTTGTTGCCGCAGACGCGGCGGGGCTTGGTGCGACGGTTGGCGGTTGCGCAGTCCGAGGGGCGGGCGCCGTCGATGATGGGGGCGGTGGTCCGCGGGGGCCGGGTGGTGTGGGCGGGTGCCCGCGGCGCGGTGGACGGGAAGGTGCCGCACGGTGATGTGCAGTACCGGATCGGCTCGCTGACCAAGAACTTCGTGGCCGTGCTGGTGCTGCGGCTCCGGGACGAGCGGCTGCTGGGGCTGGACGATCCCATCGGGACCTACCTCAAGGACGTCCCCGTTCCGGAGGCGACGGTCGCCCAACTCCTCTCACACAGTGCGGGGTTGGCGGCGGAGTCGCGAGGCCCCTGGTGGGAGCGGACCGACGGCGGACTGCGGCCCGAGCCGGCCGATCTGTTCGGTGAACGGTCCCGGGTGCATCCGGTGGGGCGGCGCCACCACTACTCCAATCCCGGATACGCCGTGCTGGGGGCGCTCGTGGAGCGGCTGCGGGGTGGGACGCCGTGGGGCGAGGTCCTGCGGCGCGAGGTGTTGGAGCCGCTAGGCATGGCCCGGACGACGCTTCTGCCGGAGGCGCCGCACGCGGAGGGCTGGGCGGTCCATCCGTGGGCCGATGCGGTGCTGCCCGAGCCCGCGCACGACACCGGATTGATGGGCCCGGCGGGGCAGTTGTGGTCCACGGTGGAGGACCTGTGCCGGTGGGCGGCCTTCTTGCTGCGGGGCGACGAGCGGGTGCTGAGCGGGGCGAGCCTGGCCGAGATGCAGGAGCCCGCGGTGCCGCCGGAGGGCGACACCTGGGACGGGGGGTACGGGCTGGGCACGCAGCTCGTGCGGCGGCGCGGGCGGCTGCTCGCCGGCCACACCGGGTCGATGCCGGGGTTCCTGGCGACGCTGTGGACCGACCGGGGGCAGGACACGGCGGCGCTGGCACTGGCGAACTGCACCTCCGGCGTGCCGATCAGCACGGTGGCGGCCGACTTCCTGGAGATCGTCGCGAGCCAAGAGCCGCGGATCCCGGAGCCGTGGCGCCCGCTGCCGGGCCCGGTGGACGAGGCGCTGCTGGCCCTGACCGGGCCCTGGTACTGGGGCGCGAACCCGTTCGCGCTGCGGTTGATGGACGGGCGCGGGCTGGAGTTGATCACGCTGTCCGGCGGCGGGCGCACCTCGCGCTTCCGGGCCGAGGGCGACGGTACCTGGACCGGGCTGGACGGCTACTACGCCGGCGAGACGCTCCGCGCGCAGCGGGCGCCGGACGGCACGGTCACCCACCTCGACCTGGGGAGCTTCGTCTTCACCCGCGGGCCCTACGAGCCCGCAGGACCGGTGCCGGGCGGGGTGGACCCCGAGGGCTGGCGGGGCGTCTGACCCGGAGGCGGGGAACGGCAGCGGGGGCCGGTCGGGCGGCCCCCGCGCCGCGGGCCATCCGGGCCCGGGGAGGGGCCCGGACCCGGCCGACGGGGGTGCACCGGCGGACGTACAGTCGAGCGAGATGTCAGGAGCCGCCGCAGTGCGCGGCTCGCCACCGCTGGAAGGCCACCGTGACTGCCGTGACTGCGAACGCCGACGCCCCGCTTCTGCTCGACCTGCCGCCGCTCGACGCCGCCCGCTTCGGACGGATCGAGGACAAGGTCGCGGCCCTGATGCGCACCCGCTGCGATGTCGTGACGATGCAGGGCGAGGCGCTGCTGCCCCTGGAGGCGTGCATCCGCTCGGCCGTGCGGCCCGGCAGCACCGCCCTCAACGTCATCACCGGTCCCTACGGCGAGACGTTCGGCGGCTGGCTGCGGTCCTGTGGCGCCGAGGTGATCACCATCAGCGCGCCGTTCACCGGTGCGGTCAGCCCCGAGCAGGTGGCGGACGCGCTGCGGGAGCACCCCGAGATCGACTTCGTGAGCCTGGTGCACGCCGAGGCGGCGACCGGCAACACCAACCCGGTCGCCGAGATCGGCGCGGTGGTGCGGGAGCACGGGGCGCTGCTGATGCTGGACGCGGTCGCTTCGGTGGGCGCCGAGCCGCTGCTCACCGACGCCTGGGGCGTGGACCTCTGTGTCATCGGCGGTCAGAAGGCGCTGGCCGGCCCGGCCGGGGTCTCCGCGGTGTCGGTCAGCGCCCGCGCCTGGGAGCGGATCGCCGCCAACGAGCAGGCGCCGCGGCGCTCTTACCTCTCGCTGCTGGACTGGAAGGAGCGCTGGATCGACGCCGGCCGCACCGCCCTTCCGCACGCCCCGGCGCAGTTGGAGATGCTGGCGCTGGAGCAGGCCGTGGACCGGATCGAGGAGGAGGGGCTGGACGCGGTCGTCACCCGCCACCGGGCGGCCGCCGCGGCGGTCCGGGCGGGCGTCGCGGTGCTCGGCGGCCCGGTGCCGTACGTGATCCGCGACGAGCACGCGGCGCCGGCCGCCACCACGCTCCGTGCGCCGGCGGGGGTGGACGCCCGCGAGGTGGTGTCCGCGGCCCTGGCTGCCGACGGCTCGGTTCCGGTGCAGGCCGCCGCCGGTGCGCTGGCCGCGGAGATGATCAGGGTGAACCACTACGGGCGGGCCGCGGACCGGGCGGTGGTGCTCGCCTCGCTGGCGGCGCTGGCCGCCGGTCTGCGGGCGCTGGGTGTCGCGGTCGACGAGGACGCGGCGGCTGGCGCGGCCGGTGCGGCATGGGACGGGGCCGTCGCCGCGGCCTGAGCCGTGCCGGCCCACTGACTCGGCGGGCGGTTCCCGGCCGCCGGACGCACCTTCGACACGACGCCAGGGGTGTGGTCTGTTTCACGTGAAACAGACCACACCCCTTTTTTTGTGTGGGGGCGCGCCTACGCCCGCCGTGTCCGGCGTGCTGCCCGCCCGGAGCCCGCGTCGCCGCCCTCGCCTCCGTCTCCCCGCTGTCTCCGTCGCCCCGCGCCCCGTTCCCCGCGCCTCCCCTCCCCGCCCGTCACCCCAGCGTGGCGATCCGCACGTGTGTTTTAACGGCCTCGTAGAATCGGAACGATCAACCCGGTTGTTCTCCCGGGTGTGGAGCGCGGAGGAGCCGGGTGGTGCCAGCAGGTGTGTGGCGGGCGGAGAGCCGGTCGGCGACCCCGCGCGCGGATGCCCGGCGCAATCGTGCGCTGGTGCTCCAGGCGGCCCGATCCGCCTTTGAGGAACGGGGGTTGGGCGTCCCGCTCGATGAGATCGCCCGGCGCGCCGGGGTCGGTGCCGGGACGGTGTACCGCCATTTCCCTTCCAAGGAGGCCCTGTTCAGGGCGGCGGTCCGGGACCGGCTGCGGCTCTTCGCCGATGCGGCTGGGGAGTTGACCGATGCGGATGACCCCGGCGAGGTGTTCTTCCGCTTCCTGGCGTCGGTGGTGCGGCTCGCCGCCCCCAATCGGGCGCTCTGCGAGGTGCTGGAGGCGGCCGGGGGAAGCGGTCCCGGGGCGACCGAGGAGGGCGATGCGGGCCCGGAGCTGGAGTTCCTGGTGGCCCTCGCCGTGCTGCTGGCGCGGGCCCAACGTGCCGGCGCGGTAAGGGCGGACGTCGATCTGGACGACGTCCGCGTGCTGCTGGCGGGGTGTCTGACGATGGAGCGTCGGCGGTCGGCCGGGCAGGGGGCCGCGGGCGTGGACGGGGAACCCGGTGCGGCGCCGGCGGGCCGGATGGCGGCGCTGCTGCTCGACGGGCTGCGCGCCGACCGAAACGTAACGGAACTTCCGACAGCGGGGGCGAAGCGTAACGAAACCCGGTGTCAGGTGTGCGGGGCGGCGCTCGCGGCGGCGCGCACCGGGCGGCCCGCGCGGTACTGCGGCGGGGCCTGCCGACAGAAGGCCCACCGCGCCCGCCGCACCGCTCCCCCGGCCGGCCGCTGACCGTTCCCGGGGGCCGTCAGAGGGTCAGCTTGAAGCCGAGGTGGGACGCCTCGAAGCCGAGCCGCTCGTAGAAGCGGTGGGCGTCGACCCGGGTGGCGTCAGAGGTGAGCTGGACGAGCTGGCAGCCCAGCTTCCGGGACTGGCTGACCGCCCAGTCGATGAGCTCGGTGCCCAGGCCGGCGCCGCGCTCGTCGGCGTGGATCCGCACCGCCTCGATGATCGAGCGGGTGGCGCCGCGCCGGGAGAGTCCGGGGACCACCGTGAGCTGGAGCGTGCCGACGACCCGGCCGCCGCGGACGGCGACGACCAGGTGCTGGTGCGGATCGGCGTCCAGGACGGCGAACGCGGCGCGGTAGGGCGTCAGGTCGTCGGGGGACTCGCGGGTGGCGCCCAGGGGGTCGTCGGCCAGCATCGCCACGATGGCGGGCAGGTCGTCCTCGGTGGCGCGCCTTATCTCAAGATCGCTCATGGCCGCGACCTTATGCCGCGCGGGCCGGCCTGCCCAGGGTTCGGGCGATCGCCGTACCCGCGGCGGGTCGTCCCCGTTACCCGGAGGTGCCGAGCGTCTCGACCGCCGTCACCAGCGGTGCCAGCTCGGGCCGCTGCGCGGCGTCCCGGAGGGCGTCGCGCAGCGCGGTGTCGTGGGCGGGCCGGGCCGCTTCGAGGAGGCGCAGGCCGTCCGGCGTGACGTTGGTGTAGATGCCGCGCCGGTCGTCGGGGCAGAGGTAGCGGGAGAGCAGCCCGCGCTCTTCGAGCCGGGTGACCAGGCGGGTGGTGGCGCTCTGGCTGAGCACGACCGCGTCGGCGACCTGGTGCATCCGGAGGTGGCCGCCGGGCCCGTCGTGTTGCTCGCTGAGCACGTTGAGCACCGAGAACTCCCGGACGCTGAGGCCGTGTTGGGCCTGCAGGGCGCGCTCGATGTGCGACTCGATGCGGCCGTGCAGGGCGGAGAGCGCGCACCAGCCCTGGGCGAGGGCGCCGGAGGCGGCGTCCCGCGTCGTGGTCGTCTCCCGCGTGCGCTGCGTCATCGCAGACCTCCTCATCCGTCGTCCGCACCAGGATAGGCCACATCCGAAATAGTCGGCGCTTGCAAATAAAGCGCGCCTGCAATTATTGTCTGCGCCGGTTGAGGATGTGTGCAATCAAGGGGAAGGACCCGCCATGCCTCTCGCGCTCCTGGCGCTCGCCATCGGCGCCTTCGGGATCGGAACGACCGAGTTCGCGGTCATGGGGCTGCTGCCCGACATGGCGGCGGACTTCGGCGTCTCCATCCCGCTCGCCGGCTACGCGACCACGCTCTACGCCCTCGGCGTGGTGGTCGGCGCCCCCCTGATGACGGTGCTCGGCACCCGCTTCACCCGGAAGCAGATGCTGATGCTGCTGATGGGCCTGTTCGTGGTGGGCAACCTGCTCACCGGCCTGGCGCCCACCTTCGGGCTGGTGCTCGTCGGCCGGGTCGTCTCGGCCTTCGCCCACGGCGCGTTCTTCGGCATCGGCTCGCTGGTGGCCGCCGACCTCGTCGCCCCGGAGAAGCGGGCCATCGCGCTCTCGCTGCTGTTCAGCGGCCTGACCGTGGCCAACGTCGTGGGCGTGCCGGCCGGCACCCTGGTCAGCCAGCAGCTCGGCTGGCGCACCACGTTCTACGCGATCACCGTGCTCGGCGTGCTGGGGCTGTTCGGCATCGTGAAGCTGGTCCCGGCGCAACGGGCCAGGGCGGCCGCCCGGATCGGCAGCGAGCTGGCGGTCTTCCGCAACCCGCAGGTCGGCCTGGCGATGCTGATGACCGTCCTCGGCTTCGGCGGGGTCTTCGCGGCCCTCACCTACCTCGCCTCGATGATGACCGGGGTCGCCGGCTTCGCGCCGTCCTCCGTCGTCTGGCTGCTCGCGGTCTTCGGCCTCGGGATGGTCGGCGGGAACCTCGTCTCCGGCCGGTTCACCGACCGCGCCATGATGCCGATGCTCTACGCGTCCCTGGCCGGACTGGCGGTGGTGCTGGCCGCGTTCACCTTCACCGCGCACCACAAGGTCGCCGCGGTGATCACCATCGGGCTGATCGGCTTCTTCGGCTTCGCGACCGTACCGCCGCTCCAGAAGCGGGTGTTGGACCAGGCGGCCGCCGCGCCCACCCTGGCCTCGGCCGGCAACATCGCGGCCTTCAACTTCGGCAATGCGCTGGCCGCGTGGCTCGGCGGCCTGGTGATCTCGGGCGGGCTCGGGCTGACCGCGCCCAACTGGGTGGGCGCGTTGATGACGGTCGTGGCGCTGGGGGTGGCGGTGCTGGCCTCCTCCCTGGAGCGCCGGCAGCCGGGCCACGGCCAGGTGGTGGCCGCGGGCGGTCCGGTCGTGACGGGTGAGCGGACCGAGGGGGTCGAGGCGGCCGCGCCGGCGGCGCGGAGCTGAGCGTTCCGGTTGCCGGTCCCGGTGGGTCCGCGCCGCTGCGGCCCGCCAACGGGCGCCGTCACGACGCGACGCCCGTCCGGGCCCGACCCCCGGTCGGCCGTGCCCCGCGCGGTCGGCCGCCGCGCGTGGTGCGCCCCCACGGCTTGAGGACGGAGAGCGCGGTCAGGAAGAGGTACAGCGCGGAGGCGACCCCCGGGGCCACGAGGAGGCCGACGTCGGACGCGGGGTGACCGGCGGCGGCCGCCGCGGCGAGGCGGGCGACGCCGGGGCGGAGCGCGAGCACCGTCAGCAGCAGGGCCGGGGGCGTCAGCCACGCCTTGGTGAGGACCCAGCGGTACCGGGTCAGCCCCCACGGCGTACCGAGGGCCAGCACCCACCCGCTGGCCAGTGAGGCCAGCGCCACCGGGAGCACCAGGTGGTCGATGAGGAGCCGCATCGCCCGGTAGGCGACCTCGGCGGTCGGGGCGGAGGCGGCCGTGAAGCCGGTGACGCCGAGCACGAACAGCCCGGCGGTGAGCCCCAGCCAGCCGACGGAGCAGGCGACATGGGCGACGAGGAGGGCCCGGCGGGCGGGCCGGCGAAGCTGCATGCCCCCACGGTGCCGGGCGACGGGGAGCGGGACATCTGACGGCGGGAGTATCCGCGTGTACGCGGCGGCGCGTACGGCCCGGGCCTGCCGGCGGACGGCGGGACGTCGGGGGCGGCGACGTCCTCGTTAGGCTCCGGCCATGAGCAAGCTGCATCTGTTCGATATGGACGGCACCCTGCTCCACGGGTCCGCGGCCGCCGTCGAGATCGCCCGTCAGCTGGGGCTGGAGCGCGAGATCGCCGAACTGGAGCGGGCGTTCGCGGCTCGGGAGTTGACCCCGGCGGGCTTCGCGCAGCGGGCCTGCGACCTGTGGGCCGCCGAGCTGACCGAGGCGCATGTGGCGGCGGCCTTCGAGGGGGCGCCGTGGTTGGCCGGCATCCGGGAGGTGTGGGCCGACATCCGGGCCCGCGGCGAGCGGTGCGCCGTGATTTCCCTCTCGCCCGGATTCTTCGTCGAGCGGCTGCTGGACTGGGGCGTCGACACCGCGCACGGCTCCCGTTGGCCCGCGGTGCCGATCCGCACCCCGGTGGAACCGGCCGGCATCCTCTCGTCGTCAGCGAAGGTGCGGATCGCGGACGAGCTCTGTGCGCGGTACGGGCTGGGCCGGGACGACTGCGTGGCATACGGCGACTCGATGTCGGACGTCGAACTCTTCGCGGTGGTACCGGAGTCGGTGGCGGTGAATGCCGATCACCATGTCAGCGACCTGGCCAGGTATGCGTATGCGGGACGTGATCTTCGCGCGGCATACGAACTGGTGCGTACCGGCGGGTAATTCGACGGGGCGCGCGTTTTCCGCGGCGCATTCGTCCGCCGCGGGTACGGAATTTGCCGTCTGTGGGGAGGATCACTGGTATTGGCGGGGGCGCGTTGAGTGTCCCCGGATCGGGGGTTGTGGTTTCAACTACTGCCGGTATGGTCGACTCCGGCTCGACGGGGGGCGGGTCCTTCGCGGGGCGTGGACGGCGGGCAAAGCTCGTCAGCCTAGCGGGGAGACGGCCCGTGTCACCCGGACTTCCGGCTGTTTGTCCGATGCGGTGGAGCGGGGTGGCATGCTGACGGAACGGCATGTGCGCCGCTTGCCACAGGGAAGTGAGATGTGTCCGCGTTAGAGAGTGTTGCCGGGATCGCTTGAGGCGACGAAGAATTCCGGGCAGGGCGGGGGAATTCCGGGCAGTTCCGGTCAGGGGAACGGCAAAGACCACCGAAAGACGTTCGAGGCGAGGCAGACCATGGACGCTCCGACCACCACGTCGGCCGATAACGGTCCTTCTGGCGGCAGCAGTGGCGATTGGGGTTGGTTCACTCCGCCGGCGAAGAAATCTTCCGGAGACGAGCCGGGCCGGCAAAACGGCCGGGACGAGCCGGAACCGGCGCACGAGGACCGCGCCGAGCCCGGCGAACGCGTCGATGCGGAGCGGATACCCAGCCGGCCCGTGAACCCGATACGCCCGGTGGGCACCGCCGCCGAGCGGGAGCGCGAGCCGGAGGCGCAGCGGGTGCCGCGGCAGGGCACGCTGCCCCGGTGGGGGACGGACCGTCAGCTCGCCGCCCCGGACCCCGAGGAGGGCACGGCGCCCGCCGCCCCGCGTCCCGGGACGGAGCCGGAGCCGGTCCACGAGCCCGCCGCGCACACGCCGTTCGACGCCTTCGGCGGCTTCGACCCGCACACTCCGGCTCCCGGGCCCGCCCCGGAGGCCCCCGCGGCCCCACCGAACACGGTGGCCCCCGCCACCCCGTCGGCCGCTCCTGAGCCACCGTCCGCCCCGGCCCCGCCCGCACCACCGGCCCCGCCGGCGGCTTTGCCCTCCCTGGCCGCACTGGAAGCCACCGGCCCGTCAGAAGCGACGGCCTCTCCCGACGCGGTGCTCATCCGGCGCACCATGAACGAGATCGAGCCCGTGGCCGACAAGGTCACCTCGTACTTCTACGCGCTGCTGTTCGTCCAGCACCCCGATCTGCGGGCGCTGTTCCCCGCCTCGATGGACACCCAGCGCGACCGGCTCTTCAAGGCGCTGCTCACCGCCGCCAAGCACGTCGACAACGCCGAGGTGCTCGGCCAGTACCTCACCCAACTCGGCCGCGGCCACCGCAAGTACGGCACCCTGCCCGACCACTATCCGGCGGTCGGCGAGTGCCTGCTGAGCGCGCTCTCCCGTTATGCCACGGCCACGTGGAGCCCGGAGGCCGAGGGCGCCTGGGTGCGTGCCTACACCGCCATCTCCCAGATCATGATCGACGCGGCGGCCGAGGACGAGGCCGTCGCCCCGGCCTGGTGGCAGGCCGAGGTCGTCGCGCACGAACTGCGCACCCCCGACACCGCGGTGGTGACGCTCCGCCCGGACCAGCCGTACCCGTTCCGCGCCGGCCAGTACACCAGCCTGGAGACCCCCTGGTGGCCCCGGGTGTGGCGGCACTACTCCTTCGCCTCGGCGCCGCGCTCCGACGGTCTGCTCTCGTTGCACGTGAAGGCGGTGCCGGCCGGCTGGGTCTCCAACGCGCTGGTGCACCGCGCCCGGCCCGGGGACTCCGTGCGGCTGGGCGCGCCCGCCGGCTCGATGACGGTCGACCACTCCACCGGCAACGGCCTGTTGTGCGTCGGCGGCGGCACCGGCATCGCACCCATCAAGGCGCTGGTCGAGGACATCGCCGAGCACGGCGCCCGGCGCCCGGTGGAGGTCTTCTACGGCGCCCGCAGCGACCACGACCTCTACGACATCGACACCATGCTGCGGCTGGAGCGGACCCACCCCTGGCTCTCCGTCCGCCCGGTCGTCACCGTCGGGCCAGGGACCCGGGGCGGCCCGAACACCCTCACCGGCCAACTCCCCGATGCCGTGCGGCAATACGGGCCGTACCGGGAATACGACGCATATCTTTCCGGCCCGCCGGGGCTGATCCGCAGCGGTGTGGAGGCACTGGTGGGGGTCGGCGTCCCGGCCGGGCGGATTTGGCACGACTCCATCGACGAGCTGGTAGCAACGGGAGACTGAAGCCTTGGCAGCACACGGTGAACACGACCGCGCGACGGAGGGTGGGGACCCGGGCTGGCCGGCGGAGCGGCCCGGGAGCGACGGTGAGCACCTGGTGCAGCGGAGACTCGGGACGACCGCGCGCGCCGACCGCTTCTACGCGGACCAGGTCCTGGACCATCTCAACGCGCGGATGCGGGAGTTCGTGGCCTGCCAGGAGATGTTCTTCCTGGCCACGGCCGACCGGCACGGCGAGTGCGACTCCACCTTCCGGGCCGGTCCGCCCGGCTTCGTCCAGGTGCTGGACGACCGGCTGCTGGCCTATCCGGAGTACCGCGGCAACGGCGTCATGGCCTCCCTCGGCAACCTCTCCGAGAACCCGCGACTGGGCATCCTCATGGTCGACTTCACCCGCTACCGGATCGGGCTGCACATCAACGGCCGGGCCCGGGTGGTGCTGGACGAGGAGATGCGGGCGCACTATCCGGAGCTGCCGGTCGATCCGGTCCCGGGCCGGCGGGCCCAACTGTGGGTGGTGGTCGAGGTCGAGGAGGCGTACATCCACTGCTCCAAGCACATCCCGCACTTCCGGAAGGTCCCGGCGACCGAGCGCCGGGCGCGCGCCTGGGGCACCGACGACGTCAAGCGCAAGGGTGGCGACTTCTTCGGGTCCGCCGCCGAGGCCGACCGGCGCCCGGCGTTCCGCCGCCCGCAGCGCGGGACGGAGCATCTGCGCGGCGGACTGCACGAGGACGTCCCCGACTCCGGCCAACGGCGGCCCGCGCGGGACGACTTGGCCGCGGAGCTGAACGAGGAGTTCCTCGACCGGGTCGACGCGGTGCTGGCCCGGGCCCAGCCGCGCCGGCCGGCCGAGGACGGCCCGGAGTTCCGCGGCTGGTTCGACCGGCGCGACGGCTGACCGGGGGTCGGTCGCTGCTAGCCGAGGTCGGGGGCGTGCATCGCGCGCACGCCCTCGATGTTGCCGTCCAGATAGTGCCGCAGGGAGAGCGGGACGACGTCGACCGAGGCGATCCCGATCCGGGTGAAGGGCACCCGCACGATCTCGTACTCGCCGCACGGCTCCTCGACCTCGGGGCCGTGCCGGCGGGCCGGGTCCATCGAGTCCAGCCGGCAGACGAAGAAGTGCTGCACCTTGACGCCGTCCACCCCGCCGTCGGTGAGGTGCTCGACGGTGTCGACGAAGACCGGCACCACGTCGGTGACCTTGGCGCCCAGCTCCTCGTCCAACTCGCGGTGGAGGGCCTCGATGACCGTGGCGTCCTCCGGCTCCACGCCGCCGCCGGGGGTGATCCAGTACGGGGCCCGGCCCGGCTTGGTGCGCTTGATCAGTACGAGATCCGTGCCGTCGAGCAGGATCGCGCGGGCGGTGCGTTTGACGACTGGCCGTACGGTCATAGGGGACAGATGCCGCAGTCGGGCCGGGGTGAAACCCCCGTCCCACGGCTCACGTCACCAGTCGGCCGCGGTCCGCAGCAGCCACTCGTGTGCCCGCGCGATGTGCGGCAGCCCCAGCGTCCCGGTCCGCACGGCCAGGAAGTAGGTGCGCAGCGGCGGCACCGGCGGGTCGAGGAGGGCGATCACCGCGCCGCTGTCCAGCGCCTCGACGCACAGGTAGCGGGGCAGGACGGCCAGCCCGGCGCCGGCCGCGACGCAGGACAGCACCGCCCGCAGATCGTCGACGACGACCGCGGCGGAGGCGGTCGGTTTGGCGTCGAAGACGGCGGCCCAGTAGCGGGCGATCAGCGGCAGGCTCTCGTGGACCTCGACCAGCGGGACGGGTTCGAGCACGCGGACGCCGCCGGCCTGGACGACGCCGGGGCCGCCCAGCCGGGTCGCCCAGCGGGGCGCGGTGACCAGCACGTGTTCCTCGTCGCAGAGCGGGGTGGCGGTGAGCAGCCCGCCGCGCGGTCGGGTGGTGGTGACGGTCAGGTCGTGGTGGCCGGCGGCCAGGCCGTTCAGCAGCTCGTCGGCGGCGCCGTAGGCGGTGCGTATGGACAGGCCCTGGGAGACCAGCGGGCTCAGCGCGGGTAACGCGCGCTCGGCGGTGAACTCCGGGGGGCCGCCGAGGTGGAGGGTGCGGGTGGTGGAGTCCTGGTCCAGGCCCGCCTCGGTGATCTCGGTGAGGGCGTCGAGGTGGGGCGCGACCTTGTGGGCGAGTTCGTCGCCGAAGGTGGTGGCGGTGACGCCACGGGCGCAACGGACGAAGAGCGGGCGCCCCAACTGGCGCTCCAGCGTGCGTATTTGGCTGGTCACCGCGGGCTGGGAGAGCCCGAGGAGCGCGGCGGCCCGGGTGAACGAGCCGGCCCGGTGGACCGTGACGAAGGTACGCAGCAGGGCCAGATCCATCGCGTACCTCCTGCGCCCCTCAGAAGCCTGGTCGCGGGGCAACTATAAATTTGTCGATAGGGCTGTGTCGCTAGCGTGATTGGACACTGACGCTGAGTCAACTAGCCTTGTTGAAGCGGTTCGTTTCACGTGAAACATCCGGCCCGTGAAGCGTCCGGACCGGATCCACGTTGAGCCGCAGGCCGGCAGGGTGACGAGGGGGGATACCCTGCCGGCCTTTTTTCGCGTAGCGGTGCTGCCGGACCGCGCGCGGGACGTGCCCGTTCGTCCGCCCGACGCGGCACTACGGTCTCGCCGCGTCCAACGCCCGCCGCACATCGGCTATCAGGTCCTGCGGCTCCTCGATGCCGACGGAGAGCCGGATGAAGCCCTCCGGGACGTCGTCGCCGCCCCAGCGGGCCCGGCGTTCGGCGGTGGAGCGCACGCCGCCGAAGCTGGTCGCGTTGTCCACCAGCGTCAGCGCGGCCAGGAACCGCTCCGCGTACGCCCGGTCCGGGAGGACGAAGGAGACCACGCAGCCGAAGCGGCCGGGGCGCATCTGCCGGACCGCGAGGGCATGGGACGGGTCCGACGGCAGGCCGGGGTGGCGCACCCCGGTGACCTCGGGGCGCGCGGTCAGCGCGGTGGCCAACGCCAGCGCGCCCTCGGCCTGTTGGCGGACGCGCAGGGCCAGGGTGGCGAGCGAGCGGTGCGCGAGCCAGCTCTCCATCGGGCCGGGGATCGCGCCGACCGTCTTGCGCCACAGCCGGACGCCGTCGGCCAGCGCCGCGTCACGGGTGCTGGCGTACCCGAGCAGCAGATCGCCGTGGCCGGTCAGGGCCTTGGTGCCGCTGGCGACCGCGAAGTCCGCACCGAGGTCCAACGGGCGCTGGCCGAGCGGGGTGGCGAGGGTGTTGTCGACGGCGACCAGTGCGCCGCGGGCGTGCGCGGCGTCCGCCAGCCGCCGGATGTCGCAGACGTCGAGGCCCGGGTTGGAGGGCGTCTCGATCCACAACAGTTGGGCGCCGTCGAGGACGTCGAGCTGGGCGTCGTCGGCGGTGGGCGCGGTGCGGACCTCGATGCCGTAGCTCTCCAGACGGGCGCGGACCGCGGGCAGGAGCTGGTAGCCGTCGTCGGGGAGCACCACCGCGTCGCCGGTGCGCAGTTGGGAGAAGAGCACGGCGCTGATCGCCGCCATCCCGGAGGCGAAGGCGACGGTGTGCGCGGGCTCGTCCGGCGATTCCAGCTCGCCGATGGCGGCTTCCAGCAGGGACCAGGTGGGGTTGGTGTCGCGGCCGTACGTATACGGGCCGGTGGCCTCGCCGGGGAGATGGAAGTGGGCGGCGAACACCGGGCCGGGGAGGGCCGGTTCGTGGGCCGCCGGCTCCGGGAGCCCGGCCCGGACCGCGCGGGTGCCGTCTGCCGTCATGCGCTCTCCTTGGGGTGCGCCGTCATGCGCTTTCCTTGTGGGGCGGGTGGTGCAGACCCGGTCGCGGCACGGCGGGGCCCGGCGCACCGGAGGTGACCTCGGCCCGGACCGCCTCCAGGAGGCCGTCGCAGGCCGCTTCGATCATCTCCAGGCACGCCGCGAAGCCGGCGGGGCCGCCGTAGTACGGGTCCGGCACGTCGAGGTCCGCGGGCCCGGCGGACGGGCCGGTGCCGCAGCTGTAGGCGCGCAGCAGGTGGACCTTGGCGGCGTCCTCGGCGGTGGGGGCCAGCCGGCGCAGCTCGCGCAGATGGCCCGAGTCGAGCGCGATCACCAGATCGCGGCGGGCGAACCAGGAGGCGCGGAACTGGCGGGCGGTGTGCGCGGACGGATAGCCGCCGGTGCGCAGCACGTCGCGGGTACGGGGGTCGGCTGCTTCGCCCTCGTGCCAGCCGCCGGTGCCGGCGCTGTCGATCTCGACGAGCGCGTCGAGCCCGTCTTCCGCGATGTGGGCACGGAAGACGGACTCGGCCATCGGCGAGCGGCATATGTTGCCGGTGCAGACGAAGCAGACGCGGTACGGGGTGGTCAAGCGTCAGTCCTTGTCGGGGAGGAGCACGTGCATCGCCCAGGAGACGATGGAGACGATCACGCCGCCGAGCAGAGCCGTCCAGAAGCCGTCCACATGGAAGGCGAGGTTGACCTTGCCGGCGAGCCAGGAGGTCAGCAACAGCATCAGGGCGTTCACGACCAGTGTGATCAGGCCGAGCGTGAGGATGAAGAGGGGGAAGGAGAGCACCTTCACCACGGGCTTCACCAGGAAGTTGACCAGCCCGAAGATCAGCGCCACGAGGATCAGCGTGAGCACCTTGCGACCGGTGTTCTCACCGGTGAGCGTGATGCCCCTGAGGAGCCAGATGGCCACGGCCAGTGCCGCGGCATTGGCGAGCGTCTTGACCAGGAAATGCTTCATGGTGAGATCGTCGCAGACGACAGCAGACCGGTGAGAGGTGCGAACGGCATGAAGGCTTTCCGACTGGATGAACTGGAAGCGGAACGGGTCGCGAACGACGGCGCGTATCTCCAGTTCCTCCGGGAGCGCAATATGTCGGTGGGGCTCTACGCACTGGACGCCGGCGGCGTCGACCCGCAGCAGCCGCACCGCCAGGACGAGGTGTACATGGTGGTGAGCGGCCGTGGGGCGATCACGGTGGGGACGGAGACGGAGTCGGTGGCCCGCGGCAGCATCGTCTACGTGCCCGCCGGGGTGCCCCACAAGTTCCACCACATCAGCGAGGATCTCCGGGTCGTGGTGGTCTTCTCTCCGCCCGAAAGCTGAGACCCGACCCCCGGAACCCGTAGGGGTCGGCTCAGGGACGAGCCGGGGCTGTCGGGCCCCCACGGAGGCCCTCGGCGCCCTAGCATCGTTGATGTACAGGGGGAACCGGAGACGCGGCGCGGTAGACGCGAAACACGCGCGGACGGTGCCACCGGACGGCAGAGACCGACAAGAGCGCGACCGACAGAAAGCAGGGCAGAGCAGTGGCTGGTAAGGGGATACTCGCAGGGCTTCCGTGGTGGGTCACCTGGGTCGTGGTGCCCGTCATCCTGATCGTCGTCTTCGGCGGACTGATCACCACCGCACTCGGCTTCCTGATCGGCCTGCTCTTCAAGGTGCTGGTCGCGGCGGCCCTGATCGCCGGTGTCATCTATCTGGTGCGCAGGTTCACCGGTTCCTCGTCCTCGTCGAAGAGCGACTGGTAGGCCGAGCCCGAGCGACCGGTACCGTCCGGCCCCCACCGTCCGACGACGCCCTGCCCCCATCCCGGGGCGGGGCGTCCGGCGTTCCGGGCCCGAGGACGACACTCCCGCGAGGGAGTCGAACGCGGATCGGAAAGCCGGTTGCCGGCCGTCCCGGCGCGCTCGGTGCTCCGGGCGTTGCGCCTGTTCACCATGAGTGCGGGTGGCGCTCCGTAGGGTCAGTGGTGTCCGAGAGGCGGTCGCTCCAGGGGTAACTCCCGGACTTTCGGCTCCCGTTGTGGACCGCCCGGGCTAAAGTGCAGATCGCAGGCGTCTTCCGGACGTTGACGTTCCGGAAAGCACCGAGCGATCGGGCCGGGCGTCGGGGCGGACGTCCTGGGAGACGCGCGGTCGCGGGAGCGGGTCCCGTGGCCGGGGCCGCGGGGACCATGGCGCTCGGACCTGGGGGTTGGCGTTGGTGATCGACAACGGCGAATCCGGCTCGCACCCCACCCTGATCGGGTCGGTGCAGCGGGCGCTGCGACTCCTGGAGGCGGTGGCCGCGCACGCCGGCGGCGCGCCCGCCAAGCAGCTGGCCAGGGAGGCCCAACTGCCGCTGCCCACCACGTATCACCTGCTCCGGACGCTGACCCACGAGGGCTATCTGCGCCGGCAGAACGGCGTGTTCGTGATCGGCGAGGGCGCCGAGTCCCTCGGCCAGGCGGGGGCCCGGCGGCGCCGCCGTCGCGAGCTGGCCGACGCCCTGGCCGCCGCGGGCCGCGAACTCGGTGCCGCCGTCTACTTCGCCGTCTACCGCGAGGGGGAGATCGAGGTGGTGGCGATAACCGACGACCCGGCGCGACCACCCGTCGAGGAATGGGTCGACTTCCGCTCCACCGCCCACGCCCACGCAATCGGGCAGTGCCTGCTGGCGCAGCTCGACGAGGCGACCAGGAAAGAACATCTGTCGCGCTATCCCGTGCAGTCGATAACGCCCTTTTCGGTGCGTTCCGAGGGTGATCTGCTGAATCGGCTGGCTACGGTGCGTCGCGGCCAGGTCGCCTACGATCGCCAGGAATATGCCTTGGGCACGGTGTGCTCGGCGATCCCCATTCGCGTCGGCTCGGCCGCCGCGACCCTGGCGGTTTCTCTTCCTGCGACGGAAGTGCACCGATTGCAAACAGTTACGAACCGACTACGGAAAATGGCGGAGACGGTACTAACGACACTCGCTTTCTCTATCAGTATCTGAAAACTCACTCCTTGTGATCTGCCTGCACGTGACCGACGATGGCGTCAATAGGGCTTCAGGGGATGATTCCCGGCCATCTCCGATCAAGTGCGGGGCAGTGGTTGATGAACGACACGGTTCAGGCAGAAGTGATCATGAGCTTCCTCGTCTCGGAGGAGCTCTCCTTCCGGATCCCGGTGGAATTGGATTTCGACAGCGGCGACCCCTACGCCGTCCGGCTCACCTTCGATCTTCCCGGCGACGCGCCCGTGACCTGGGTGTTCGGCCGTGAACTGCTGCTGGACGGGCTGAACCACCCGGCCGGCGAGGGGGACGTACGAGTCGAGCCGTCCTCCCCCGAGCGACTCAGCGATGTCTACATCAGCCTCCAAGTCGGCCCGGAGCGCGCCCTGTTCCGGGCCAGCGCACCACCGCTGATCGCCTTCCTGGACCGCACGGACCGCATCGTTCCACTCGGCAAGGAGGAGGTCTGCGACACCCTGGAGGCCACGCTGGACCGGATCCTTGCGGAGGCCCCGGCCGGCTGACCCCCGGTCGCCGGCCCTCCACTGCACCGTTGCCGCGCCCGGCCGGACGTCGGTCACCCCTGCCCGGAACCCCCAACGCCCGCCGCCCACCCGCCACTTCGCCCGCCCCTCGTCCCCGCTCGCCCGCCCCCCGTGTCGCCCGCTCAGTGCTTGCGGCGTCGCCCGCGCGCCGCCCGGCGCCCGCCCCGTCCCCCGGCGCTCGCCCCGCCCGGCGCCGGACGATCCGCCGACACCACCAGGGCCGCCAGCAGGGTGGTCACCGGCACCGACGCGACCAGCCCGATGCTGCCCACGAGCGTGCGGACGATCTCCTCCGCCACCACTTCGCTGCCGGCGACCGTGCCGACGCTGCTCTGCGCGATCGAGAACAGCAGGAGCAGCGGTAGCGCGGCGCCCGCGTAGGCCATGACCAGGGTGTTCACCACGGAGGCGATATGGTCGCGCCCGATCCGCATCGCTGCGCCGTACAGCTTGCGCCAACCCGCCGACGGATCAGCGTCCTTGAGCTCCCACACCGCGGCGGTCTGGGTCACCGTCACATCGTCGAGCACCCCCAGCGACCCGATGATGACGCCCGCCAGCAGCAGGCCGCGGATCTCGATGTTCGGGTAGAGCCCGTGCACCAGGCCGGTGGTGTCGTCCGTATTGCCGGTCAGCAGCGCCCAGTTGATGAACACCGAGCCCAACAGCCCGATGAGCAACAGCGAGGCGAGGGTGCCGAGCACCGCCACGGACGTGCGGGCCGTCAGCCCGTGGCACATGTAGAGCGCGATCAGCATGATGGCGCTGCCGCCGACCATCGCCACCACCAACGGATCGGAGCCCTGGAGGATCGCCGGCAGGATGAACATCGTCAACAGCCCGAAGCTGGCCGCCAGCGCGACCAGCGCCAGCACTCCGCGCAGCCGTCCGATGGCCACCACGGCGAGGGCGAAGAGCGCGGCGAGCACCCACATCGGAACGGTGCGGTCGACGTCGGTCACCGCGTACTGCAGTTCCTTCGGCGCCTTGGGGGAGTAGGAGACGACCACGTCCTGCCCGGTCGTGTAGTGCCGCGAGGCGTCCGGCGTCACCACCGTCTGGAAGGTCCGGCCGGCGTTCTGCCCCGTGGTCACCTTGACCGTCGCCTGCTCGCAGGGCTTGTCCCGGGCCGCTCCGCCGGTGGCCGGCTGCCCGCCCGGCGTGGTGGGACCCGGCTGCTGCTCGGCGTGCACCGCCGCGCAGTTGACCTCCTCGACCTTGATGACCCGGGCGCTCTCGGTCGGCTGGTCGAAGCCCACGCCGGACGGCTTGTGCGGGGGTGCGCCACCGGGCCAGAGGACGATCAGGCCGACCGCGACGGCGACCGCGAACGGGATCAGGACGGCGGCGATGACCTTGCGCAGATGCCGGGAGACGGGGGCGGCGGGCCCGTGGCTGTGGGTGTGGGTAGGGGCGGCGGGGACGTGCGGGACTTGGGGAGGGCTCACCGCTCGATCATTGCAAGAAGCGATGGGGCCCCCTGTTCACACTGCCGCATCGGCCGCTACCGTGGTGACACCTTTGCAATCGCGGGAGCTCGGAGCACCGGGCTGAGAGGGCGCTGACCTCCGTCCCAGCGGTGTTTCACGTGAAACACCGGATGACGGAAGCCGCTGCGTCGACCGCCGAACCTGTTACCGGGTAATGCCGGCGTAGGGAGTTGGGTCTCAATGACTCTGGATGCACGCACGCCCGAAAACGACCCGGCCGACGGCGAGCAGTCGCAGATCGGCTGGCACAAGGGCTATGTCTCCGGATCGCGTCCGGACCTCCGGGTCCCGGTCCGGCGGGTGCACCTCACCAACGGCAAGCATGTGACGCTCTACGACACATCAGGGCCGTACACCGACCCCGCCATCGAAACCGATGTCCGCCGCGGTCTGGCACCGCTGCGGGAGAACTGGATCATCACCCGCGGCGACACCGAGGAGTACGCGGGCCGCCCGATGCGTCCCGAGGACGACGGGATCAAGCACACCTCCCCGCGCGGGGGCCTGCGCAACCTCGACGCGGTCTTCCCGGGTCGGCCGCGGCAGCCGCGCCGCGGCCGGGACGGTGCCCCGGTCACGCAGCTCGCCTACGCGCAGCGCGGCGAGATCACCGCGGAGATGGAGTACGTCGCCCTCCGCGAGAACGTCAGCCCCGAGTTCGTGCGGGACGAGATCGCGGCCGGACGCGCGGTACTGCCCGCGAACATCAACCACCCGGAGATCGAGCCGATGATCATCGGCAAGAACTTCCTGGTGAAGGTGAACGCCAACATCGGCAATTCCGCGGTCACTTCCTCGATCGAGGAGGAGGTGGAGAAGATGACCTGGGCGACCCGCTGGGGCGCCGACACGGTCATGGACCTCTCCACCGGCCGCAACATCCACACCACCCGTGAGTGGGTGCTCCGCAACTCCCCCGTGCCGATCGGCACCGTCCCCCTCTACCAGGCGCTGGAGAAGGTCGACGGCAAGGCCGAGGAGCTGACCTGGGAGATCTACAAGGACACCGTCATCGAGCAGGCCGAGCAGGGCGTCGACTACATGACGGTGCACGCCGGCGTGCTGCTCCGCTACGTCCCGCTGACCGCCAACCGCAAGACCGGCATCGTCTCCCGCGGCGGCTCGATCATGGCGGCCTGGTGCCTGGCGCACCACCAGGAGTCGTTCCTCTACACGCACTTCGAGGAGCTCTGCGACATCCTGGCCGCCTACGACGTCACCTTCTCGCTCGGCGACGGCCTGCGCCCCGGCTCCATCGCGGACGCCAACGACGAGGCGCAGTTCGCCGAGTTGCGGACCCTCGGCGAGCTGAACACCATCGCCAAGCGGCACGGCGTGCAGACCATGATCGAGGGCCCGGGCCACGTCCCGATGCACAAGATCAAGGAGAACATCGACCTCCAGCAGGAGATCTGCGAGGAGGCCCCGTTCTACACGCTCGGCCCACTCACCACCGACATCGCGCCCGCCTACGACCACATCACCTCCGGCATTGGCGCCGCGATGATCGCCTGGTGGGGCACCGCCATGCTCTGCTACGTCACGCCCAAGGAGCACCTGGGACTCCCGGACCGCGACGACGTCAAGACCGGCGTCATCACGTACAAGATCGCGGCCCATGCGGCGGACCTGGCCAAGGGCCACCCGGGCGCCCAGGAATGGGACGACGCCCTCTCCGACGCCCGCTTCGAGTTCCGCTGGGAGGACCAGTTCAACCTGGCCCTCGACCCGGACACCGCCCGCGCCTTCCACGACGCGACGCTGCCCGCGGAGCCGGCCAAGACGGCCCACTTCTGCTCGATGTGCGGGCCGAAGTTCTGCTCGATGAAAATTAGCAGAAGCATCACAGAGCAGTTCGGCGGTGGGGAGGGCTCGACGCCTGACGAAATCGCGGCGGGGATGCTGGAGAAGTCCAAGGAGTTCGCGGCGGCCGGCAACCGGGTCTATCTGCCGTTGGCCGACTCCTGACGTGGAGGGCCGCCGCCGACGACGCGGAGATCCGTCAGAAGCGCCCTAGCCTGAGCTTGTGCCAACGGATGCGCCCCGTCCCCTTTTTAGGGGCGGGGCGCATCCGTGTGTACTGCCTCCAGCAGCGTCAGCTGCTTGCTGGAGAGCGTCCGTGCTCCAGGTACTGCGTGTGCCCCTGGGCCCGCGCCGTGATCGCCGTCTTCACGCGCCGGGCGAGTCGGGGGATCAACAACCCTTCAAGATCGCCTGCGGGTTGGAACTCGGCAGCCAAGAGCTCGCCGGGGTCGAGCTTGATCTCGGCGAATTGCTCCGGGCGCAGTTGCCCGCCATCGAACACGTACAGGACCTTGTCGCCCTCGGCCTCGCTCGGCGCCCAGTCAACGACCAGCAACGGGCCGATGCCCGGGGTGATGCCTAGCTCCTCCTGGACCTCGCGTCGGCAGGCGGTCAGCGGGGATTCCCCGCGCTCGATATACCCGCCGGGGATCTCCCACTTCGGCTTGTAGGACGGCTTGACCAAGAGGACCTGGTCCTGGTCGTCGAAGAACAGCGCGCCTGCTGCCATCCGCGGGGTTGCCATGCGCTGTTCGTGCTCGTTCTCGGCCATGTTGCCGACCCTAGCGGCCGTCGCTTGGCGGTCGTGAGATGCCTCGACCCCTGTCATTCGTTGTGCACGTCGTGTGACACTCGGCGGGGCAGAGCGAGGGGAGCGTGGCCGTGCGCGGCATGACTGACCATCTTGAGTTCGGCAAGCGCGTGAGGTTCTACCGCAAGCGCCGGGGCATGCAGCAGCGTCAACTCGGCGAGCTGCTGGGGCGGTCTGAGGACTGGGTGTACCGGGTCGAGTCCGGCCGGATTCCCGTGAACAACGTCAAGATGCTCGCGGACCTGGCCGATGCGCTGCGGGTGCACATCGAGGACCTGCAAGGGGCGCCGGTGTTGCTGGAGGACAGCGACGGGTTCGCGGCCAGTGTGCCCGCGATCCGGGCCGCGTTGATGCAGTCCCGGCGGTTGGCCGGTTCTCTGATCGCCGGTGGGGAGCCGCTGAGGTTGGGGCTCCTGGAGGTGGAGGTTGGGACAGCGTGGGAGCTGTATCAGGCTGGTGAGTTCGCCTCGCTGGCTGAGCGGCTGCCTCGCCTGATGGCTGATGCGCGGTCCGCGAAGAATGAGTTGGCGTCGGGAGACGAACGCCGGGAGGCTCAGCGGCTGTTTGCGCTGTCATGCCATGTGGCGGCGGCGCTGCTGCGGAAGTTGGGTGAGACCAACCTGGCGTGGACGGCCGCGGACCAAGGCGAGATGGCGGCGATTGATTCGGGTGACACTGCCGCCCTCTTGTCCCTACGGCGGGGCATCGCTCATGTGCAGATCGGCGCCAACATGGCGGCGGAAGCGGTGAAGAGCACTCTGGACAGTGCCGATGACCTGGAGCGCGGCTGGTGGGCCTCCTCCCCAGTGGCGCTCTCCCTGTACGGAACGCTGTTCCTCAACGGCTCCATCGCCGCAGCCCGGATGAGGAACCGCGAGATGACCACCTACATGCTCGGCAAGGCGAACGAAGCAGCCGAACGGCTAGGCACGGACGGCAACGAGATGTGGACCGCCTTCGGCCCGGCGAACGTGGGTATCCATCGGCTTGCGACCGCCCTTGAGTTCGAGGACTACCAGCGGGCTGTCGACATAGCGCCCACGGTGCGGGCGGTGGGGCTTCCCAAGGAGCGGCGGGCGCGGCTGCGGCTGGATGTCGCTCGGGTCTACGGGGAGACTGGGCGGACCGATGACGCAGTGGACAATCTGAAGCGGGCCTATACGACCGCGCCGGAGCAGATGAGGGCGCACGAGTTCGCGCGAGACTTGGCGCGTAGGCTGCACAAACGCTCGCGGCGGCGGGACGCGCAGCAACTCGCCGTTGACCTGGGGGCGATCGCCTAGCTGGTAGCCGGAAAGAAAAGCACGAACCCGGAATTTTCTTCCGGGTCCGCTCGTGTTTGGGGTCCTACCTTCTTCACCGTTCGACGTCCCATAGGCGTCTGGAAGGCGGTAGGTGACGGTGGATCGCAGCGCGATGGGCACCCGAAGAAGCGCGACCAGGACCGGGAGCCGGCCGGTGGTGAGTCGCTGGGCGCGGCATCCGCGCTGCGTCGCGCTGGCCCGTGCCGAGTTGGGCAAGGTGCTGGTCCGGTGGCGGCTGACCGAGGTGTCCGACGATGCCCTCCTGGTGCTGTCCGAACTGCTGACCAACGCGGTGCGCCATGCCCAAGGCTCCCGTGGCCGGGAGATCGAGACGCGATATTCCCGGGAGCCGCGTGGCGTTCGTATCGAGGTGCACGACGCTGCCCAGAGCTGGCCGCAGCCCCGTGTGCCCGACGTCGACGCCGACGGCGGCAGGGGCCTGACGATCGTTGCCGCGCTGGCTGCCTGCTGGGGCACGGAAGTAAGGGACGGCGGCATCGGGAAGTTGGTGTGGGCCGTCGTTGCGGCCCCCGACGGAGGTGAGGCGTGATGGCGCGGATGTCCGTGCTGAAGGTACGCGGTGGCGACGTGGTGTGCGTCGGCGGTCAGTGGCGAGAGGTCAAGGGGGTCCGATCCGGCGTTCGTTCATCGGGGCGCCCCTTGGCGGTTCTGACGTTCAAGGAGGGGCCGTCGCTCAGCATCGACGCTGGGGAAGAACTGGCCGTGCGCCGTGGTGGGCGGGGGCGGGGGTGATGGCGATTACCGAGACCTTGCACGTCGCGAACTGGGGGATGAACGTTGGCATTTCGGATAGCGGATCGACCTACGAGAACCAGTGCGTGACCTGCGGTCAGAAGTCCGGCATGGCCGTCACGGCGGAGGGGCCGGACACCTGGTGCCTGCGGCACGCGCAGCGTACGGGGCACACCGAATTCCGCGGCTCGGTCACTACGTTCTTCCGCGCTTCCCTGGCAAAGGGGCCTCGTTGATGACTGCTAACGATCACGAGCAGCGTGCGGCGGAGATCATCGCGCAGTACAACGCGGGTCTGCCTGTGAAGCGGCTGGAAGAGCGGTTCGCGCTCTCGACGTGGGCGCTCTACAACCTGCTGCAACGTCATCAGGTGCCGCTGCGAGGAACGATGCGCCCGGACTCGGCAACGAGTAGGGCAGTGGCGGAGTACGAACGGCAGCGCGCCGACGGTATGACGCGTGACGAGATCGCGGAGAAGTTCGGGATCAAGCCCGGCACCTTGTATCGGGCGCTGCTGCGGAGGAGATCGACGGTAAGTCGCTGACGGCGCGCCAACCCTCCTGGGGCTGGTCCTCGCCGTGCACAACAACCTCAGACGTCATACCGGACCACCCCTCTAACCCTGGCAGGCGCGGGGTGGTCCGGCTGGGGCCCACGTAGGCGAACCCCGGTGCCGATGGTACCGGGGCCGTCGTCGTGGGTTCATCCGGCGGGCTCGCCAAATGTGCTGCTCAACCGCTGGTCAGGGAAAGGGACGTGACGATATGTGCGACATCGGGGGAGATGGCTTCGAGGCGGAGGGCCTGGACCCTGACGCGCTGCTGTGGGTGCGTGGTGTGGACTACCTGACCGGCTGGCGTGAGGCGGCGCGGGTGGCGGCGGAGCTGGGCGACGCGCTGACGGCGGTCGGCGTGGACCTGGAGGGGGCGAAGCTCCAGGCCGTCTCGGCCGCAGACGGTTCCGGCGTGGTCCGACTCGATCTGCCGACGGCTACGGCGCGCGAGGTGGCCGTGCTTACACGCGTGGCGGCGACGAAGTGGCGTAAGGCGGGGTGACGGGCAGCCGGCCGGGGGACGTGCGGTGCCTGGGTGGCGCGCTGTGCAACCGCCGGTGGTCGTGGGGACTTTGGGCGGGAGCTGCCACGGGGCGAGAGAACAGGGGGCCTTACGCTCGCCGCGAATCGGGCTGGTCTTGGACCTGCCCGCAATGGCCCGATCGGCCCCCTGTTCTTAGAGGCTCGCCCCGTGGTGGCTGCCTAAAGTCTCCACGGCCGCCGGCCCCAGCCACAACGCCCCGATCCGGTACGGCGGTTGCCCGCTGGCGAGCACTCGCTGCGTGCCGTGGTGTGCGGGCGGTGGGCGCTCGCCGGGACCGGCCGGCAGGCCGCAGCCCGGCGGGGCGGCCTAACCGCCCGGCGCGCCGCAGGCGCGCCCTTGAGTAAGTGAAGCCAGCTTTCGACAGTCGCCGAGCCGCGGGCTTTAGGCGGTGCGGAGTGCGCGGGGGCTGTCGGCGGAGAGGTGGTAGGCGAGTTGGGCGCGGTCGGCGCCGGTGCGCAGCTCTTCAAGGAGCAAGGGGCGCCGCTCGGCCCCAAGGGTCACGCGCGAAGCCAGCAGGATCGGCGTCACGTCGGGGACCCGTAGTGCGTCGCGTTCGTCGGGCAAGGGCATGCGGGCGCTGACGGTCTCGTCCCAGGTGAGCTCGTGCCCGGTCGCGGCAAGCAGGGCGTAGATCTGCCCGGGATCGGCGTCCGGGGCTTTGGCAAGTTCCTCGGCCTGGTCGGCGGTGGCGAACGGGATGAGCACGCGGTGCAGGGCGCGGGCCTCGGTGTGCGGGTCGGACAGCAGCCGATCGACGGCGAACAGCGCCTCGCCTTCAGGGAGTTCGAGCAACTGGCCTGTGATCGCCGTGGTCGTGGTGCGATGGACGGTGGGGGCCTCGATCTGCTGCCAGTCCTGGTGGCCGGTGCGGAAGGTCTTGCCGCTGCGGGTGATGGTCCGCTCGATGTTCACCGCGGGGGCGGGGAGTGCGCGCACGTAGCTGCCCTTGCCGTGGATGACCTCGATCAGCCCTTCGGCGCGAAGCGCATCGATGGCCTTGCGCACGGTCGGCCGGCTGACCCCGTACCGCTCGATGAGCTGAGCTTCCGACGGGAGCAGGGACCCGGGCTTGTACTCACCAGTGGTGATACCGCTTCGGATCTCGGCCGCGACTTGCTGGTAGAGCGCGCCGGGGCGCTGGATTTCTCCCATGTCGGGGGTCTCCTCATCACCTGTTGTCGGCTGTCGTGACGTTATCTGACGTCACTCGTAAGCATAAGTTCTTGCCCTGGCGGGTCAAGGCGTGCATAGTGGATAGCAACTCGTAAGCACGAGTGACGTCACATGACGTCTCGCCTTTGTGTGCTCAAGGGGGCCACCACTCATGCAGTCCATCCCTGTGGACACCTCCCGGCTCGGCGTGCTCCGGTGCGCGGTCGGACCCGAGCCGAAGCTCGCGGACTTCGAAACCAAGCAGGTCAAGAAGGACCGGGAAGGCAACACCATCTACACCGTCGGCGTGACGGTGCGTCAGGACGGGCGGCGGGTCTCGGTGATCGAGATCGCCGTACCGGGCGAACCCAAGGGCGTCGCCGAGGGCATCGAAGTGCGGGTGACCGGCATGGAAGCCTTCGCCTGGGCCATGGGCGACCGGCACGGAATCAGCTTCCGCGCCGCCGCCATCACCCCCGTACCCGCCCCGTCTGCTGGTTCCGCCGGTAAGGGCGGCGGTGCCTGATGGGAATGCTCCTGTTCACCTGCGTCCTCGCGCTGGTGATCTGGTTACTGGTCTTCGGCAACGAACTGCGACGGCGTCAGCCGCAATGGCACTGGTACCTCGTCGGCTACCCGATCACCGCGCTACGCGTGACGTTCACCTGGCGCCGGGTCGCTTACCTCAACGGCCTGACCGTCTCCCACAAACCAAACCGGCGAGTGCTCGGCGACCTGGCGGTCAAGGGAGAACCGCTACGCACCCACACCCCCCGCATTTCCTTCCCCCGCGCCACCCCGTACGGCCTGGAGGTGACCGTTCGACTCCAGGCGGGGCAGACCCCGGCGCCCTTCCTCGCCTCGGCCGACTCCTTCGCCCACGCCTGGCGTGTCCACGGGGTGCGTGTCGTCTCCCCTGAACGCGGCGTCGTACGGCTCACCGCCACAGCCCGTGACCCACTGGAGCACACGGAGCACCCCGGTGCGTCGGGATCGGCGGAGCTGCTGTCGGTGACCGTCGGCGGTCTGGAGACGGGGCGCGCGTGGGTGATGAACTTCCGCCGGGTTCCGCACTGGTTGATCGTCGGCGCGACGCAATCGGGCAAGTCCACGCTACTGGCACGGCTGGTCACCGAACTCGCTCCGCAACCGGTCGCCCTGGTCGGTATCGACTGCAAGGGCGGCATGGAGCTGGGCCTGCTGGAAATGCGGCTCTCCGCTCTGGCCACCTGTCGCAGTGAGGCGGTCACTGTGCTGGCCGCGCTGGTCACCGAGATGCAGGACCGCATGCGCAAATGCCGTGCCGCGGGGGCCCGTTCGATCTGGGAGCTACCCGAGAGGGCACGGCCCGTGCCCGTCGTCGTGATCGTCGATGAACTGGCGGAGCTGTACCTGACCAACGGCAGCAAGGAACAGCGCGCCGAAGCCGAGGAGTGCACGACCTACCTCCTGCGCGTGGCCCAACTCGGCGCCGCCCTCGGCCTCCACCTGGTCGTCGCCGGCCAACGCGTCGGCTCCGACCTCGGCCCCGGCGTCACCGCGCTACGGGCACAGCTCAGCGGCCGGATCTGCCACCGGGTCAACGACCCCGGCACCGCCGAGATGGCACTCGGCGACCTCAACAAGGACGCCGTGGTCGTCGCGCAGTCCATCGGTGAAGCCGAACGAGGAGTGGCCGTCACCACCAGCGATACGGGTGGGTGGACGCGCGGCCGGTCTCACCTGGCGACGCCGGCCGAAGCGCGGGCAGCCGCGGCCGAGTTCGCCAGGTTGACGCCCCGCCCGAAGTTCCTGGCGGGCACTCCCGGAGGAGGGACGCTCCTGTGAGCGAGCACTCGGCCACGCTGCTCGCCGTGGTCTTCGGCGCCATCACCGTCCTCCTCGTCCGCTCCCGCGACTGCAAGTGGTGGGAGGCGACCCTGATCGCCCTGTTCGGCATGTACGCGGGCCAGACGCCCCTCCTCTTCGCCGCGGATGGCCTCGTGCACTGGGTCATCTCCATCGCCACCCACACCTGACAGCCAGAAAGGCACCAAGCGATGACCATGCGCCCCGTCCGCTGCCCCGTCTGCAAGGGACAGCGCTACTTCAGGACCCCCTCCGGCCAACGGCGCCGCTGCCGCTGCTGCCGGGGCACCGGCACCGTCCGCTAACCCACCCACCGACGACAGAAGGGATCGCCGTGGACCCATCCGACCCAACCGCCACCGTCCGTGCCGCTTCGGCGGCTCACCCTGGGAGGTCCCCACCATCACCGCCGACATCACCTCGGCTGACAGGCGCGCCGCCGTCGACCGCGCGGCGCGCCTGCGTCAGCTCTCCGACATCGACCGCGACGCCATCCAACTCGCCCAAGACCCGCAATTCCCCCGTTGGTTGGAGCAGGTCACCGCCACAGGTGGCTGCGCCCACCCGATCCACCTCACGGGCTCCACCACCACCCGCGACGCAGCCACCGGCGAGATCCTGCACCACTACGACACCCGCAACGAGCCCGGCGAACGGCTCCTCGTCCGCTGTCGCAACCGCCGGGCAACCGTCTGCGCTCCCTGCTCCCGCCTCCACGCCGGTGACACCTTCCACCTCGTCCGTGCCGGTCTTCTCGGGGGCAAGAACGTCCCCGCCGAGGTACGCGAGCACCCTCGGCTCTTCGTTACCCTTACCGCTCCGTCGTTCGGGTCGGTCCACCGTGCTACCGCGGACGGCGAACGGTGCCGTCCTCGCCGCAACGTGGAACGCTGCGAGCATGGCCGTCCCCGTGGCTGCCCGGCTGCGCACGACGACACCGACCCGCTCATCGGTCAGCCCCTGTGCCCTGACTGCTACGACTACCCGGCGCACGTCCTGTGGCACGCCCACGCCGGCCGGCTGTGGAAGGCGTTCACGGACAACTTCTACAACCACCTCGCCGCCCGCACCGGACGCACCCGCACTGGCCTACGCCGCGCCGTCCGCATCTCCTACGCCAAAGTCGCCGAGTATCAAAGGCGCGCCGCTGTTCACGTCCATGCGGTCGTGCGCCTGGACGGCGCGTCAGGTCCCGGTGATCCGGCTCCTGCGTGGGCGTCGTGCAAAGACCTGACTGCTGCCGTGCGGACCGCCGCAGCAGCGGTCCTCCTGCCCACTCCGTACAGCCGGGCCGTGGGAGTACACGAACTGTGCTGGGGCTCCGAGCTGGACGCCCGGCCGCTCCGAGCCTTCGACGGGAACGAGGGCCCGGCTGACGAGGCCATAGCGGCCTACGTCGCCAAGTACGTGACCAAGGGCGCCAACGACACGGGGGCCGGCACCGACTACCGACTCTCGTCCTTGGACGACATTGACGCCATGCCCGTCACTCCGCACGTTCGGGCGCTGCTGCGAACCTGCTGGAGACTTGGCGGGCTCGCCGAGTTCGAGCCCCTGCGACTGCGGGCCTGGGCCCACACCCTCGGCTACCGAGGCCACATCCTCACCAAATCCCGCGTCTACTCCACTACTTACACAGCTCTCCGCGCCGAACGCGCAGCGCACCAGGGCGCTACGACCAAGACCGACCTACCCAACGTCCCCGACACGGTCACGGACGCGCACTGGCGCTATGCCGGCTCCGGCCACACTCCCGGCGCTGCTCTCATCGCGTTCGGTGTCGCTGAAGATCTCGCGTGCAACAGGGAGTTGGTACGCGAGGCATCGAACGCTACGGGTGATGAGTGATGAGCCGCGTTCGGTCAGAGCAAGCGGCGAATGCCAACAGGAGATCCAAAGAAGAAGCCGCTAAGAGAGCATGGGTTGAACGGCATGTACGCGAATCTCCCCCACTCTCCGACGATCAGTTGCGGAGCCTGGGGGAGATCCTGGGGCTTCAGCTCATCCGCCGGAAGTCCGCGGCACGGGCTTGAGGAGTTCCGGGTCGAATGCCTTGTTGCCCTTGCCGCCAGGTACGGCGATCACTGCGCTGAGAACCTTCTTGATCGCGTCTCGCTTCTGCGTGAGCGTCTTCGACGTCCACGCACTTTCGATGTCCTCTTGCGCCGCTTCCGCCTCGGCCTTCAGCGCTTCGTGCTTGGCCCGGTCAGCACGTAGCTCCTTGATGCGCCGTTCCCAGACCGGAAGGTTGCGGAAGAAAGTCTCGTCGTCGATGTCCTCGTCTTCGTCGTCCTGCCAGCGGCGTTCAAGCTCGTTGCGGCTCGTGATTGCCCGTTGCAGGGCATCGGCCTTGTCCCAGTCGGGCACGTCCTGGGACTTGCTCGCCGCGTCCTCCACCAGCTTGGTGATGACGAATTCCTCGATCAGCTCATCCGTCTTGTCGCCGCGCTTGTAGGTCTTGTTGCAGCCGCCATCCACGGTCTTCTTGCACATGTAGGCGTGCTTGTACGTGAGCCAGTCGTTCGCCTTGACCCCGATCATCTTGCTGTTGCAGACGGTCCCGTCTTCGAGCACGTTTCCGCAGCGAAGAATGCCGGTGAGCAAGTACTTGTGGACCAGGCCGCCACGAGGCAGACCGGACCCTTGACCCCGCTCCTTGATCTTTGCTGTGACAGCGAACCATTCCTTCGGGGTGATGATTGATTCCCACTCGCCCACGATCGGTTGGTCGTCGCCGTCACGGACCAACTCGCCCTTGATCTCCCGGTATCCACACAGCCGCGCGTTCAAGAGGACCTGCTTGACGGTCTGGTACTGGAACGGATTGCCGCGGCTCGTGATGAACTCGGCTTCCTTCCAACGGCGGGTAATCTCCGAGATGGAGGCACCGGCGATCACGTCGTGCACGGCCTTCCGGATCGCTTCTGCTTCTTTCATGCGGAGCGTGACCTTGTCGTCGTCCCATCCGAAGGGGCGCCATGCTGCGACGGCCTGGCCGCGGACCGCGCGGCTGCGGTGGCTGTTCCGGGATCGCCGCTGCTTCTTCCTCGTCTCGCTGAGGGACATGGCCACACCCACGAGCCCCTTGATCTCGAAACCTTCCGCGTACAGATCCTGCACGCCGTTCGAGTCGTGGTAGACGCGTCCTTCATGTGACGTGAACGCCTTCAGGTAGCGCTCCCAGTCGCTCGGACGCCGGTACAGGCGATCGTCGTTCACGGCCATGACGCCGTGGATCGGGTAGCCCTCCGGCGTGGTGCCTGTCGCGAGATCGTTGAGCAGTTGCTCGAAGTCGTCGCGAACGACGCTTTCCTTGCTGGCGCTCTTGTCGTTGTCCGTATAGCGGTAGACGACCAACCAGTCGAGCTTGCCGGCGTCTCCTGCCATGTCGCGGTGCTGGTCCTCGATGCCGTGGGCGTCCTTGACCCGGCCGTCGAACGAGATCCGGGCGTAACAGACGACGCACCTGAGATTGGGGTTGGCGGCTGCCATCGCGCGGACTTCCTCGACGGACGGCAGTCCCTCCGGCACGCCTCGCAGCTTGCTGATGACCTCTTCACGCTTGCCCACAGGGGTCCCCCTCGGTCCGTAGGACGGGCTGCTGGAACGACCGTAGCGTATGGAGGCTTAGCTAATGTTGTGCTCGATGAAGATCTCCCAGGACATCCGTCGTGAACACGGTGGTGCTCTGGCGGTCGATCCCGAGGCCGGGATGGCCGAGAAGTCGCGGGAGTTCGCGGCGGCCGGCAACCGCGTGTACCTGCCGATCGCGGACTGAGCGGGCCGGAGCGAGCACCGCGGGCCGGGCCGGCCCGAAGACGCGTCTGTGGCGCGGTCTTCGGCCGGCCCGCTCCGGGTCCGCGGCGCTCCGGCCTACTCCGGTCGCTGCTCCGGCCCCCCGTAGTCCGGGCTGCTGAAGTCCGGGCGGGAGTAGCGGGGGCCGGACCAGGAGGCACCGCTGTCGGGGCTGGCGAAGCGCGGGCGGGTGTAACCGAGGGTGGGGGTGCGGCGCTCGGGGGCCTCCAGGGGGCGGGGGACGTAGCGGGCCGGGTCGTCCGTCGGATCGGCCGAGGGGTCGGCCAACGCCTCGCGGAGGAAGGGCAGTAGCCCGCGCTCCAGGAGGGCCTCCCGCCAGACGCCGTGGGCGCTGTCCAGCGCGGCGGCGCGCTCCTTTGCCGCGGTGTCGCGGGACGCGCCGTTGCGCAGCGCGGTGACGAGCACGCAGCCCATGGCGACCAGCGCACCGGCGGCGGCCAGCGCCGCGAAGATCCAACCGACGCTGACCAGCGGCCGGGAGACGGCCGGGTCCGGGTCGACGGCGCGCAGCACATAGCCGATGACGAGGAAGAGGACGGCCGCGATCCCGGCGAGCACCGGGATGAGCACGGTGGCCATCGCCGCAAGGCCGAAGCCGGCCGCATCGGCGGCCGGTTCGTCGTCCGCGGTGTCCGGTCCGCCCCCCTCGTCAGGTGACCGGTCCGTCGACGGGCTATCACCGCGCACGCCGTATGCGGTGGGCGCAGGGGCGCGCAGTTCGGCGCGCAGCCGTATGTAGCGCTGGTATTCGGCCGTCGCGCAGGCGGCGATCGCGCTGGTCGCGCTGAGCGCCATCACGCGCAACTGCTCGGTGCTGAGCCGGTGTTCGGCGGCAGCGGCGGCGTGGTCGTCCGGGCGGTATGCGGCGGTGCGCAGCGCCTCATCAAGGATCCGCGCGAATTCCGCGCGGTCCTCGTTCAGCAGGTGCGGAGCGCTGTTCATGTGGATCCCCCGAAGCTCCGTAGTGCCGTACGGGCCGGCCTGGGCCGGGCGCCGGGCGGAAACGGAGGAGAGCCTGCTACGGATAGACCGATGGTAGAGGGCTCGCGGCGGGGGGTGACAGGGAGTTTGTGGAATTTCCGGTCGGCCCCGACCGGATTCCTTCCGTCCCGCTCGTCCGACGGAGCGGAGCCCGCCCCTCCGGTGAACCGTCAGCCGGCCAACGGGAGTTGGCAGACCAGCAGCTTTCCGGCCATCGTGATACCGCCGTCCATCGCGATGGCCAGTCCGTCCGCATAGACGTGCGGACCGTCCACCGCGGCCCCGTCGCCGTCGCCGTCCTCCGCGCCGACCTCGCCCAGGAGGTACGGGATCGGGCTGTGCCCGTGCACCACGCGGGTGCCGCCGTAGGTGTCGAGCAGCTCCCGGACGGCCCCCACGCCGGCGGCCTCGTCGCGGAAGGCGAACCGCTTGGTGAACTTGCGGAAGAGGTCCCAGACTTCGTCCGCCTCGCTGCGCGTCAGCACGTCGTGGACGGTGTCGTTGACCTCCTCGATGGAGGTGCCGTATTCGAGGTAGGCGGTGGTGTCGGAGTGCACGAGCAGGTGCCCGTCCTCCTCCATCACGGCGTCGAGGCGGGCCATCCACTGGATGTGGTGGTCCTGCAGCCGGTCCATGTCGGTCTTCTGGCCGCCGTTGAGGAGCCACGCCGCGTGGAAGGAGGCGGTGCCCGCGCCGGACTGGACGGGGGTGTCGCCGAACCGCTTGGCGCCCAGCAGCAGCAGTTCGTGGTTGCCCATCAGGGCCTTGCAGTAGCCGCCGGCCGCCGCGGCCTCGGCGGAGAGCTGCATGACCAGGTCGATGACGCCGATGCCGTCCGGGCCGCGGTCGGTGAAGTCGCCGAGGAACCACAGCCGGGCGTTGCCGGCCGCCCACCCGCCCTCGGCGTCGATCAGCCCCTCGGCCTCCAACGCGGCGCGCAGCTCGTCGTAGTAGCCGTGCACGTCGCCGACGACGTACAGCGGGCCCAGCCCCTCGGCGGCGGGCGCCGGCTCCGGGACGGACAGCACCGACGGGTGGTCCACGAGGGTGTCCGTGTGGCCGATGACCGGCAGGTCGCGGGCGGTTGGGGTGTACTCCTCGGGCAGCGGGGCCACGGGCGCGGGCGGCGCGACCGGGGGCGCCGCGGGCGCGGCGAGCGGGGGACCGGCCGGCGGTCCCGAGGGCGCTCCGGGCGGCGGAACGGACCCCGGAGGTTGTGCCCCCATGGTCCACACCATGGGTCCTTGACTGGCCCCCTGAGTCATCGACCCCTCCACCGTTGCGCCGCCGTGCACCTCTCGGACCTTTGCCTGGTCGACGGCGGTCCGCGGTGTCGTGCGCCCATCATAGGAACGCCGCTCGCGGGTTGTGACGCACCCGGGGGTGATCAATCCTGTGGAGCCCGGCATTCACGATGGTTTTCTCCCGGGATCGCCCTGTTTTTCCTCGGTGGACCGGCCGCCCCGTGCGCCCGGCCCGCCGTGCCGGGCGCACGTTCAATCGCCGGCCGGGCCCCGCGGCGGGCTGACGGTCGTCCGCGGGGAGCGGCGCTGCGAGGAGGTCCGCACGATCAGGTCGGTCGGTATCACCTGCTCGACCGGGCAGCTACCGTCGAGCCCCTCGATGGCGTCGATCAGGATCTGGACGACGGCGGTACCGATCCGCCGCGGCTTGAGGGAGAGCGTGGTGATCGGCGGCTCGGTGGTGGCGTAGACGGTGGACTCGCTGCAGCAGACCAGCAGCAGGTCGTCCGGCACCCGCAGGCCGTAGCGGCGGGCCGCGGCCAGCAGGTCGGTGCCGTTGGGGTCGAACAGCCCGTAGACCGCGTCCGGTCGGTCCGGGCGGGCCAGCAGCCGGTCCGCGGCCACCGCCCCCGCCCGCGGGTCGTACGCGGGATAGGACTCGTAGACCGGGTCCTGGCCGACGCGCTCGCACCAGCTCAGGTACGCGGTGGTCGACAGCCGGGTGTAGGTGTCGGTGGTGGTGCCCGTGAGCAGCCCGATGCGGCGGGCGCCGGCCTCGGCGAGGTGGTCGAGCAGGCCGAGCACGGCCTCCTCGTGGTCGTTGTCGACCCAGCCGGTGACCGGGAGGGTGCCGCCGGGGCGACCGTCGGAGACGACGGGGACGCCGTGCCGGACGAGCTCGGTGACGACGGGGTCGCCGTCGGCCGGATCGATGACGACGGTGCCGTCGAGGGCGACGTTGGACCAGACGTCGTGCCGGGAGGTCGCGGGCAGGATGACCAGCGCGTAGCCGCGGGCCAGCGCGGCCGAGGTGGCGGCCCTGGCCATCTCGGCGAAGTACGCGAACTCGGTGAAGGTGAAAGGTTCATCCCCGTACGTGGTCACGGTCAGACCGATGAGGCCGGACCTGCCGGTACGGAGGGTGCGGGCGGCGGCGGACGGGCGGTAGCCCAGCCGGTCGGCCACCTCGCGGACGTGGCTACGGGTGGCATCCGGAAGCCGGCCCTTGCCGTTGAGCGCGTCGGAGACAGTCGTGATCGATACGCCGGCTGCGGCGGCCACGTCCCGGATGCCCGCCCGTCCCAGTCGGCGACCGGTCGACCGGCCCACCTGGTGCTTCCCTGCTGCTGTCATGGCGAGCCGATAGTAGGGCTCGGTACGGCCATTCGCGGCGGACCGATGACGATGGCGAGAAGGCACGTTTCTGCATGGTGATGCACCCTCAATTACCTTGAAATATAAGGAAGTTGTTGATTTCGGCAATCAATCAAGGAGAGTGAAATCCGCTCTACCTGGCGATCCGCCCAGGTCTCGAAGAGGTCTCAAGTCACCTTGACGAGGGACGCGCGCCACGGAGCGAGCCACCGGCGCGCGACTCCAGGACTAGCGCTCCCTCGAGGGTGCGCGCCCGGCGCCCGCTACGGCGGTGCCGGTGGAACGGTGGATTTTCCGGGGCCTGCCGCTGGGAGGGGCAATCCTCATAAGGTGTGCAGTATTGGAGTCGAGAGGGATGGTTGAGGAGGACCTGCGGTGAGCGAGAAGACCCCGAGGCTGCGTGCTGCACTGGACGGTGTCCCCACCTACAAGCCGGGGCGGCCGGCGGCGGCCGGCGGCCCGGTCGCGTACAAGTTGTCCTCCAACGAGAACCCCTATCCGCCGCTCCCGGGCGTCCTGGAGAGCGCGGTGGCGGCCGCCGGATCGTTCAACCGCTACCCCGACATGGCGTGCACGGGGCTGATGGCGGAGCTGGCCGACCGGTTCTCGGTGCCGCTCACGCACCTGGCGACCGGCACCGGATCGGTCGGGGTGGCCCAGCAGTTGGTCCAGTCGACGGCCGGTCCCGGTGACGAAGTGATCTACGCCTGGCGGTCGTTCGAGGCGTACCCGATCATCACGCAGGTCTCCGGCGCGACGTCGGTGCAGGTGCCGTTGACCTCCGACGAGGTGCACGACCTGGAGGCGATGCTGGCGGCGATCACCGAACGGACCCGGCTGATCTTCGTCTGCAACCCCAACAACCCCACCGGCACCGTCGTGCGCCGTGCGGAACTGGAGTCCTTCCTGGACCGGGTGCCGGGCGACATCCTGGTGGTGCTCGACGAGGCGTACCGCGAGTTCATCCGCGACGAGGACGTGCCGGACGGGATCGAGCTCTACCGGGACCGCCCCAACGTCTGTGTGCTGCGCACGTTTTCCAAGGCGTACGGGCTGGCCGGGCTGCGGGTCGGCTTCGCGGTGGCGCACCCGGAGGTGGCCGCCGCGCTGCGCAAGACGGCGGTGCCGTTCGGCGTGAGCCAGCTCGCCCAGGAGGCCGCGGTCGCGTCGCTGCGCAGTGAGGCGGCGCTGCTGGAGCGGGTCGATGCGCTGGTCGCCGACCGGGCCCGGGTGCACGACGCGCTGGTGGCCCAGGGGTGGACCGTGCCGGCCTCGGAGGCGAACTTCGTCTGGCTGCGGCTGGGGGACCGGACGACCGAGTTCGCCGAGGCGTGCGAGCGGGCCGGGGTGGTCGTGCGGCCGTTCCCGGGCGAGGGCGTGCGGGTGACGATCGGTGAGAAGCCGGCGATGGACCTGTTCCTGCAGGCGGCGGAGGAGTTCCGCAAGGCGCTGTAGCCCTTTCGCCGACGGGCGGGCGCGGTGGCGCGCCTCCGTCGTGGTGGTGTTCTCTGAGGCCGCGGGTCCATCGGACCCGCGGCCTCAACTATGTGCGCCCTCAGGCGAGTTGGACGTGGACGGCGTCGCCGGCGCGGACGGTGGCCAGCGCGCGCGGGTCGCCGTCGACGCGGCCCACCACGTTGCAGGGGGAGGTCAGCCGGGATTCTCCCCCGAACCTCGTTCGGGAGGATCCCCACCCGCGGGATATCGGGGTGGGTCCGTAGGGGAGCGCGAGGGCGTTGCCCTCGGTCCAGAAGGCGACCGTGCCGGGCTCGACGACCTGGCGGGCGTCGGGCTCCAGGGCGGGGGTGAGCCCGGTGTCGAAGTAGACCTCCTCGCCCCAGGTGCGGGCGGTGGACCGGAGCGGCAGGGCGGCGAGGAGCGCGGCGGCGGTCGGGGTGTCGTCGAGGGTGGCGATCACGTTTCCGGCGGGCCAGGAGATGCGGATCTTCATGACGGCGAATTCAACAATATGTTGAAGAAGTGCGGAAGGGTGCTCGCATAATCACGGCATAAATGTTTCACCGGCCATGGATTCCAGCGTGATGGCAGTCACGTACCCCCCTTCCGCAAGGCCGGAGTCGCATGGGAGATAATGCTTGTGAATGTGAACGCGTTCACAAGCTCGCGTCCTGGTTTGTGCTGCTTTATGTAGCACAAAAGGGACAAGCCGTTGCTGTAACGGCGACGTAAGGACGTAAGGAGGTCGCGACGTGGAACTGGCGCTGGCGCCAGAGACTATGGCGCGATGGCAATTCGGCATCACGACCGTCTACCACTTCCTGTTCGTGCCCCTGACGATCTCGCTCGCTGCCCTGGTGGCTGGGTTGGAGACCGCATGGGTGCGCACGGGTAAGCAGAAGTACCTCAAGGCCACCAAGTTCTGGGGCAAGCTGTTCCTGATCAATATCGCGATGGGCGTTGTCACCGGCATCGTCCAGGAATTCCAGTTCGGTATGAACTGGTCCGACTACTCGCGGTTCGTCGGGGACGTCTTCGGTGCGCCGCTCGCCTTCGAAGCCTTGATCGCGTTCTTCTTCGAGTCCACCTTCATCGGATTGTGGATCTTCGGCTGGGACAAGCTGCCGAAGAAGATCCACTGCTTCTGCATGTGGATGGTCTCGATCGGCACCATCCTCTCGGCGTACTTCATCCTGGCGGCGAACTCCTGGATGCAGCACCCGGTCGGCTACAAGTACAACCGCGCCACCGGGCGGGCCGAACTCACCGACTTCTGGAAGGTGCTGACGCAGGACACCACCCTGGTCGTCGTCTTCCACACCCTGACCGCGGCCTTCCTGACCGGTGCCGCGTTCATGGTCGGCGTCGCGGCGTACCACCTGATGCGCAAGAAGCACGTCAAGGTGATGCGGACGTCGCTGCGGCTCGGCCTGGTCACCCTGGTCGTCGCCGGACTACTCACCGCGGTCAGCGGCGACAGCCTGGGCAAGGTCATGTTCAAGCAGCAGCCGATGAAGATGGCCTCGGCCGAGGCGCTGTGGGACACGGCCGCGCCCGCGCCGTTCTCGGTCTTCTCCTACGGCGACGTCGCCAAGGGGCACAACAAGGTCGCCATCGAGATACCCGGCGTGCTGTCCTTCCTCGCGCACAGCGACTTCTCCTCGCCCGTCCCCGGCATCAACGACGTCAACAAGTCCGAGCAGCAGAAGTTCGGGCCCGGCGACTACCGGCCCAACATCCCGGTCACCTACTGGGGCTTCCGCTGGATGATCGGCTTCGGGATGACGTCGTTCGTCATCGGTCTGGCCGGACTCTGGCTCACCCGCAAGAAGTTCTGGCTCGCGCCCGCGCTGCGGACCGGCGACGAGGAACCACCGCACCTCGCGCTCACCAAGAACAGGACGCTGGGCGAGCGACTGACCAAGTGGTACTGGCGACTGGCCTTCCTCACCCTCGGCTTCCCGCTGATCGCGAACTCGTGGGGCTGGATCTTCACCGAGATGGGCCGCCAACCCTGGGTCGTCTACGGCGTGCTGCGCACCCGTGACGCGGTCTCGCCCGGCGTCTCGCAGGGCGAGGTGATCACCTCGCTGGTCGTCTTCACCACGCTCTACGCGATCCTCGCCGTGGTCGAAGTCAGGCTGCTGGCGAAGTACATCAAGGCCGGACCCCAGGAACTCTCCGACTCCGACCTCAACCCGCCCACCAAGATCGGCGGCGACTCCACGGACGCCGACCGGCCGATGGCCTTCTCGTACTAAGGAGGCGACCGTGCAACTCCACGACGTCTGGTTCGTCCTCATCGCCTTCCTCTGGACCGGGTACTTCTTCCTCGAAGGCTTCGACTTCGGGATCGGCGTGCTCACCAAGCTGCTCGCCCGGGACCGGCGCGAGAAGCGGGTGTTGATCAACACCATCGGTCCGGTCTGGGACGGCAACGAGGTCTGGCTGCTCAGCGCGGGCGGGGCGACCTTCGCCGCCTTCCCCGACTGGTACGCCACCCTCTTCTCCGGGTTCTACCTCCCGTTGCTGCTGATCCTGGTCTGCCTGATCGTGCGCGGTGTCGCGTTCGAGTACCGCGCCAAGCGGCCCGAGGAGCGCTGGCAGCGCAACTGGGAGCACGCGATCTTCTGGACCTCGCTGCTGCCCGCCGTGTTGTGGGGCGTGGCCTTCGGCAACATCGTCCACGGCGTCAAGATCGATGCCCACAAGGAGTACGTCGGCACCGTGCTCGACCTGCTCAACCCGTATGCGCTCCTCGGCGGTCTGGTCACGCTGGCGCTGTTCACCTTCCACGGTGCGGTGTTCGCGTCGCTGAAGACCGTGGGGGACATCCGGGAGCGGGCGCGCCGGATGGCGGGCGTCCTCGGGCTGATCACCGCCGTGCTCGCGGTCGGGTTCCTGGGCTGGACCCAGGCCGACAAGGGCGACGGCACCAGCCTGATCGCCATGATCGTCGCGGTGGTGGCGCTGGTCGCCGCGCTCGGGGCCAACCGGCTCGGGCGCGAGGGCTGGGCGTTCGCCTTCTCCGGGATCACCATCGTGGCCGCCGTCGCCATGCTGTTCCTGACGCTCTTCCCGAACGTCATGCCGTCGACGCTGAACGAGAGTTGGAGCCTCACGGTCGCCAACGCCTCGTCCAGCCCCTACACCCTGAAGATCATGACGTGGTGCGCCGGCATCGCCGCGCCGCTCGTGATGCTCTACCAGGGGTGGACCTATTGGGTGTTCCGCAAGCGGATCGGCACCCAGCACATCGCCGAAGCCCACTAGCCGCGTCCCGCCCCGCCAGGGCGGGACCGGGAGAACGGAAGGTTTCACGTGAAACCGATCGACCCGCGCCTGCTCCGATACGCCCGCGCCACCCGCGGATTCCTCGTCGCGGTGGTGGTGCTCGGGCTTGCCGGAGCGGGCCTGGTCATCGGACAGGCCATGCTCATCGCGGAGATCGTGGTCGGCGCCTTCCAACACGGCCGTCCGCTTGGCGCGTTGGTCACGCCGGTGGCGCTGCTCGCCGCGGTTTCCGTGGGCCGGGGGCTGGTCTCCTGGCTCACGGAGTTGGCCGCGCACCGCGCCAGCGCCTCGGTCAAGTCCGAGCTGCGGATGCGACTGCTCGCGCGGGCCGCGGAGTTGGGCCCGGGGGTGGCGGTCCGCCGCGCCGAGGGCACCGCGGACACCGGCAACCTGGAGCTGAGGACCGGGGAGTTGACGACCCTGGCCACCCGCGGCATCGACGCCCTGGACGACTACTTCGCCCGCTATCTCCCGCAGTTGGGTCTGGCGGTCGTGGTGCCGGTCGCGGTGCTGGCCCGGATCGTCACCGGGGACTGGATCTCCGCGCTGACCATCGTCATCACCCTGCCGCTGATCCCGCTCTTCATGGTCCTGATCGGCTGGGCCACCCAGTCGCGGATGGACCGCCAATGGCGGCTGCTGTCCCGGCTGTCCGGGCACTTCCTCGACGTCGTCGAGGGGCTGCCGACGCTGAAGGTCTTCGGCCGGGCCAAGGCCCAGGCCGCCGCCATCCGCGCGATCACCAGCCAGTACCGCCGGGCCACCCTGCGCACCCTGCGGATCGCGTTCCTCTCGTCCTTCGCCCTCGAACTCCTCGCCACCATCTCCGTGGCCCTGGTCGCGGTCGGCATCGGCATGCGCCTGGTGAACGGTGAACTCGACCTCTACACGGGGCTGATGGTGCTGGTGCTGGCACCCGAGGCGTATCTGCCGCTGCGGCAGGTGGGGGCGCAGTACCACGCCGCGGCCGAGGGACTCTCGGCGGCGGAGGAGATCTTCGCCGTGCTGGAGACCCGGCCGCGGACACCCGGCACCGCGCCCGCGCCCGCGGGCACCGGGCTGTCCGTCGAGGGGCTGGTGGTCCGCCATCCCGGACGCACCGCCGCCTCGCTGCCCGCGACCTCCTTCGAGGTCCGGCCCGGCGAGACCGTCGCCCTGGTCGGGCCCTCCGGCGCCGGCAAGTCCACGCTGCTGAGCGTGGTGCTCGGCTTCACCGAGCCGTCCGAGGGGCGGGTCCGCGTCGACGGGCGGGACATCGCCGGCCTCTCCCCCGACGACTGGCGCCGCCGGATCGCCTGGGTGCCGCAGCATCCGCACCTCTTCGCCGGCTCCATCGCCGAGAACGTCCGACTGATGCGGCCGGACGCCGATGACGCCGCGGTCCGCGCCGCCTTGGACGAGGCCGGGGCGCTGGACTTCGTCGACGCCCTGCCGGACGGCGCGGCCACCCGCCTCGGGGAGTCCGGCGCCGGGCTCTCCGCCGGCCAGCGGCAGCGCATCGCGCTCGCCCGGGCCTTCCTCGCCGACCGCCCGATCGTGCTGCTCGACGAGCCGACCGCCAACCTGGACGGCGAGACCGAGGAGGCGCTGGTCGAGGCCGTCGCTCGACTCGCGGCCGGGCGGACGGTGTTGCTGGTGGTCCACCGGCCGGCGCTGCTGGCGGTGGCCGACCGGACGGTGCGGTTGGTGGCGCCGGAGGAGGGCGCCGGGACGGCGGAGCCGGTGGCCGCTAAGGCGCCGGTGGCCGGCGCCCCGGAGGTTCCGGCCGAGCCGGGCCCGGTGGTGGACTCCGGGGCGGTGCCGGCCGGCGGTGCCGCGCCCGCTCCCGCCCCGGTTTCGGCGTCGCGCTCCGCGTTGCGGCGGCTGCGCGGCCTGGCCCGGGCCCGGCGGGCGCGCTTCGGGCTGGCGCTGCTGCTCGGCAGCCTGGCGCTGGGGTGCGCGGTCGGGCTGATGGCGACCTCCGGCTGGCTGATCTCGCGGGCCTCGCAGGAACCGCCGGTGCTCTATCTGATGGTGGCGGTGACCGCGACCAGGGCGTTCGGCATCGGCCGGGCGGTGTTCCGGTACGCGGAGCGGCTGGTGGCGCACGATGCGGTGTTCCGGATGCTGGCCGATGTCCGGGTCGCCGTCTTCCGGCGGCTGGAGCGCCTGGCGCCGGCCGGGCTCAAGGAGCGCCGCCGCGGCGATCTGCTGTCGCGGCTGGTGGCCGATGTCGACGCGGTGCAGGACTACTTCCTGCGCTGGCTGCTGCCCGTCGGGGCGGCGGTGCTGGTCGGCGCGGGCACCGTCGCCTTCACCGGCTGGCTGCTGCCGGAGGCCGGGCTGATCCTCGCTGTCGGGCTGCTGCTCGCCGGTGCCGCGGTGCCGGCGCTGTCGAGTGCGCTGGCGCGGCGCGCGGAGCGGCGGCTGTCGCCGGCCCGCGGGACGCTCGCCACCCGCGTCGTCGATCTCCTCACCGGGACCGCCGAGTTGACGGTCGCCGGTGCCCTCGGAGCCCGTACGGAGGCGGTGCGCCGCGCCGACCGGGACCTGACCCGGATCGCGTCCCGCTCGGCCGCCGCGGCCGGTGCCGGTGCCGGGCTGTCGGCGCTGCTGTGCGGACTGACCGTGGCCGCCGCCGCGGTGGTGGGCATCCAAGCGGTGCACGCGGGCCGGCTGGCGGGCGTGGAACTGGCCGTCATCGTGCTGGTCCCGCTCGCCGCGTTCGAGGTGGTGGCCGATCTGCCGCTGGCCGCGCAGTACCGCCGGCGCACCCGGCACGCCGCCGAGCGGGTCTTCGAGGTGCTGGACGCCCCGGCGCCGGTCCGCGAGCCGGACGCCCCGGCGCCCGCGCCCGCGGCACCGTTCCCGCTGGTCCTGAACGGGCTGACCGCACGTCACCCCGGCCAGGAGGTCCCGGCGTTGGACGGCGTCGACCTCACGCTCGCCCCGGGCCGCCGGCTCGCCGTCGTCGGGCCGTCCGGCTCCGGCAAGACCACGCTCGCGCAGGTGCTGCTGCGCTTCCTGGACCGGGAGTCGGGGGTGTACACGCTGGCCGGGACGGACGCCGAGGAACTGGCCGGCGACGCGGTCCGGCGGCTGGTCGGGCTGTGCGCGCAGGACGCGCACCTCTTCGACAGCTCGCTGCGGGAGAACCTCCGGCTGGCCCGGCGGGACCGCGGCGACGGCCCAGGCGCCGCGGATGACCGGGACCTCTGGGAGGCGCTCGGCCGGGCGCGGCTGGCGGACTGGGTGCGCGGGCTGCCCGACGGGCTGGACACCATGGTCGGGGAGCACGGCGCACGGCTGTCCGGCGGCCAGCGGCAGCGGTTGGCCCTGGCCCGCGCGCTGCTCGCGGACTTCCCGGTGCTGGTGCTGGACGAGCCCGCGGAACACCTCGACCTGGCCACCGCCGACGCGCTGACCGCCGATCTGCTGGCCGCCACCGAGGGCCGGACGACGCTGCTGATCACGCATCGGCTCGCCGGTCTGGACGCGGTCGACGAGGTGCTCGTCCTGGACCGGGGCCGGGTGGCGCAGCGCGGCACCTACGCGGAGCTGGCCGCGGCCGACGGTCCGTTCCGGCGGATGTTGGAGCGCGAGCGGGCGGTGGACGCGGCGTACCCGCGGATGGTGTCCGCCGGAGGCCGGGAGCTCGCCAGGGTGCCCGCGTCCGCGTGAGGCGGGGCGGGGCACCGGCGCGCGCCGTCGCCCCGCCCCATCGCTCGCCAGGACGGTGTCCCATAACTGAACTTTCCTCGGAAATGGGCCCTTATTAGGCTCGTGGCATGGCAGCCACGGCAGGATCGCCTTCAGACCCCGCGGACCCCGCGCGCAGCGGCGAGCGCCCGGACCCCATGGACGCCGCCACCGAGGCCACCCGCAGCCTCCAGGGACTGTCGTCCAAGCTGACCGCGCGGGTGCCGCAGTTGCTGGAGGCGATGCGCACCATCGGCGCGGGGCTGGACCTGCACATCACGCTGGACCGGATCGTGGAGACCGCCGCCGAGCTCGCCCATGCGCGCTATGCGGCGATCGGGATCATCGACGACGCCCGGGAGGGGTTGTCGGACTTCGTGACCTACGGCGTGACCGGGGAGCAGCACGAGCGGATCGGTGCGCTGCCCGACGGCCACAAGGGCCTGCTCGGCGCGCTGATCCACGATCCGAAGCCGGTGCGGCTGGCCGATCTCACCAGGGACCCGCGCTCGGCGGGGTTCCCGCCGGGCCACCCGCCGATGCGCTCGTTCCTGGGTGTCCCGATCCGCGTCCGGGGCGAGATCTTCGGCAACCTCTATCTGACCGAGAAGCGCGGCGGGGAGTTCAGCGAAGAGGACCTGCACATGGTGCGGGTGCTGGCGACCGAGGCGGGCATCGCGATCGGCAACGCCCGCCTGTACGCGGCGGCCCGGCACCGGGAGCGGTGGATCGACGGCTCGGTGGCGGTGACCACCGAACTGCTCGCCGGTAGCGACGTCGATGACGCGCTCGCGGTGGTCGCCGAGCAGGCCCGGAAGTTGGCGGATTCGGCGGCCGGCATCGTGCTGCTGCCCGACGAGGACGGGGGGTTGGAGATCGTCGCGGTGTCGGCGGACGACCCGACCGGGATCATCGGCACCCAGATCCCGCGGGACAGCCCCGTGACCGAGCAACTCCTCGCCGGTGACCCGGTGTTCGTGGACGATTCGGCCAGCGACCCGCGGATGGTCACCCACCTCGCGCCGCGCTACGGGCCGAGCATGATGCTGCCGCTCAAGAGCGGGGGGCGGGTGCTGGGCACCCTCGCCACGCCACGGGCCCGCGGCGCCCGTCCGTTCTCCGCCGCCGAGCGGACCCTGGCCACGCAGTTCGCCGCACAGGCCGCGCTGGCGCTGGTGCTGGCCGACGCCCAGCGCGACCGGGAGCGGCTGGCGGTCTTCGAGGACCGCGACCGGATCGCCCGCGACCTGCACGACCTCGTGATCCAGCGGCTGTTCGCGACGGGGATGGTGCTGGAGAGTGCCCAGCGCAGAACCGTGGTGCCGGAGGTGGCGGGCCGGGTCGGCAAGGCCATCGACGAACTCGACATCACCATCCAGGAGATCAGGACCGCGATCTTCGCCCTTCAGCAGAGCCCCGCCGAGGCGCCGTCGGGGCTGCAGACCCGGGTCCTGCGGGAGATCGGCACCGCCGCCGTGCCGCTCGGCTTCCAGCCCTCGGCGCAGTTCTTCGGTCCGGTCGATGCCAAGGTCAGCGAACTGGCCGGGAAGAACCTGATCGCCGCGCTGCGTGAGGCGCTGTCGAACGCCTTCCGGCACGCCGGGGCGACCCGGATCGAGGTGGTGGTCGACGCGACGATCAGCTTGCCGGACGGCACCCCCGGAGTCCGGTTGACGGTCGCGGACGACGGGGTGGGGATCACGGAGGGCGGTCGCCGCAGCGGACTGAAGAACCTCGCCAAGCGGGCGGAGTCGCTGGGCGGTTCGAGCACCTACGGGCCCGGGCTGGGCGAGGACGGCGGGGGGACGATGGTGAGGTGGGAGGCGCCGCGGTGAGGGAGCGGGGCGTTGGCCGGCCCGGCACGGTTTCACGTGAAACCCACGCCCTTTTCCGGGAGTTGACGCGTTTCACGTGAAACGGAGCCGCTGGAGAAGCACGTGCCGTTTCACGTGAAACAACTCAACTCGCCCTATCCGCCTGTGGTTTCACGGGAAACCGCTCTTGCCGCTCTCCCGGCGCCTCCCCGGTGGTTTCCGAAGGCGGCTCAACGCTCCTGAAGAATCCGCTCGATGGCGAGCGCCACGCCGTCGTCGTTGTTGGACTCCGTGCGGTGGGTGGTGACCGCCAGCACGTCGGGGTGGGCGTTGGCCATGGCGTACGAGGTGCCGGCCCAGGTGAGCATCTCGATGTCGTTCGGCATGTCTCCGAAGGCAACGACCTCGTCCGGCGCGATACCGCGCTCCGCGCAACATCGGGCGAGGGTGCCGGCCTTGCTGACGCCCAGGCCGCTGATCTCCAGGAGGGCGGTGGGGCTGGACCGGGTGAAGGACGCCAGGTGGCCCGCGGTGGCTCGGGCCAGCGTGAGGAAGGCGTCGGGGTCGAGGTCGGGGTGGTGCGCCAGCAGCTTGAGCACGGGCTGCTCGGCGCCGTCGACCGCCGCGGTTCCCGCGTCCGGTCCGGTTGCCTCGGCGTCGGCCGAGAAGGGGCCGTCCGTGCCGGCGCCGTCCTCCGGAGCGGGGCACGACGGCGCGGTGAAGTCCTCGGAGAGCAGCTCCTCGGCCGGCGCTATCGCCGCGGCCGGGTCGAGGAGGAAGGGCGGGTACCGCGGCTCGTAGTGGATGCCGCCGGTGCGCTCGACGGCGAAGGAGGAGCCGGGGGCCGCCTCGCGCAGGGCGTGGACGACGTCGAGCGCCACCTTCTGGTCGAGGGGGCTGACCTCCACGATCCGGTTGCCCCGGTGCAGATCGACGACGGCGGCGCCGTTCGCGCAGATCGCCAGGCCGTGGCCGTGCACATGGTCGCTGACCACGTCCATCCAGCGGGCCGGCCGCCCGGTGACGAAGAACACCTCGATGCCCGCCTCCTCCGCGGCGGCCAGCGCGGCGATGGTCCGGTCGGAGACCCTCTTGTCGTCGTGCAGCAGCGTGCCGTCGAGGTCGGTGGCGATCAGCCGGATGGGCCGGGGCGGCGTGGCGGAGGCATCAGTCACGGGGTCATCTTCGCGTACCGGTACGTAGGGGCCTGCGGTGGGTGGCCCGCACGAGCCCGGGGGAAGACGCGGCCGGACGGGGTTTCCGCGGGAGCCCCGTACGCTCGGGGACATGCGACTGAGCACTGTGATCCTGCCCGTCCGCCGTTGGTCCGAGGGCGGGAAGGAGGCGTGGCAGCGCGCCGAGGAACTGGGTTTCCACGCTGCGTACACCTATGACCACCTGTCCTGGCGCAGCTTCCGCGACCTCACGTGGTTCGGCGCCCTCCCGACGCTGACCGCGGCCGCCGCCGCGACCTCCCGGATACGCCTGGGCACCCTCGTCACCTCGCCGAACTTCCGCCACCCGGTCACCCTCGCCAAGGAACTGATCTCGCTGGACGACATCAGCCAGGGCCGGGTCACGCTGGGCATCGGCGCCGGCGGCAACGGTTTCGACGCCACGGCGCTCGGCCAGGAGCCCTGGTCACCGCGTGAACGGGCCGACCGCTTCGCCGAGTTCACCACCCTGCTGGATCGGCTGCTGACCCAGGACGCCGTCACGTACGAGGGCACGCACTACTCCGCCGACGAGGCGCGCAATGTCCCCGGCTGTGTGCAGCGACCGCGGCTGCCGTTCGCGGTGGCGGCCACCGGCCCCCGCGGGCTGAAGCTGGCGGCCCGCCACGGCCAGGCGTGGGTGACGACCGGCGACCCCAAGGTCTCGAACGCGGGCGGCACGCCGGCCGAGTCCCGTGACGCCATCCGCCGGCAGATCGAGGGGCTGGCGAAGGCGTGCGCCGACCAGGGCCGGGACCTCGGTGAACTGCGGAAGATCATGCTGACCGGCTTCACGCCGGACCAGCCGTTGGATTCCCTGGACGCCTTCGTGGACTTCGCCGGCCGGCACGCCGAGTTGGGCATCGACGAGCTGGTGATCCACTGGCCGATCGCCGATTCGATCTTCGCCGCCGACCCGGCGGTCTTCGAGCGGATTGCCACCGAGGGGCTGGCGCAGCTCGGCTCCTAGCGGTACATCCACGACGTCAGTCCGTGCGCCCTGGTTCACCTCGGGATCCGGCCGAGGCTTTACCCGGTATATAGCCATCAAGAGGGAGAATTAGGGCAGCGGCGCAGTGTGTGGGGCCCGGCGCGCGCGAGGACGGCGTGTGACCGGGCCGGGGCACTGCGCGAAGTGCGGTGCGTTGTGGAGGAGCCATGGCACAGACCCGATTCGCCCCGGACCGGGGGCTGACCTCGCGCATGGTCATGACGATGTTCTTCATCGGACTGCTGTACGTCGTGGTCGTCAGCGCTCTGGTGGTGCTGCTCAAGGGCGCCTGGGTGGTGGTGCTGCTGATCGCGGGGGCCATGTTCATCGCGCAGTTCTGGTACAGCGACCGGATCGCGGCCTTCAGCATGGGCGCGCGCGAGGTCACGCCGGAGCAGGCGCCCGAACTGCACGGCGCGGTGGACCGGCTGTGCGCGCTGGCCGACATGCCCAAGCCGAGGGTGGCGATCGCCGAGTCGGACGTGCCGAACGCCTTCGCCACCGGCCGTAACCAGAAGAACTCCATGGTCTGCGCCACGACCGGCCTGCTCAGGCGGCTGGAGCCGGAGGAACTGGAGGGCGTGCTGGCCCATGAGCTCTCCCATGTCGCCCACCGCGACGTCGCGGTGATGACCATCGCCTCGTTCCTCGGCGTCCTGGCCGGCATCATCACCCGCGCCGCCCTGTGGAGCGGTGTGGGCCGCAACAACCGGGACCAGAACGCCGCCATCGCCGTGCTGGTCGTCACCGCCGTCAGCGTCGTCGTCTACGCCATCAGCTTCCTGCTCACCAGGCTGCTCTCGCGTTACCGCGAGCTGTCCGCGGACCGCGCCGCCGCGCTGCTGACCGGCCGCCCCTCGGCGCTGGCCTCCGCCCTGACGAAGGTCACCGGTCAGATCGCGCGGATCCCGACCGAGGACCTCCGCAAGGCCCAGCCGTTCAACGCCTTCTACTTCGCCCCGGCGTTCAACAAGGAGAGCTTCAACCAACTGCTGTCCTCGCACCCCACGTTGGAGCAGCGGCTCGACCAGCTCGGCCGGATAGCGGCGGAGTTGGGGCGGCCGTGAGCGGCAGCGCCCGGCGGGACGACGGAGGACGGCGGGTGGGATGTTTCCCGTGAAACATTCCGCGGAGCCAACGCAGCAACGGATCAAGGAGTAAGCCGCGCATGGGATTTCTGGACGCCATCCTCGGCCGCAGCAAGCCGGTACGCCCGGATCTGGACCAGCTCTTCGCGCTGCCGTCGGCCGCGGTCACCCTCCAGGCCGCGGCCGAATTCACCCCCACCGGGCTCGGGTCGGTGTGCTTCGCGAGCGTGGAGGGCGGCGCCTTCTCGCGGCTCCAGGAGGAGGCGCGTGCGCTCCTGGACGGTTCGGTGGAGTTCACGCAGGACGCCTACGGCTATACGTGGCTGCTGGTGCGGCACGCGCCGGAGGACGTGGCGGGCGTCGTCAACGACCTCCACGCGGTCAACACCTCCCTGGAGGAGGCGGGGTTCGGGCCGCAACTGCTGTGTTCGCTGCTCGGCTTCCGCGATGCGCGGCAGCGGTCGCTGGCGCTGGTCTACCTCTACAAGCGCGGCACGTTCTACCCGTTCGCGCCCCGGCCCGATGGTGGGGAGAAGCGCGACAATCCGCTCGAACTCCAGGTGCGGGCGATGCTCGGGAACGACCTGACCATCGAGAAGGACCTTGCCCGGTGGTTCCCCGTGTGGGGGGCGCCGGGACTCTGACCCGCCTGCCGTTGCCGGCGACCACTTCCACCCACTCCGCCAGGGAGAAGGGGGGTCCGTGCCGCGCGGCCGCTTCGGGTGGCTCGGTGACCGGCACCCAGTCCCGTGCGTCGAGGGCGATGCCGATCCGGTCCGGCGTGTGGCGACGCGCGTCCGGCGCGCCTCACTCCGTGGGGGGCGGCTCCGCCTCCGGCCCTCCGTCCCGGGTCTGCCGTCCCCCGTCGTGCTGCGCGCGGGCCAGTTCGCTGGCCTTCTCGGCCTTGGCGCTGGTCACCTCGTCGGCGGCCCAGCGGGCCCACTCCTCCATCGTCGCGGTCATCCGCAGGCCGTATTCGAGCGCGATCCGCCCGTAGACGGAGATCATCTCGTCGTCCCACTCCGAGGTGCGGTCGACCTCCTCGTATGCGGTGCGCTCCTGGGCGGCGTTCTCGGCCCGGGTGAGCAGATACGTCTGTGCCTCAAGCGGCGTGAGGATGCCGAGGAAGAACACCCGCAGCAGGCCGTCGTGGCGCTGGACGCCGGTGGGCGCGACATCGGTGAGCCAGTGGCGCAGCTCGGCCAGGCCGTCGTCGGTGATCGCGTATTCCTTGCGACCGCGCGGACCGTGGGCGGTGACCTCCACCAGGCCGGCCGTCGTGAGCTTGTTGAGCTCGCCGTACACCTGGCTCTGGGTCGCCGGCCAGACGCTGCTGAGCGAGGCGTTGAACAGCTTCATCAAGTCGTAGCCGCTCGCCGGGGATTCGGAGAGCAGACCCAGCACCGCGTGTCTCAGGCTCATGACGCGCACACTACCTTCCACAACTGACACGTCAAAGCTGGACTTTCCAATCTCGACATGTCACAGTTGGAATGTCGCTGGGGTGGGGAGGATCGATCCCGGGGCTTGCGTTGCGGTCGTGTTCGCGGCCCGGCGCAGGAATGACGCAGCCGTCGACCGTGGCCGGTCGCGAACAAGGGGGGAATCATGAGCTATCTGCGGGGCTTCGTGCCGTGGCTGGTCTTCGCGGGGGTGTCCGCGATCGGCTGGCAGTGGGGGGCGCTCGCCGGGCTGTTGGCCTGCGTGGTGCTGCTGACAGCGGACCGCGCCGCGGGGTTCTCGCTGGAAGCCCGGCTGCTGGAGTACGGCACGCTCCTCTACTTCGCCGCCCTCTCCGTCCTGGCCTTCACCCATCCCGACAGTGCCCTCAAGGCATACAGCGGCGCACTCTCGATGGGTTGGCTCGCGCTCGTCTCCTGGGCGTCGATCGCCGTCCGGCGCCCCTTCACCGTGGCGATCGCCCGCCGCATGGCCCCGCCCGAGGTCTGGCACACCCCGTTGTTCCGCCGCGTCAACGTCGTGATCACCGCGGCCTGGTCCCTGTCCTTCACGCTGTCCGCGATCGCCCAGGCGGTCATAGTCGCCGAGGGCCTGGGCCCCGTCTTCTCGATCCTCGTGCAGATCGCCGGGTTCGCCCTTCCCGCCCGCTTCACCGCCGCATACCCGGAGCGCGCCCGGGCCCGCTTCCTGCAACGGTCCGGCACTCAGCTCGACATCCAGAGAGGTATCGCCGCATGACCACCACACCGTCCACCTCGGCCTCCGAATCCCTCGCCCCGCCACCGCACTTGGCCGGCAACTTCGCCCCGGTCACCGACGAACTGACCGCCTACGACCTCCCGGTCACCGGTGCCATCCCACCGGAGCTCACGGGGTGGTACCTGCGCAACGGCCCCAACCCGCGGGACGCCGCCAGCCCGCACTGGTTCTTCGGGGACGGCATGGTCCACGGCGTGCGTCTGGAGGGCGGCCGGGCCATCTCCTACCGCAACCGCTGGGTCCGCACCTCGACGTTCACCGACGCCATCCGCGTCGTCGACGCCCAGGGGCACCGCGATCTGGCGGCCGGCTCGGCCAACACCCATGTCGTCCGGCATGCCGGACGCACGCTGGCGCTGGTCGAGTCGTCCTTCCCCTGCGAAATCGACTGCCGTCCGGGGCACGAGCTGGAGACCCTCGGCCCCCACGATTTCGGCGGCCGGCTCACCACCGCCATGACCGCCCACCCCAAGACCTGCCCCGTCACCGGTGAGCTGCACTTCTTCGGCTACGGCAGCGGAGCGCCGCCCTATCTGACCTACCACCGGGCGGACGCGGCAGGGGAGTTGACGGTCAGCCGGCCCATCGAGGTGCCCGCCGCCACGATGATGCACGACTTCCATCTGACGGCCCGCCATGTCGTCTTCATGGACCTGCCGATGGTCCACGACCGCGGCCGCCCCGGCATGCCGTACGGCTGGGATCCCGAATACGGGGCCCGCCTGGGGGTGTTGCGCCGCGACGACCCCTACGGCGAGGTCCGCTGGCTGGCCATCGACCCCTGCTATGTCTTCCACTCGCTGAACGCCCACGACGACGGCGACCAGCGGATCGTCCTCTACGTATCCCGGTACGCCACGCTGGACGCCCCGGCGCCGCCCTGCCTGTGGCGCTGGACGATCGATCTCGCGGCCGGCACCGTGACCGAGGAGCAAATCGACGACCGGGTGGGCGAGTTCCCCCGGATAGACGACCGGCTCGCGGGTCAGCCCGCCCGCTTCGGCCATGTCACCGCCGCCGAGGCCCCGGGGACGGGCGCGATACCCGGGGCCCTGATCCGCTACGACCTGTGGACCGGCGCGACGGCCCGCCATGACTTCGGCCCGGGCCGCGTCCCGAGCGAGGCGGCGTTCGCCCCGGCCGACGACCGGCCGGGCGGACCGGGTTGGCTGATCGCCTACGTCTATGACGCCACCACCGACACCAGCGATCTGGTGATCCTCGACGCGGAGGACGTCAGCGCCGGCCCGGTCGCCACGGTGTCCCTACCCCGCCGGGTGCCTTACGGATTCCACGGCAACTGGCTCCCGGATCCGGCCGCTTGAGAGAACCCGTCGGGGTGGCCGGGCGGGCGCGGTGTCCGGCTCGATCCTTGACAACTGGAGAGAGAAGCAGGCGGGGCACGGCCGGCGGCCGCGGTTGGCCGCCCGGGGCAGCTCAGCGTCCCGGGGCGTCCCCCGCCCCGGTCCCGGGGCCGCGCGCTTCGGCGGCCAGGGCGTCCATGGCGCGGGCGTGCACCTCGCGCTGTGCGGCGGCGGCGATAAAAGCGGCGGCGTTCCCCGGACCCACCAGATCACGCACCGCCCGAACCACCTCGTCGGGCAGCAGCACGGCTTCCGAGCCGGTCGCGGGACGGGGGTCCGCGACGGGACCGGAGGCCGGGGCCTTCATGGGGCGGGCCTCCGGGAGAGGGCTGGCCGTTGCCTCGGCCGCCCAGGAGCCGCGCCCGGCCTCGGCCCGCTCAACGGACCGTGCGCTGTCGCCCGGCTCGTGGGATGCCGGCGCGGCCGGGCACCGGGCGTCCGTGGCGGTGCGGTCGTCGTCCGGTCCGTTCGGCGCGGTGGCGACCGGATCCCGTTGGTCGGGGGGCAGGGCCTCCGTCAGGTGGTGGCGGATGTATCGGCTGGCCAGTGTGCGCATGGCGCGGGCGAGTTCGGCGTCGACGGTCTGCTGGGCCAGCGGGCGCAACCGCCGCACCAGCGTCGTGGCCTCCGCCGCCTCGGCCTCGGTGGGCGGGTGGTCCAGGAACGCCTGGAAGACGTGCTTGGTGGTGAAGTCCAGGAAACGGGAGGCGATGTGCTCCACCTGGCCGCGCAGCTCCCGCAGATGCCCGGAGATCGCCAACAGCGGGACGCCCGCCGAGTACAACTCGACGGCGACGGCGAGCTCCTGCGGGCTGGGGACCAGGAACTCGTCGTCCCGCCCGGGCACGGGCACGAGCACGCTCAGCTCGACGGCCTCGGCGACCGCCTGTTCGTTCGGGGCACCACCGAAGGCGGTGTCCAGGTCGGTTCGGCTGACGCGGGTCGGCTTCTCGTCCGTCCACGGTCCGTCGATCTCGGCGACCAGGCCCAGGACCCCGTCGAGCCCGCGTCCGGCGTCCCAGGCTTCGAGGAGCTCCTTGATGCTGGCGAGGGTGTAACCGCGGTCGAGCAGGTCGGCGATCTGGCGCAGCCGGGCCAGATGGGCGTCGCCGTAGACGTTGGCGCGGCCGCGCCGTTCGGGGCGGGGCAGCAGCCCCCGGTCCTGGTAGGCGCGGATGGTGCGGACCGTGGCGCCACTGAGATGGGCCAGGTCCTCGATGCGGTACTCGGCCGTCGGCGGCGGCTCGGTGGTCACTGCGGTGCTCCTTACGGGGCGGCCACCTCGTCGGGGTGGCCGTGGGCCGGTCAGCCATCCCCGGGTGGTGGCGGCAGGGCGGTTGCCTACGGGGTGGCCGTGCCGGAGGCCGGGTGGGCCACGGGCGCTGGCCCCGCCACGGGCGGCCTCGGCATGGGCCGGGTCTGGCGGTGCCACGATACGGCCGCCGCGGGGACCCGGGCGGGGCGGCCGCGGCTGCGTTACGGGTGGCCGGCCACGGCGTAAGCCCGCCCGTTACGGCCGGGCCGGCCCGTCACGGCTCCGGCCCGCCCGCAGCGCCCGGCCCCGGCCACCCACGTCCCGGCCCGCAGGCCGCCGTACCGGAGCCGGAGCGTGCGCGCGTCACGGCAGAGCCGCGCGCCCCACCGCGCCCGCTGCGGTGCGGGCGGCCGGGGAGGAGGCCAGGTAGGCGATGGCGGCACGGAGCGAGCCTTCCTGGGAGGGGTGGTAGGAGCGCCGGAGGTAGCGGGGGACCGCCGCGCCCAGTTCCCGCCAGGTGGGCAGCAGGCCCTTGCGGGCGGCGCGGTTGTGCTGGCGCAGCGAGTAGCGGGCGCGCGTGGCCAGTTGGGGATCGCGGCGTAGGAGGTAGGCCGCGCCCCAGGCCCAGAGGTAGAGCAGGACCGGCGCCGTCACGGCCATCGCCAGGGCCCGGCGGGCGTAGCGGGCGGGTTCCTCGCCGCCGGTGTGCTGGTACATGTCGAAGGCGACCGCCCGGTGTTCGACCTCCTCGGCGCCGTGCCAGCGGAGCAGATCGAGCATCACCGGGTCGGGGGCGACGCGGTCCAGGCCGTCGGCGGCCAGCACCCAGTTGCCCAGCACAGCGGTGAACTGCTCGATGGCGGCGATCAGGGCGAGCCGGAAGCGCAGCCACTCCCGCTCGGGCACCGGGGTGCCGAAGGGAGGCCGCTCCCCCAGGAGGTACTCGAAGAGGAAGTCGACGTGCCGGGTGTAGGGGGCGGTGTCGAGGCCCTGGTGGGCCAGGTGGTCCAGGACGTAGGAGTGCTGGACGCTGTGGGTGGCCTCCTGGCCCATGAACCCCTTGACGTCCTTGAGGAGTTGCTCGTCCCGGACGAGGGGGAGGGCCTCCTTGAAGACCTTGACGAACCACCGTTCGCCGGCGGGGAGCAGCAGGTGCAGCACATTGATCACATGGGTGGCGGTGGGTTCGTCCGGTATCCAGTGCAGCGGTGTCTCGCGCCAGTCGAAGGCGACCCGGCGGGGCGCGATGGGGTGGTGCTCCTGGGGGCGGGGCGTGCTCATCAGCGGCTCCTGACGTGCGGGTTCTCCTGATCGTGGGCGTGGGGCGGGCGTTCGGGCCGGGGCGGCCCGAACGCACACCGGGTGCGGGCTGTGGGTCGAGGGGGCCGGCTACAGGGGCGGTTCGATGCGGGCGAGGGCCCGCAGCGCCCGCGGCGTGAAGCGGGACAGCAGTCGGGCGCCGTGCGCCTCGGGCGTGACCGGGACCACCGCCTGGTTGCGGACGACCGCGCGCAGGATCGCGTCGGCGACCTTCTCCGGCGGGTAGTTGCGCTTCCCGTACATCCGCGCGGCCTTGTCCTGGCGGCGCTTCTCCTCCTCGGCGGAGACGCCGGTGAAGCGGGCGGTCCCGGTGATGCTGGTGTTGACCAGCCCGGGGCAGATGGCGGTGACGCCGATGCCCCGGCCGGCGAGTTCGGCGCGCAGGCACTCGCTGAGCATCAGGACGGCCGCCTTGGAGGTGCTGTAGGCGGGCAGGATCCGGGACGGCTGGAAGGCGGCGGCCGAGGCGGTGTTGACGATGTGGCCACCCTGGCCGCGGTCCGCCATCCGCCCGCCGAAGATCCGGCAGCCGTGGATGACGCCCCACAGGTTGACGTCCAGGACCTTCTTCCAGTCCTCGGCGGTGGTGTCCAGGAAGGAGCCGGACAGACCGATGCCGGCGTTGTTGACCAGCACGTCCACGGGGCCGTACTCGGCGTCGACCTTGTCGGCCAGCTTCTCCATCGCCGCCTCGTCGGAGACGTCGACGGCCTCGCCCCACGCCTCCGGTGCGCCGATCAGCCGCGCGAGCTCGGCGGTCCGGGACGCCCCCTCCCCGTCCCGGTCGACGGCGATGACCCGCGCGCCGGCCTCCGCGAAGGCGAACGCGGTGGCCCGGCCAATGCCGCTGGCCGCGCCGGTCACCAACACCAGTTGGCCACCGAAGCGATCGGCGTACGGGCCGGTGGCCACGACGCCCTTCGCCGGATCGCCCTCCTCCTTGGCGGTGATGAACTCACCGATCCAGGCGACGAGTTGGTCGGGGCGGGTGCGGGGCACCCAGTGCTTGGCCGGGAGCGTGCGGCGCACCAATTGAGGCGCCCACTGGTCGAGATCGTCGTAGAGCCGCTGGGAGAGGAACGCGTCCCCGGTCGGGACGATGAGCTGGACCGGGCAGTGGGCGTAGGCGTCGGCGCGGGGGCGGCGCAGCCGGGCGCGGACGTTGTCGCGGTAGAGCCAGGCGCCGTGCGCCGCGTCGGTGGGGAGTGACGCGGTGGGGTAGTCGCCGTCGGGCACCTTCTCCACCCGCTGGAGGATGCTCGACCAGCGCTTGCCGAGCGGGCCCTTCCAGGCGAGCTCGGGGAGCGCGGGTGTGTGCAGCAGGTAGACGTACCAGGACTTGGCTCCCTGGCCCAGCAGTTGGGCCGCCCGCCCGGGGGTGGGGCGGGCCATCCGCTTCTTGATCCAGTGGCCGAAGTGGTCGAGGGACGGCCCGGACATCGAGGTGAAGGAGGCGATCCGACCCTCCGTGCGCCGCACGGTGGCGAACTCCCAGGACTGGACGGAGCCCCAGTCGTGGCCCACGAGGTGGACCGGCCGATCGGGGCTGACCGCGTCCGCCACGGCCAGGAAGTCGTCGGTCAGCTTCTCCAGGGTGAAGCCGCCGCGCAGCGGCCGCGGCGCGGTGGACCGGCCGCAGCCCCGGACGTCGTAGAGCACCACGTGGAAGCGCTCGGCCAGGCCGCGGGCGACCTCGGACCACACCTCCTTGCTGTCCGGGTAGCCGTGCACCAGCACCACCGTGGGCCGGTCCGGATCGCCGAGTTCGGCGACGCACAGTTCGATCCCGCCGGTGCGCACCCGGCGCTCCCGGGCCTCCGGGAGCCCGGCGGTCGTCGCCGTCCCCCCGTCCGCCCGTTCGCGGCCCTGCTGTGCGTCCCGTCCACGTCCCGTCTTCACGCGGCCTTCTCCTCCTGCCAGCGCCGCACGTGCGGCAGATCGTCGTCCAGCCAAAAGGCGCTCTCCTGCGGGTCCTTGGAGTCCGTCACGACCAGGATCTCCTCGAACTTCGCCCCGGTGCCCCGGAAGCCGAGGTGGGGCTCGACCGCCCACAGGCCGGGCTGCGGTGGGTGGTCGGAGAAGCGGTACGGGCTCCACAGCGGGGACCAGCCCTCCCGGTGGCCGTGCAGCGCGTCCGAGGCGAGGCCCTTGAGGGACTGGGTGCCGAACCCGAAGAGGGTGGGGGACCAGCGGCGCTGCCGGACCCGGTCGACCTTGTGCGCGATGACGCCGAAGGGATAGGCACGGTGGCGGTTGGCGTACCCCTGCCGGATCATCAGCCGGTCGACGTCCTGGTAGATCTCGCGCAGCGGGCGTCGTTCGCGCACCTCGCGCAGGATCAGTTCGCGGTGGGCCTCAAGGTCGGCGAGGAGCCGGTCGTGCAGGGGGTTGAGGCCCAGGCAGCCGGAGTAGCCGATGTCGGCGGTGAAGCCGTTGTGCACCGGTGCCATGTCGAGGATGAACGGCATCCCCGGTTCCAGTTGCCGGTTGGTCGGGAAGAACTGGAGCGGCACGCGGAAGTCGACGAACGCGGTGCGGTCGCCGAACCACGCGAACGGCAGGTGGAACCAGTCCTGCACGCCGCGCTCGCGCAGCCACTCGCGCTGCATCCGTGCCGCGGCACGCTCGGTGATCCCGGGCTTGAGCTGGGCGGCCACCGCTTCCGCGCAGGCGTAGGCGAGCCGTTGGACCTCCCGGAATCCCCTGAGCTCGGTGGTGAGTCCTCCCGTTGCTGCTGCGGTCGCTGAGGTGACTGAGGCCATCGCCAACCGTCCGTCCGTGAGCGGTCCATTGCGGTACGTGCCCGTAACTTGCCACTGATGAATGTGACAATGACCGGCGGCTGCGTCAAGGGGTGTGCGCCGACGTGGCCGACGACACGGCGCACCCCTGAGTCCGACTGCCGCTGGAGCATGAGAACCCCTACGGGTTCGTCGTACCGGAGTGGTACGCGAAGACCACCGCTGGGGTTGACGACGGGTGTGGTGGGTGCCACTACCTTCGAACACGTGACTGTGATCGTGACCGAAAGCCTGACCAAGCGGTACCCGAGGGTGACCGCGCTGGACCGGCTCTCCGTGGACATCGCCCCCGGCGTGACGGGCCTGGTGGGTGCCAACGGTGCCGGCAAGTCGACCCTGATCAAGATCCTGCTCGGTCTGGCCCCGGCCACCGAGGGGACCGCCCGCGTCCTCGGGCTGGACGTGACCAAGGACGGCGGCACCATCCGTGAGCGGGTCGGCTACATGCCCGAGCACGACTGCCTGCCGCCGGACGTCTCGGCCACCGAGTTCGTGGTGCACATGGCGCGGATGTCCGGCCTGCCGCCGACCGCCGCCCGGGAGCGCACCGCCGACACCCTGCGCCACGTCGGCCTCTACGAGGAGCGGTACCGCCCCATCGGCGGCTACTCCACGGGCATGAAGCAGCGGGTGAAACTGGCCCAGGCGCTGGTGCACGACCCGCAGTTGGTCTTCCTGGACGAGCCGACCAACGGCCTGGACCCGGTGGGCCGGGACGAGATGCTCGGCCTCATCCGGCGGGTCCACACCGACTTCGGGATCTCGGTCCTGGTCACCTCCCACCTCCTGGGGGAGCTGGAGCGGACCTGCGACCACGTCGTCGTGGTCGACGGCGGCAGGCTGCTGCGGTCCTCCTCCACCACGGAGTTCACCAAGGTCACCACCTCACTGGCGGTGGAGGTCACGGACACTGACGCCCACCCGGACGGCACCGGCGCGCTGCGCGCCGCGCTGACCGCGGCCGGCGCCGCGGTGACCACCGGCGCCCCCGGGACGGAGGGGCTCGCCTCCCCCGGGCACGTCCTCTTCGTCGAGGCGTCCGGGGACGGGACGTACGACCTGGTGCGGGACACCGTCGCCGGGCTCGGGCTGGGCCTGGTGCGGATGGAGCAGCGCCGGCACCAGATCGCCGAGGTGTTCCGCGACGCGGACGCGCAGGCGGCGGCAGGGGCGCGGCCGCAGGCCGGTGCCGCGCAGGAGAGCAACGCGACGGCGGGGCGGGGCACCGATCGCCCCACCACCGTGGGCGGAGGGAACGCAGGATGAGTACGGAAACCACGCCGGGCGGCGCCTACATCCACAACATCGGCTACCGGCACTACGACGGCCCCCGGTTGGGCCGCGGCTACGCCCGGCGGTCGCTGTTCTCGCAGAGCCTGCGCGGCGCCTACGGCATCGGGCGGTCGGCGAAGAGCAAGGTGCTGCCGATGCTGCTCTTCGCGGTGATGTGCCTGCCGGCCGGCATCCTGGTCGCGGTGACAATGTTCACCAAGGCCCACAGCCTGCCGCTGGGTTACACCGAATACGCCGTCTACCTCCAGGCCGTCATCGGCCTCTACCTGGCGTCCCAGGCCCCGCAGTCCGTCTCCCGCGACCTGCGCTTCAAGACCACGCCGCTGTACTTCTCCCGGCCGATCGAGCGGGCCGACTACGTCATGGCGAAGTTCGCGGCGATGGCGAGCGCGCTGTTCCTGCTCACCGCCGCGCCGCTGGTGATCCTCTATGTCGGGGCGCTGCTGGGGAAGTTGGACTTCCTCGACCAGACCAAGGGGTTCGGGCAGGGGCTGGTCAGCGTGGCGCTGCTGTCGCTGCTGTTCGCCGGCATCGGGCTGGTCGTCTCGGCGCTCACGCCCCGGCGCGGGTTCGGCGTCGCCGCCGTGATCGCCGTGCTCACCATCCCGTACGGCGCGGTCAGCGCGATCCAGGGCATCGCCACCCTCCGGGGCAGCGACGGCGCCGTCGGCTGGCTGGGGCTGTTCTCGCCCATCACCCTCGTCGACGGCGTGCAGGCCACGTTCCTGGGCGGCAGCAGCTCCTTCCCCAACGGGCTGACGCCGTCCACCGCCGCCGGGTTCGTCTCTCTCCTCGTCTCGCTGCTCGTCATAGCCGGCTGCTACGGCCTGCTGATGCGCCGCTACCGGAAGGCCGGACTGTGACCGCCCGCCCCTCGCCGTCGCCCGAAGACCACCCCTCAAGGAATGGGCTGCGCCCATGAGCACTCTCAGCATCGACCACGTCTCGCGCTGGTTCGGCAACGTCGTCGCCGTCAACGACATCACCATGACCATCGCCCCCGGCGTCACCGGCCTGCTCGGCCCCAACGGTGCCGGCAAGTCCACCCTCATCAACATGATGGGCGGCTTCCTCGCCCCCTCCAACGGCACCGTCACCCTCGACGGCACGACGGTCTGGCGCAATGCCGCCAGCTACCGCCACATCGGCCTCGTCCCGGAGCGCGAGGCGATGTACGACTTCCTCACGGGCCGCGAATTCGTCCTGGCCAACGCCGAGTTGCACGGCCTCGGCCGGGCCGCGGCGGCCCGGGCGCTGGCCACGGTCGAGATGGAGCACGCTCAGGACCGCAGGATCTCCACGTACAGCAAGGGCATGCGGCAGCGGGTGAAGATGGCCTCCGCGCTGGTCCACGACCCGTCGGTGCTGCTGCTCGACGAGCCGTTCAACGGGATGGACCCGCGGCAGCGGATGCAACTGATGGAGCTGCTGCGGCGGATGGGCGACGAGGGCCGCACGGTCCTGTTCTCCTCGCACATCCTCGAAGAGGTCGAGCAACTGGCCTCGCACATCGAGGTGGTGGTGGCCGGCCGGCATGCGGCCTCCGGCGACTTCCGCAAGATCCGCCGGCTGATGACCGACCGCCCGCACCGCTACCTCGTCCGGTCCGACAACGACCGGGCGCTGGCCGGAGCGCTGATAGCCGACCCCTCGACGGCCGGCATCGAGGTGGACGTGGTGGAGGGCGCCCTGCGCATCCAGGCCGTCGACTTCGGCCGGTTCACCGAACTCCTGCCGAGGGTCGCCCGCGACCACGGCATCCGGTTGCTGACCGTCTCGCCCTCCGACGAGTCGCTGGAATCGGTCTTCTCCTACCTCGTAGCGGCCTGAGGCCAGAAAGGAGCCCTGAGGCACATGTCCACGACCTCTCCCGCGGCCCCGCCGGCGCCCGCCGCCGCGCCCAAGGCCGCGCTCTTCCACCCGACCGTCGCCCGGCTCACCTACCGGGCGCTGCTCGGCCGGCGCCGCGCCCTGATCCTCTTCGCGCTGCCCGCCCTCCTGGTGGCGATCGCCCTGGTCGTCCGGGCGTTGACCGGCGCCGACGACGCCACCGCCGGCGGCATCCTGGGCGGCTTCGCGCTGGGCACGATGGTCCCGCTGATCGGCGTGATCGCGGGCACGGGCGCGATCGGCCCGGAGATCGACGACGGCTCGGTGGTCTACCTCCTGGCCAAGCCGGTCCGCCGCTCGACGATCATCGTGACCAAGCTGCTGGTCGCGATCGGGGTGACCGTCGTGTTCTCGGCGATACCGGTGCTCGTCGCCGGCTTCGTCCTGAACGGCAACAGCCAGCAGATAGCCGTGGCGTACGCGGTGGCTGCGGCCATCGCCTCGGTCGCCTACAGCGCGCTCTTCCTGCTGTTCGGCACCATCACCCGGCACGCCGTGGTCTTCGGCCTGGTCTACGCCCTGGTCTGGGAGGCGTTCGTGGGCAACGTCGTGCCCGGTGCGCGGACCCTCAGCATCCAGCAGTGGGCGCTCGCGGTGGGGCAGAAGGTCGGCGCCGACGGCGCGTTGAGCTCCGCGGTCCAACTGCCGCTCGCCGTCTGCCTGCTGGTGGCCGTCACCGGCGCCGCGACCTGGTACGCGGCGCGTCGGCTGAAGGCCCTGACGCTGGCCGGGGAGGAGTAGGCGCGCCCCGCCCGGACGGGCGATCGTCCGGGCGGCGCCGGGTGCGGGCCGGGCCCGCGGCGTCGGGCGGGCCGCGGGTGGCCGGACGGCTATTCGCCGGCGGTGGTGGTGTTGCCGGAGCCGCCGGTGGCGCCGTTCTTCTGGCCGTTGTTGAACTCCTGCACGTTCCGTAGGTGTTCCTGGTAGTTGGCGGTGAAGCGGGTGTCGCCCGGTTTGACGGTGACGAAGTAGAGCCAGTCGCCGGCGGGCGGCGCGGCCGCCGCCTTGAGCGCGTCGGCACCGGGGTTGGCGATCGGGGTCGGCGGCAGGCCCTCGAACTTGTAGGTGTTGTACGGGCTGTTGGTGCGGGTGTCGGCGTGGGTGGTGTGCAGCGTGCTGCGGCCGAGCGCGTAGTTGATCGTCGAGTCCATCTGCAGCGGCATGTTCCTGGCGAGCCGGTTGTCGACGACCCGGGCGACCTTGCCCATGTCGGCCGGCCGGTCCGCCTCGGCCTGCACGATGCTGGCGATCACCACGGTGCGGTACTGGGTGATGCCGTCGGCGGTCAGCCGCTGGCCGGCGGTCTTGACCATGTAGGAGAGCAGCGACTCCGGGGTGGTGTCCTTGCGGAGGGGGTACGTCGCGGGGAAGAGGTAGCCCTCGGGGTTGCCCTTCGCCTCGGCGGGCAGGTCGAGGTGCGCGGTCTTGGCGGCCCGTGCGGTGGTGCCCTGGGGCACGTGCAGGGCCTGGTCGACGGAGGCGTAGATCTGAGAGGCCCGCTGGCCCTCCGGGACGGCGAGCTGACCGTACTGCCGCTCGCGCAGCAGCCGCGGCACGATCAGCACGGCGAGGACGACCACGACACACAGAACGGCGACGAGAAGGAGCCAGCCGGTGCGGGAGAGCCGCGGTCCGGGCCGGCGACCGGCGTGCTGAACATCGCTCATGGGGGCACGGTAGGCCAGCCGGCTGTGAAGCGGCACGGTCACGTCGCGTGGGAGCGCGGCGGGTTCTCCGGGCCGGCCGTCCGCTGATCGAACCCCGGCCCGGGCTCGACTACCACGCAGGGTCGCGCCGCGCTCACCACCCGCGGCTAGACCGTTGGTGGGGCGGCGGGAAGAAGGGCGTCAGCGGTGGGACGGCGGGGGCAGTGGGAGACCTGGGGGACGAGTGGGGCGGCCGCCACCCCAGGCGGTCGCCAGCCCCCGACGCGGATCCGGGCCCGGCCGTGGATCCGGACCCGGCCGCGAAGCCGAGCCAGGCCACGACGCCGGGCCCGAGGCAGCCTGCCTTACCGATCCGGGTCAGCTCGCCCCCAGCGCGAGGGGCACAGACGGCGGGCAGGGCGGGCAGGGCAGGCAAGGCGGGTAGCGAACCCAGCGGAGTCGGCCGGCCCCGCGGCACGCGGGCCGCTCAGCTCGCCCCGCCGATCCGGCGGTCGCGGCCCGCGCCCAGAGCCAGGAGGGCGAGGCCGGCGCAGACGGCGAGCAGGAGGAGGAGCGGGACGGTCCAGCCGTCGGTGGCCTGGTGGACGGCGCCCAGGGCCAGGGGGCCGACCGCGGCCAGGAGGTAGCCGCCGGTCTGCGACATACCGGAGAGCCGGGCGGCGGTGTGCGCGTCGCCGGACCGCAGCACCATCATCGTCAGGGCCAGGCCGAGCGCACCGCCCTGGCCGACGCCGAGGATCGCCGCCCACAGCCAGGCGCCGGCCACCGGCGCGATCAGCAGCCCCGTGACACCGCAGGCCATCAGCGCGGAGACCGCCACGCCCAGCGCTCGCTGGCGGCGCATCCGGCCGGCGAGCGTCGGGACCACGAACGAACCGACCGTCTGCACCAGCGTGCTGAAGGCGAAGACCAGTCCGGCCTCGCTCTTGCCCATGCCGTGGTCGGTGAAGATCGTCGGCATCCAGGCGATGATCACGTAGGCGATCAGCGACTGCGAGCCCATGAAGACCGTCACCTGCCAGGCGAGCGGCGAGCGGGTCAGCTTCGGGCCGGACCCGGCGGCGTGGGCGGGCGTCGCCGCGGCCTCGCCGTGGTGCGTGCCCCGGCGGGCGAGCACGGCCTGCGGGAGCCAGACGAGGGCGGCCACGGCGGCGAGCAGCGCCCAGGAGACGAGGGAGCCCTGCCAACTGCCGAGCGCGTTCTCCAACGGGACGGCCGAGGCGGCCGAGACGGTCGCGCCGAGGATCATCGCGGTCGAGTAGAGCGCCGTCATGCCCGCCGCGCGCTCCGGAAAGTCCCGCTTGATCAGGCCCGGCATCAACACGTTGAGCAGGGCTATGGACGCGCCCACCACCGCGCAGCCGGCGAACAGCGCGGCGACCGGCGGCGCGATCCGCAGCACGATGCCGCCGCACAGCGCGACCAGCGCGCCGCACAGGGCCGCTTCGGTGCCCCAACGGCGCGCCGCCCGCGGCGCGATGAGCGAGCCCAGGCCCATGAAGACGAGCGGAATGGTGGTCACCAGGCTGGTGGCGGTGGCGGCCAGGTGGAAGTGCTGCGCCATCTCGTTGAGCAGCGGCGAGACGCCGGCGAGCGCGGCCCGCATGTTCACCGCGGCGAGGACGATGCCGACGAGGAGGAGGGCGGGGTGGGTCCGCAGTCGGCGCCGGGCCGCGGCCACTTGCGGGGCCGGGATCAGGTCTTCCTCGGCGTCGATGAGATCGGCCGGAGCGGTCGAGTCGGTCCCTGACATGCGTGCGTACCTAGCCAATCGTGCACTCGTGATGGGGAGGGGAGAGCAGGGGAGGGGGAGGAGTGGGGAGGGGAAGGCAGGGGGGAATGAGGGGAGTTGGGGAAGGGGAAGGGGAAGAAGCCGCGGGGTCAGTCGTCGGCGGCGGCGAGGAGGGCCTCTACGGCCCGTTTGGGCTTGTCCAGGAGGGCACGGGTGGCGCGTTCGGCGGCGCCCGGGTCGCCGTGGGCGATCGCGTCCAGGACGGCTCGGTGGTCGCCGTGCACGATCTTCGGCATCGCCTGGTCGTCGAGGGCGGTGACCAGCGCCTCCCGTACGGAGCTGCTGAACCAGCCGTAGGTCGCCGTCAACGCGGTGTTGTGCGCGGCCTCGACGACGGCCTTGTGGAAGGCGATGTCGTGGTCGGCGTAGAGCTCCAGGCTGCCGGAGTGCGGCTGGCCCTCGGCGTCCTCCAGCTCGACCTGGGCGTCCAGGGCCGCCCGCATCCGGGCCAGGTCGGCGGGTTCGTGGCGGAGCGCGGCGAGCCGGGCGGCCTCCGCCTCCAGGGCGATGCGGAGCTCCAAGACGTCGCGGATGCCGGCCCGTTGGACGCCCCGCATGATCTCCGCCGGGTCCGCGGTGGAGACGACGAAGGTGCCCTCGCCCTGGCGCGAGCGGAGCATCCCGGCGTGGACGAGGACGCGCACCGCCTCGCGGACGGTGTTGCGGCCGACCTGGAGCTGTTCGGCGAGGGCGTGCTCGGTGGGGATGCGGGTGCCGACCTGCCACTCGCCGGCGGCGAGCTGGGCACGGAGGGCCTCGACGACCGTGTCGACGAGGGATTGCCGTCCTGCTGCCTTGAGTGCCATCGCCCTGTTTCCGTGCCCGTCCTGTGCGTCGTGTTGTGCCTGGGCCGCTCATGCCGTTCCCACCCAGTTGCCCAGTCATCCTACAACTGACTGTTTCGTGGGCCAACTAAATGCCCTGCGGGTGGGATGGCCCGGCGGCCCGCGGACAGCCCCACGCACCTGCGAGACCGGACAAGAACGGAGACCAGAGGGACCAGAGAGGCCAGAGAAGCCAGAGAGGCCAGAGAAGCCAGAGAAGATCCAGAGAAGGCCGGAGAGCCGGAGACTGGAGAGCCGGAGACCAGAGACCGGGGAAACGGGGATCAGATGGCCGGCAGTTTCTACCACGTGTGCTTCGTCGTGCCCGATATGGCCGCGGCGATACGGGACTTGGGGGCGGCGGCCGGCGTCGAGTTCAGCGCGCCGCGGGCGGACCGGATCGGGGAGTGGGACTTCCGGATCGCCTTCACGCGGGGCGCCCCGCCCCACATCGAGCTGATCGAGCCGGCGGCGCCGGGCGGCCCGTGGGACGTGTCCGAGGGGGCGCGCTTCGACCACCTGGGGTTCTGGACGCGGTCGATCGAGGACGGCGGCCGGCGGCTGGCGGCGGCGGGGCTCCCGGAGGAGTTCAGCGGGTGCCCCTACGGGCGACCGTTCGCCTACCACCGGGTGGGGAGCATCGGCGCCCGGGTCGAACTGGTCGATCTGGCCCGCCAGCCGGCCTTCCTGGCGGCCTGGAACCCGGGCGGGGAGCCGATGCCCCCGGTGGAGGCCGGGCCGGCCCCCGTGGCCGCGGAGACGGTGATGCCCCCGGTGGAGGGGCCTTGAACAGGCGCGCCTCCACCGGGGGGTCGGGGGTCAGGGCCGCTGGGAGCGGGCCCTGAGCAGATGGCACAGCAGACCCCGCTTCAGGCCGTGCAGCAGGGTCCGCATCAGAGCCCGATGTCCCGCTCCTGGATGTCCGCCAGGGACTCCCGGCGGACCAGGAGTCGGGCGTGGCCCGAGGTGACCGCGACGACCGGCGGGCGGCCGACGAGGTTGTAGCCGGAGGCCATCGACAGGTGGTACGCGCCGGCCACGGGGACCGCGAGCAGGTCGCCGGGGCGGACGTCGGAGGGCAGTTGGACGTCGGAGGCGAGCACGTCGCCGGCCTCGCAGTGTCGGCCCACGACGGTGACCGGTTCGGTGGCGGCGGCCGAGTGGCGGCCGACCAACCGGGGCGCGTAGCGGACCCCGTAGAGCGCGGGCCGCGGGTTGTCGCTCATCCCGCCGTCCACCGCGACGAAGGTGGTGGAGCCGGTGCGCTTGACGGCGAGCACCCGGTAGAGGACGACGCCCGCGGGGCCGACGATGGCGCGGCCCGGCTCGATGGCCAGCCGCGGCACCGGAAGGCCGGCCGCCGCGCAGCCGCCGGCGAGTTCGGCGCGGACCTTGGTGGCGAGGCTGGCCACGTCGAGGGTGGGCTCGCCCGGGCGGTACGCGACGCCGTGGCCGCCGCCGAGGTCCAGCTCGGGCAGGATCACGCCGTGCTGCTCGTGGACCCGGGCCAGCAGGCCGACCAGCCGGCGCACGGCCGAGAGGTAGGGCTTGACGGCGGTGATCTGGGAGCCCAAGTGGCAGTGCACGCCGACGAGTTCGAGGCGCGGCTGGCCCAGGACACGGGTGATGGCGTGCTGGGCGGAGCCGTCGGCGAGGGACAGCCCGAACTTCTGGTCCTCGGTGCCGGTGCGGATCTTGGCGTGGCCGCCGGCGGCGATGCCCGGGACGACCCGGATCAGCACCTTCTGCCGGCTGCCCACCGGGACCGCGGCGGCCAGCCGGGCGATCTCGGAGGTGCTGTCGATGACGATCCGGCCGACGCCGAGCCGCAGCGCGGCCCGCAGGTCGGTGGGGCTCTTGGCGTTGCCGTGCAGCACGATGCGCTCGGGCGGGAAGCCGGTGGTGACGGCGAGTTCCAGTTCGCCGGCGGAGCAGACGTCCAGGCCCAGGCCCTCCTCCGCGACCCAGTGCGCCATGGCGCGGCACAGGAACGCCTTGGCCGCGTAGTAGACGTCGGTGTCGGGGAAGGCGCGGAGGTAGGCGCGGCAGCGGCTGCGCACCTCGTCCTCGTCCAGGATGTAGGCGGGGGTGCCGAAGTGGTCGGCGAGTTCGGTGAGCGCGACGCCGCCGAGGGAGAGGTCCTCGTCGGCCAGGGGCACGGTGGAGGCGGGCCAGATGGCGAGCTCGTCGGCGTCCGGGGAAGCGGACGGGCGTGGGGCCGTCGTGCGCGGTGCGGGCGGTGCCGGGGTGCCGGCCGTCCGGGGCAGGGTGGTGTGGCTCATGGTGGGGGTGCCGCTTCCTCAGACGGCCCGTAGACGACTGCTACGGGGGATGCGGGGTGCGGGGGTGAGGCGGGGCTCGCGCAGGACGTCGGGGGCCAGGCGCGGTTCGCGGGGCAGGTCGGCGGTCAGCCGCGGGTCGCGGGCGACGTCGCGGACCGGCCGCGGGTCGCGGGCGAGGTCCGGGAAGGCCCGGCCGTCCCGCGCGACGTCGGGGGCGATGCGCGGGTCGACGGTCACGGTGGTCGCGCCGACCGGCTCGGTCAGCGCGCGCAGCGCGGGCTCGGAGAGCCGCACCCAGGGCTGGCCGCCGCCGAGGACCTCGGCCAGCCGCTGAAGCGAGGTGAAGCCGACGGCCGTGCGGCCGCCGAGCGGCGTGCGGAACAGGCGGGCGGTGCAGCCCGCGGGTCCCGACCGGACGGGTACGAAGAGAGGTCCGGCCGGGACGCGATCAGCAGGCTCGGGGTCTTCCGCGGGGTGATGGTGGGACACGTCGTTGCTCCTCGACGGGACGGCGGCCCCGGACCGTTGGTGGACTTGTGCGTATGCCGGGGCTCGGCACTGACGCTATGCCCGCTGCGGGGGGCCTCCGGCCGCTCCATGACGCTTCGTTGACGCTTTGCGGACCGGACTTGACGCGATGCTGCCATCGTCGGCCGGAGTGTGCGGGTCGAAGCGCGCGTGCCGGTCGCTCCGTGCTGCGGGAGGCCGGCGGACGGTGACCGGACCCGGGTGTTCCGCTGCGGTTGCGCTGGTCCTCCGGGTGTGCGTGCGCCCGTCTTTCCGGTGTGTGGGCGGCGGCCGTTGACCTTGACACTGTGGAAACCGCTCGACTGGGAGGCGTCATGTTCACCATCGGAGATTTCGCCCGGTACGGCCGGGTATCGGCCCGCATGCTGCGTCACTACGACGCGATCGGGCTGCTGCCGCCGGCCCGTACCGACCCCGTCACCGGCTACCGCTTCTACGCGGCCGGCCAGCTCGCCCGGCTCAACCGCATCATCGCGCTCAAGGACCTGGGATTCGGCCTCCAGCAGGTGGCGGCCATCCTGGACGAGCGGGTGGACGCGGCGGAGCTGCGCGGCATGCTGCGGCTGCGGCGGGCGGAGCTGGCGGCGGAGAGGAGCGCGGCCGAGGCCCGGCTGGCGCAGGTCGAGGCGAGGCTCCGGTCGATCGAGAGTGAGGGACACATGTCCGTCGACGACGTGGTGCTCAAGCGCACCGAACCGGTCCTGCTCGCCGAGTTGCGCGGGACCGCCGCGAGCTACGGCCCCGAGGACATCGGCCCGGTCATCGCGCCGCTCTACGCGGAGTTGGGGCGCCGGCTGGCCGCCGCCGGGGTGAGCGCGGCCGGCCCGGGGCTGGCGTACTACGAGGACGCGCCGGAGGGCGCCGGGGACGCGGTCGTGGTGCACGCCGGGTGCCAGGTCACCCGCGAGGAGCTGGCAAGGGCCGCGCGGGAGCGGGGAGACGACCCCGGAGCCGTGGGTTCCGCGGCTGACCGGACCGGGCGCGGTTTCGACGTCGTCACGCTGCCGGGGCTCGACCTCGCGGCGACCGTCGTCCACCGCGGCCCGATGAGCCGGATCATGCCGACCGCGCAGCACCTGGCGCGCTGGATCGACGGCAACGGCTACCGCTCGGCCGGATACGCCCGCGAGCTGTACCTGGAGTGCCCGGAGGACCAGGAGGGGTGGGTCACCGAGATTCAGGAGCCGGTCGTGCGGGCCTGAGGCAGGAGCCCGGGGGCGGCGCCCGGCGACCTGAGGGCGGCGGTCGAAGTCCCGCCCGTCAGCCACCGGTTCACCGTCTCGGCGAACTCCACCGCCGCCGGGCCGAGCGCCGCCCACTGCCGCACCGCCCACCCGGTCGTCAGCGGCGGCAGCGCCGGTATCGGCACCAGGCGCAGGCCCGGGTGGCCGGCGGTGGCCCGGTGGCCGGGGAGGCGGGGGACGACGGCGGGGCCGACGCCGAGCTCGGCGAGCAGCAGCGCGGTGTCCCAGTCGGCGACGCTGGTGGCGCTGGGCCCCGGCACCTCGTCCCCGGGGGCCAACGCCCCGTCCCGGTGGCCGAGATGGCCGTCGAGGCGCATCCGGGAGGTGGAGTTCTCCGGTAGCCGGATGAGGCGGAGGCCGGCGAGTTCGTCCGGTTCGATGCGGTCGCGGGCGGCCAGCGGATCGTCGGCGCGCACCGCGAGCACCCAGGGCAGGCCGATCACCGGGTGCTGCTCGATGCCCCGTATGGGCGGGCCGATGGTGATCCAGGCGAGGTCGGAGTCCCCGTCCGCGACCGCCTCGAAGCAGCGGCGGCTGGAACTCTCGGTGTGGAACTCCAAGGTGACGTGCGGCTGCCGGTCCCGGAAGGCCACCACCGCGTCGGACATGAAGTGCCGGACGGTGGTGGCGCCGGTGGTGACCCGGACCGTCCCGCCGTCGCCCCGGCGCATGTCGGCGAGCCGGCGCAGCGCCAGGTCCAGCGCGCCCAGGCCGTCGAGGGCCGCGCGGTGCAGGACGCGGCCCGCGGCGGTCGGCGCCACCCCGCGCGGCCGGCGCTCCAACAGGCCGATGCCCGCCGCCCGTTCGAGGCGCTTGACGCGCTGGCTGACGGCGGACTGGGTACAGCCCAGGTCGCGGGCGACGGCGCTGAGGCTGCCCGCCTCGCAGACGGCCACGAAGGCCCGCAGATCGTCGAGGGTCACCGGGCCACGCTAGCCCGGGGTCCGACGCCAACCCAAGCCTGAGCTAAGGGATTTGGAAGGAAACCCGAGGATTGACTTGGGAGTGGCGTCCCGGGACGATCGTTGGCAGGGCCCAGGGCGGCAACCCGGAACCGTGGACGGCCGTGCGGTTCCGGGTGCCGACCCGCCCGCACGGCCGTCCTACGGGGTCACGCCGTGGCCGGCGCCCGCTCGCCCGTGGGCGCGTCCTGCGCGTGCCGGCCGCCCGTACGGGAGCCGGGTGCGGGCCCGTCTTCCGCGCGCGGCGCGCGCCGGACCACCGCGAGGACCAACAGGCCGGTGACGACCGCCACCAGACCGGAGATCAGCGTGATCTCCCGCAGCCCGGAGAGGTAGCCGGCGGCGAGCGCGCCCCGGCCGCCCGTCGCGGCCCCGGAGTCGCTCAGCGCGCTGCCGAAGACCGTCCCGAGGACGGCGATGCCGAACGCGAACCCGAGCTGGCGGAAGGTGTTCACCGCCCCGCTCGCCATCCCGGCCCGCTGCGGCGGGGCCGCGCCCAGCGCCGCCGACACCAGCACCGGCATCGCCGCGCCGACGCCGAGCCCGCTCACCGCCAGGCCGGGGATCAGGGTCGCCCAGTCGGACCCGGTGCCGAGCAGCGCGGCGTGCAGCAGCCCGCCCGCGCCGATCAGCAGCACGCCGATGCCGAGCGGGAGTTGGGGCGCCAGGCGCTGCAGCCACCGGCCGCCGAAGGCGCCGACCAACAGGGACATCAGCGCCATCGGGGTCACCGCCAGCCCCGCCCCGATCGGGCTGAGGCCGAGCAGGTTCTGCGCCCACAGGCCCACGAACGTCAGGTACGGGAAGGCCGCCGCCTGCATCAGCAGCGCCGCCGCCATCAACACCGCGAACGACGGGCGGCGCAGCAGCCGGAGGTCCAACAGCGGTGCGGCGGTGCGCCGTTCCGCTACCACGAACACCAGCAGCGCCAGGACGGCGAGCGCCAGCGCGGTCAGCGTGCCGGTCTCCGTCCAGCCGTGCTCGCCGCCGCGCATCAGTCCGTACGTCAGCGCGCCCGCGCAGAGCGTGAAGGAGAGGGCGCCCGGCCAGTCGATGCGGGCGAGGGCGGACCGGCCGCCCGCGCCGCCGCGCGCGCGGTCGGGGTCGCCGTAGGACTCGTCGAGGTGCCGCAGGGACAGCCAGACGGCGACCGCGGTCAGCGGCAGGTTGACCAGGAAGATCGCCCGCCAGTCGGTCCACTCGGTGAGCATCCCGCCCAGGACGGGGCCGACCGCGGCCGCCGCCCCGCTGGTGCCGCCCCAGACGCCGAACGCCACGCCGCGGTCCCGGCCCTGGTAGGCGGCCATCAGCAGCGGGGTGTTGCTGGCGAACATCGCCGCCGCGCCGACGCCCTGCACGACCCGGGCCGCGACCAGCAGGTCCGCGCCGGGCGCCAGCCCGCAGGCCAGCGAGGCGAGGGCGAACAGCACCAGCCCGCCGACGTAGACGCGGCGGCGCCCGAAGAGGTCGGCCGCCGAGCCCGCCACCATCAACAGCGCGGCCAGCGCCAGCGCATAGGCGTCCAGCACCCACTGGAGGGAGGTGAAGGAGGCGCCCAGGCCGTCGGCGATCTTGGGCAGCGCGGTGTTCACGATCGTCACGTCGACGAGCAGCATGAAGTTGCCGAGGGTGATGGCCACCAGGGGCCACCACTTGCCGCGCGCCCTGGGGGCCCGGCCGTCGCCGCCCCCTCCGGGCCCGCTCCCGGGTGCGTACCGCATGATCATTTCCTCCGTTGGGTGGTGCGCGTCGTTCCGACGGCCGGGCAGGGCGCCCGGCCGGTGGTCCACTCTCCGCCGGGCCCGGCCCGCTCCCCCAGCCACGGCGCTGCCGGCGGCGCAATCCGACACGGGTTAGCCTCCAACGGTGAAAACCGACGGTTCCGCCCCCCGGCCCGCGCCGTTCGACGACCTCGACCGCCGGCTCATCCAGGCCCTCCAGACCGACGGCCGGGCCCCCTTCAGCCGGATCGCCGCGGTGCTGGGCGTCTCCGACCAGACCGTCGCCCGGCGCTACGGCCGGCACCGGGGCTCCGGCGCGTTCCGGGTGCTGGGACTGGCCGAGCCGCGGGCGCTGGGCGAGGTGGAGTGGATGGTGCGGGTGCAGTGCGCGCCGGACGCCGCGCTGCCGGTCGCCGAGGCGCTGGCCCGCCGCTCGGATACCTCCTGGGTCAGCCTGATGTCCGGCGGCACCGAGATCACCGCGGTGTGCCGGGCGTCCAGCAGCGAGCACAGCGACGCGCTGCTGCTCCAGAAGCTGCCGCGCACCCCGAGCGTGGTCGGGGTGACCGCGCACTGCCTGCTGCACGAGTTCTACGGCGGCCCGCAGAGCGCGGTCAGCAAGTCCGGCGCGCTGACCGAGGAGGAGGTGGCCCGGCTGAGCCCGCCGCCGCCCCGGCCGCTCGACGAGCCGGTGGTGCTCTCGGACGGCGACCGCCGGCTGTTCGAGGCGCTCGGCCGGGACGGCCGCGCCCCGCTCGCCGAACTGGCCGCGGTCACCGGCTGGTCGCCCACCACCGTCCGCCGTCGGCTGGAGTCCCTCCGGTCGGACGGCGTCCTGTACTACGACGTCGACTACGCTCAGCACGAGTACGGATACGGCGTGATGGTCGCCCTGTGGCTGTCGGTCGCGCCCGCCGAACTCGCCGCCACCGGCGAGGCGTTGGCGGCGCACCCGGAGGTCGCGTTCGCCGGCGCCACCACCGGTCCGCACAACCTCTTCGCGTCCATCCTGTGCCGGGACACCGGCGCCCTCTACACCTACCTGACGACCCGGATCGCGGCCCTCCCCGGTGTGCGGACGATGGAGAGCGCGCCCCGGATCCGGCACATCAAGGGTCCGGGCCCCTACCTCGCCCCGGTCACGACGAGGAGCCGCCGATGAAGCCACCGCCGCCCCGGGTCCTGGCGGTCCGGGCGAAGGACCTGGTGTGGGACTGGGTGCGGTCGACGCCCGGGACCCACATCTGGCTGCTGATCATCGGGATCACCAGCCTGGTGATCGCCTCGGCCTCCGCCCGCCTTGAGCAGTTCCTGCTGCACCGCAACAGCAGCAACATCCACGAGCTGAACGAGCACCCGGTGCCGGCGCTGCTGATCAGCGGGTTCTGGATCGAGCAGCCGGGCTCGTTCCTGCTGTACGCGGTGATGTTCGAGCTGGTGCACGCCAACGTCGAGCGCTGGATGGGGAGTTGGCGCTGGCTGCTGACGGTCGGCGCGGCGCACGTCGCGGCCACCCTGGCCAGTCAGGAGCTGGTGCTGCTGGCCATCGAGGGCCACCGGCTGCCGCGCTCGATGACCCACGTCGTGGACATCGGCGTCTCCTACGGGCTGGCGGCCGCGGCCGGCGTGCTGACCTACCGGCTGCCGCCGCCGTGGCGCTACGCCTACCTCGTCGGGGTGCTGGCCTTCTTCGGGGTGCCGTTGGCGACCGGCGCGACCTTCACCGACTTCGGGCACGCCATCGCCCTGGCGATGGGCCTCGCGTGCTGGCCGCTGACCCCGGCGGCGCGCGTCGGGCCGGCGGACGGGGACGGGGGGCCCTGCTCGATCGAGGGCGGGGCCTCGGGCAAGACGGGGCCGGGCGGCGGCGCCGGTGTGCCGCCGCCCGAGGGCCGTCAGGAGTAGAGCCGCTCCAGGACCACGGCGATGCCGTCGTCTTCGTTGGAGGCGGTGATCTCGTCGGCGACGGCCTTGAGTTCGTCGTGAGCGTCGGCCATCGCCACCCCGTGCGCGGCCCAGCCGAACATCGGGATGTCGTTGGGCATGTCGCCGAAGGCGATGGTGTCCCGCGCCGTGACGCCCAGGCGGCGGGCGGCCAGCGAGAGGCCGGTGGCCTTGGTCAGGCCCAGCGGCAGCAGTTCGACGATCCGGGGCCCGGCGACCATGACGCCGACCAGGTCGCCGGCGACCTGTCGGGCGGCCTCGGCCAGCGCGTCGTCGTCCAGGGTCGGGTGCTGGAGGTAGACCTTGTTGAGCGGCGCGGCCCACAGCTCGCCCGGGTCGTCGACCGGGAGGTGCGGCAGCGGGCCCTCCTGGACCGCGTAGCCGGGGGTGACCAGCACCTCGCCGGCCAGGCCGTCCCGGCTCGCGGCCAGGTGGAGCGGGCCGACCTCGGCCTCGATCTTGGACAGCGCGAGGCCGGCGAGCTGGCGGTCCAGGGTCACCGAGGTCAACAGCCGCTGCTCGCCGGCGTGGTAGACCTGCGCGCCCTGCCCGCACACCGCCAGGCCCCGGTAGTCCAGGGCGTCGAGGATGTGCCGGGTCCAGGGCACCGCCCGGCCGGTGACGACGATGTGCGCCGCGCCCGCCGCGGTGGCCGCGGCGAGCGCCTCACAGGTGCGCGCGGAGACGGTCTCGTCGTGGCGCAGCAGCGTCCCGTCGAGGTCCGTCGCGACGAGCTTGTACGGCAGCGGCGACCAAGCCGGGGCTGAGGAGTTCACTTGGCGACGGGCTCCAGCACCTCACGGCCGCCCAGGTAGGGGCGGAGCACCTCGGGGACGCGGACCGAGCCGTCGGGCCGCTGGTGGTTCTCGAAGAGCGCCACGATGGTCCGCGGGACGGCGCAGAGCGTGCCGTTGAGCGTGGCCAGCGGGCGAACCTTCGGCTTGCCCTCGTCGGTCTCCCGCATCCGCACCGACAGGCGGCGGGCCTGGAACTCGTTGCAGTTGGAGGCCGACGTCAGCTCGCGGTACTTGCCCTGGGTCGGGATCCACGCCTCGCAGTCGAACTTGCGGGAGGCGGACGCGCCCAGGTCGCCGGTGGCGACGTCGATCACCTGGAACGGCAGCTCCAGGGAGGTCAGCCACTGCTTCTCCCACTCCAGCAGCCGCTGGTGCTCGGCCTCGGCGTCCTCCGGCGCGACGTAGGAGAACATCTCCACCTTGTCGAACTGGTGGACCCGGAAGATGCCGCGGGTGTCCTTGCCGTAGGTGCCGGCCTCGCGGCGGAAGCACGGCGAGAAACCGGCGTAGCGCAGCGGCAGTTGCTCGGCGTCGACGATCTCGTCCATGTGGTACGCGGCGAGCGGGACCTCGGAGGTGCCGACGAGGTAGTAGTCGTCGCGCTCCAGGTGGTAGACGTTCTCGGCGGCCTGGCCGAGGAAGCCGGTGCCCTCCATGGCGCGGGGGCGGACCAGGGCGGGCGTCAGCATCGGCGTGAAGCCGGCCGCGGTGGCCTGCGCGATGGCGGCGTTGACCAGCGCGAGCTCCAGCAGGGCGCCGACGCCGGTGAGGTAGTAGAAGCGCGAGCCGGAGACCTTGGCGCCGCGCTCGACGTCGATGGCGCTGAGCAGTTCGCCGATCTCCAGGTGGTCCTTGGGCGCGAAGCCCTCGGCGGCGAAGTCGCGGAGGGTGCCGTGCGTCTCCAGGACCGTGAAGTCCTCCTCGCCGCCCACCGGGACGTCGGGGTGGACGAGGTTGCCCAGCTTCCGCAGCAGCGCCTGGGTCTCCTCCTTCGCCTCGTCCTGCTCGGCGTCGGCGGCCTTGACGGCGGCGGCGAGCTCGCCGGCCTTCCTCAGCAGCTCGGCCTTCTCCTCGCCGGCGGCCTTGGGGATGAGCTTGCCGAGCGCCTTCTGCTCGGAGCGCAGCTCGTCGAAGCGGACGCCGGACGACCTGCGCCGCTCGTCGGCGGAGAGGAGCGCGTCGACGAGCTCGACGTCCTCTCCACGGGCGCGCTGGGAGGCGCGCACACGGTCGGGGTCCTCACGGAGCAGGCGAAGGTCTATCACCCCACCAGGCTACCGGGGACGGGAGCGCCCCTCGAAGCGCTATTCACCGGTGGGGCTTTTTGCCCGTTTTGCGGTTATTTATTCCGTTGCGGGGAAGCGAGGGGGAGTGTGGTGGCGGCGAGGGGGAATCGGCTCGGCGGGACGTTCGCGGGCGGTGGTGATGACGCTTGTCGCGGCGGTTGTCGCGGTGGTTGTCGTGACGCTTCGTGAGGCCCTGCGGAATTCCCGGTTCATGCCGCGAAAAGGGCATTCGCGGCATGGATTCCCTTGGGGTCGGCGCCCCGCCGGCGCGGTTGCGCCCAGGTTATCCCCCGGGTTGTCCACAGGGGGGAGGGGTTGGCGGATTCTTATCCACAGGCTGTGTGTGAGATCTGTGGAAGCCGGAATTGATCATTCTGCACCCGAAATGCTCGCTATGGATTCTTCGTCCAAACCCTGTTCACGCACTCTTTCGTGTGGGATTACCTCGCCCTAAAGGATTGATCACGGGAATTGTGCTGACGCGTGCCCCAGTGGTCCACTGTGGGTAACTGTGGATGTATGTGGGGTCACTAGGGGGATATGTCGACTCCGTCCGACTCGCATGTCGACTTACCCACAGGTCGAGAAGCGGGCCTGTGGATAACTTTGTGGACAACCGCAGGGGTGGTCGGACGGCACCTCGGAACGGCGCCTCCGGTCCCACCGAAGGCGCAGGTCACAGCCCGTAACGCGGGCGGGAGGGGGCGGACCGGCTCAGCCCCGGCCGTCCAGGCAGCGCGTCAGCCAGTCCGACGCCTCGGCGAACGCGGTGTCGGTCACCTGCGGCCGGACGCTCGCGGTCACCTCGTCGGCCCGCGGGTACGAGCCGAGGAACCGCACCTCGCGGCAGACCCGCTTGAGGCCCATCAGCACCTCGCCCACCCGGCGGTCGGTGACGTGCCCCTCGCAGTCGACCGAGAAGCAGTAGCGGCCGATGCCCTCGCCGGTCGGCCGGGACTCGATCCGCATCATGTTCACGCCGCGGACCGCGTACTCCTGGAGCAGCTCCAGCAGCGCGCCGGGGTGGTCGGCGGACAGCCACAGCACGACCGAGGTCTTGTCCGCGCCGGTGGGCGCCGCGGGCCGGGCCGGGCGGCCGACCAGGACGAAGCGGGTGGCGGCGTTCTGCGCGTCGTGGATGTCGGTGACCAGCGGCGTCAGCCCGTACGTCGCGGCCGCGAACTCCCCGGCGAACGCGCCGTCGTAGCGGCCCTCCTGCACCAGCCGCGCGCCGTCGGCGTTGGAGGCCGCCGACTCCCAGACCGCGTCCGGGAGTTGGGCCGCCAGCCACCGGCGGACCTGGGGCTGGGCGACCGGGTGCCCGGTCACCGTCTTCACGTCGGTCAGCTCGGTGCCCGGGCGGACCAGGAGGGCGAAGGCGATCGGCAGCAGCACCTCGCGGTAGATCATCAGCGGTTCGCCGGAGGCCAGTTCGTCGAGGGTGGTGGTCACCCCGCCCTCGACGGAGTTCTCGATCGGCACCAGCGCGGCGGCGGCCTCGCCGGCGCGCACCGCGTCCAGCGCGGCCGGGACCGACACCATCGGCACCAGTTCCCGGGTCGCCGCCTCGGGGAGGGTGCGCAGCGCCGCCTCCGTGAAGGTGCCCGCGGGACCGAGATAGGTATAGCGACTGGCCGACATGGAAGTGGACTCCCTCACGTGCCTGCGGGAGCGCCCCGCCGTCTTCCGCCCTGCCCTGTCACGATACCGAGCCGACGGGGGCCCGGCGGACGCGTCCCACCAAGCGGTCAGCCCTCCAGCAGCGACTGGGCCACGTAGTCGCCCTCCGACGGGGCCGGCGGCACCGCGTACAGGCCGCTGGCCTCGTGCCGCAGGAACGGCGAGAGCGCGTCGCCGCGGTCCAGCTTCCGCTGGATCTGGGTGAAGGCGCGCAGCGGGTCGGCCTGCCAGCAGACGAAGAGCAGCCCGGCGTCCGGGGCGCCGTCGTCGCGGAAGCCGTCGTGGAAGGAGAACGGGCGGCGCAGCATCGCCGAGCCCTGGTTGGCCTCGGGGGCGGCGATCCGGGCGTGCGCGTTGGCGGGGATCACCGGCAGCCCGTCGGCTCCGGTGGCGTCCAGCTTCATCGGGGTGGTCTCGGTGCCGCCGGTCAGCGGGGCGCCGTTGTCCTTGCGCCGGCCTATGACCCGCTCCTGCTCGGTGCGGGAGCGCTTCTCCCAGTCGTCCAGCAGCATCCGGATGCGGCGCACCACCGCGTACGAACCGCCGCGCATCCACTCCTGCTGGGTCTCCGCGCCGACGAAGATCCGCCGGTCGAAGTCCGGTTGGGACGGCTTGGGGTTGTTGGTGCCGTCGATCTGGCCCATGAGGTTGCGGGCGGTCAACGGCTGCGCGGTGGCGCCCGGGGTGCGGTTGAAGCCGTTCATCTGCCACCGCAGCCGGGCGGTGTCCGCCGCCTCCTTCTGGAGCGCGCGCAGCGCGTGGAAGGCGACCAGCGCGTCGTCGGCGCCGATCTGGACCCACAGGTCGCCGTCGCTGCGCTTGGGGTCGAGGGCGTCGGCGGAGAAGCTCGGCAGCGGGTCGAGTTGGACCGGTCGGTGTCCGGTCAGGCCGGTCCGGTCGAAGAAGCCGTGGCCCAGGCCGAAGGTGACGGTCAGCGAGGACGGGCCGGCGTCCAGCGCCACGTCGGTGTCGGCGGCCGGGGTGCGCCCGGCCATCAACTCCTGCGCGGTGCGCGTCCAGCGGCGCAGCAGCGCGGCGGCCTCCTTGCGGCCGGCGCCGGGCGCCAGGTCGAAGGCGACGAGATGGCCGCGGGCCTGGAGCGGAGTGGTGATGCCCGCCTGCTGCTTGGCGCCCGAGGCCCGAAACGGCACCGCGGTCGACCCGATCGTGGTCAGCGCCTGCGGGTCGTCGCCCATGGCCCGCGCGGCCGAGACGCCGAGGGCGCCGCCGGCCCCGCCGAGGATCAGCCCGGTCGCGCCGGCCGCGCCGACGGTCCCCAGGAGGCGGCGGCGGGACAGCTCCACGGTGGTGCCGTCCGCGGTGGACGGCCCGTCGGGGGTGCGGGCGGCGTCGTCCTGCGGGGTGTCCTTGACGTCCTGCTGCTTGCTCATCAGTTGATTGTCACGTTCCTGGTCTCGGTCACCTGGTCGATGTCGGAGGTCCGGACGAGCAGCGAGAGCTCCCACCGCCCGGGGACCGGGAGTTGGACGCCGCTGGCGGTCCAGTGGCCGGTCCCGCTGTGCCGGAGCGCGACCGGGAGCGGCCCCAGCTTCTTGGCGGCGAGCGTGAAGGAGACCTTCACCTCGGGCACGTCCCGGACCTTCCCCGACGGGTCGGCGATCCGCAGCCGCAGCTCGTTGCCGCCGCCGCTGTGCCCGGGGTCGAGGTCGAGGCGGGCGGTGCCCTTGCCGTCCGGGCCGCCGGTGTCGAACGGGACGGTCAGCACCCGCGGTTGGTTGGCGTCGGGGGACTGCCCGGCCTGGGCGGCCTGCACGGCCTCCTCGGTGCGGGCCGGCTCGGTGGTGGTCAGGGCGGTGGTCACCCCGAGCAGCAGCACCGCGACGGTGGCCTCGGCCAGGACGGAGCGGCGCAGCCCGTGCCGCACCGGGTCGGCGTCCCGGACCTGCTTCTTGCGGGCGGTGGCCAACGCGTCCCGTTGGCGGGCCAGTTGGGCGGCGCGCACCGGGTCGACGGCGGCGCCGCCGGAGTCCCCGGAAGCGGCGCCGCCGGCGGGGACGGCGGCGGGCTCGGGTGCCGGGGCCGCGGAGTCCGCCGCCTCGGCCGCCGCGGTCCGCCCGGCCGCGTCCGCCAGGCGCCCCGTCCACCGTCGGGACAGCCCCGCGACGGCCACCATGACCACCACCAGCCCCACCTTGACCAGCAGCAACTGCCCGTAGGAGGTGTCGACCAGCGCGCGCCAGGTGCCGACCTGCCGCCAGGACTGGTAGATGCCGGTGGCGACCAGCACCAGGACGGAGCCGAAGGCGATCCGGGAGAACCGGCGGACGGCGGCCCGCTCGATCGCCGGGCCCCAGTAGAGGGACACCAGCAGGGCCGCCAGCCCGCCGAGCCAGGCGGCGACCGCGAGCAGGTGCAGCACGTCGACGGGCATCGCCACGAAGGGCTGGAGCCCGGTCGAGGCGTGCTCGGCGAGCGCCCAGGTGGTGGCGAGCCCGACGGCGACCACCGTCCCGCCGATGCCGAGCCCCAAGGTCAGGTCCGCGCGCCGCTCGGCGCCGTCCTCGGAACCGTCGGAGTCGGCGGAACCGGCCGGCCCGTCGGAGCCGTTGGGCTGCGCCGGCCCGTCGGCGGCCGGCGCGTGCGCCTTGGCGTACGCGCCGAAGAGCACCGCCACGAACAGCGCCGCCGCGGCGAGCAGCAGCAGCCGGCAGAGCAGCGCGGCGCCCGGCTTGGTCAGCAGCGCCCCCTGGAGGCCGCCGAGGTCGAGGACGTCGGCCAGCTTCCCGGACCCGGTGTACGGGGCGCGCAGCAACAGCAGCGCCAGCGTGGCGCCGGTCAGCAGCGCCCACCCCCGGACCACCAGCCGCTGCACCGACCGCACCCGGGAGGCGGCCGGCCGGCAGGCCAGCACGAACGCCGAGCCGCCGACCAGCAGCACGAAACCGGCGTAGGAGAGGTAGCGGCCGACCTGGTAGAGCGCGCCCACCAGGCCGCCGCCGACCTGCTCCTGGGGAACGGCGGCGGCGGTCTTGGACGGCGCCCCGATGGAGAAGGTGAAGGCGCCGGAGACCGGGTGGCTGTCCGCCGAGATCGCCTGCCAGGCGACGGTGTACGTCCCGTTGGGCAGCCCCGGCGGCAGCCCGGCCCCGTACTTGACGGTGCTGCCGCTGCACAGGTCGCGCAGCTTGCCGCGGTCCACCCGCTTGCCCTTCGGATCCAGCACGCGCAGCGAGTCGTTGCCCATCGCCACGCCCTCGGAGAAGGTGAGCGCGACCTGCTCGGGGGCGTGTGCCACCACCGATCCCGGCGCGGGGTCGCTGCCGGTCAGCGCGGCGTGCGCGCTGGCCGGGGCGACGCCCGCGACCAGTGCGCAGAACAGCACCGCCACGACGACCAGCAGCCGCCGCGGTCGGAAGCCGGTGAGGGCCATGGTGCGCGCTCCCCTTCCCGTTGGCATGAGTCCGTCTCCTTCACTGGGGCCGTCGTCCGGCCCGCTGCGTCACGGGGTCCGCGGCGGTGCCGCGGCCGTCACTTCCCCGGCCGGTAGTCGGCCGGCTTCACCGGCACCTCGACCTTCACCGGGGCGGCGGTGGCGAAGTGCAGCTCGATGGTGACCTTCTGGCCGGCGGTGGGCTTGTGCGTCAGGCCCATGAACATCACGTGGTCGCCGCCGGAGCTGAGCTTGAGCTCCCCGTTGGCCGGCACCGGCAGGGAGTTGACGTGCTCCATCTTGTTGCCGTTGGTGGTGTGGAGGCTGATGTCCTTGGACAGGTCGCTGGTGACCGAGGTCAGTTTGTCGGCGGTGCCGCCGTCGTTCTTGACCACGAAGTAGGCGCCGGCCATCTGGTCGGTGACCGGCTGCGGCATGTACGCGCCGCTGACCGAGAGCTTCGGGGCGCTGTCCTTGCCGCCGCAGCCCGCGAGGGCGAGACCGGTGGTGAGGACGAGCGCGGAGGCCATGGCTATCCGGCGGCTGACGGGGGCGAGGGGGGTGGTGCGGCGGGTCACGGGTTCTGTCCCTTAATGATCTTCGGAAGTGCGGTGGTGTAGTTGTCGGCGGTGGCTTCCTGCATGCCCATCCAGTGGATCTTGTCGTCCTTGGGCGAGCTGAGCAGGACCTGGGCGCCGTGGGTGGAGACCACGTCGCCGTTCTTCTTCTTGACCGGCGCCTCGATGCCGATGTTCACGCTGCGGGCGGCCTGTTGGATCTTGTTGAACGGGCCGGTGAGCCCGACGAAGTCCTTGTTGATGCCGCCGAGCCACTTCTTGAGCTGGGCCGGGGTGTCCCGCTCGGGGTCGGAGGTCACGAAGACCACCCGCAGGTCGTTCCGCTCGGCCTGCGGCAACTGCTTCACGGCCACCGCGATGTTGGCCATCGTCGTCGGGCAGACGTCCGGGCAGTTGGTGTAGCCGAAGTAGATCAGGGTCGGGTGGCCCTTGGTCTTCTCCAGCAGGTCGTAGGACTTGCCCTCGGAGTCGGTGAGGGTGAGGTCCGGCTTCTCCATCGGGCTGTCGAGGGTGACGATCGGCTTGGCGGCCGTCCCCCCGGAGACGTCGGCGGCCGGCTTGTCGGCGTCGCCGTTGCCGCAGGCGGTCAGGGTGAGGCCGAGGGCGGCGGCCGCGCCGAGCGCGGACACCAGCAGTTTTCTTCTACGCATGACGGATATGTCCCGTTGTATCGGTTGCTTGGGGCCGGTTCGTGTCAAGAGTCTTCTCGTATCGGGGTGTTCGTGCCGGAGGGGGCCGGACCGGCGTGGGGGCGCCGGTCCGGCCGCGGTGCGCGGCGGGGTGCGGGTCAGGCGTTGCGGCGCCGGCCGGCGAGCACGCCGAAGGCGACGCCGACGATGCCCACGACGATCCCGCCGACGGCCAGCACGCGGGCCGTGGTGTCGCTGGTGGAGGTCGGGGCGGCCGCGGTGTTGCCCTTGGCGCCGTTCTTGCCGTCACCCTGGTCGCCGCCCTGGGCGTCGGCCGCGGTGAGCTTGAGCACCGGAGCCGGGTTCTCCGGTTCCGGGCCGCCCGGCTTGGTCGGCTCGATCCAGCGCACGACCTCCTTGTCGGAGTACGTCTGGAGGGCCTTGAAGGCGATCTGGTCGGCGTCGGTCGGCAGTTGGCCCACGGAGAGCGGGAACTGCTGGAACTGGCCGGGCTCGATGCCCTTGCCGTCCGCGGTCCAAGTGATCTTCGAGGGCGCCTCGTTGATCTTCTCGCCCTCCATCTCGACCGGCTTGGGCAGCTTGGACTTGGTGACCTCCACCGTCCAGCCCGGCACCGGCTGCGGCATGACGGACGCCAGCGGGTGGTCGGTCGGCAGGGCGACCTCGACCTTCACGGTCGAGGCGTTGTCGCGCTCGTTGGGCACCTTGATGTCGACGGTGGCGAAGCCGCCCTTGGGGGCGGTGCCGGGCTGCACGGTGACGTGCGCGAAGGCCGGACCGGCCAACAGCAGCACGCTGCCGGCTGCGATCCCGCCGACGACGGGCAGCCGGCGGGCCAGCCGCCGCGTCGAGGACGCCGAAGCCGGCGCCGCGCTGCTGCCCGAAAACGCTGACATACCGGACTTCTTGGCCATGCTGAAACGCTCCATGAAACGCTCCATGAGGAGAGGGGGAAACGACGGATGACGGGGTGGGCGGGGCCCGGCCCGGCGCGCGACGGCAACGCCCGCGCGCACGCGTCGAATCCCGGGAGTCCTCCGGGAGCGTGGGGTGCGGGGCGTCAGGCCGCGAGGGCCAGGTGACCGTTGGCCGGCGGTCCGCGCCGTACGACGCTGTGGTGCAGCGCCGGATCCCGCGGCGCGGGGGTGTCCCCGTAGGCCGAGGGGGCGCACCGCCCCTGCTCCCGCGCCGCGCCGAGGGCCGCGAGCAGGACGTGGACCAGCGCGAGCGACCGGCGCACCACGCCGATCAGCGCCCGCGCCGCGACCTCGTGCGCCGCCGGGGCGGACAGCCGCACCAGCCGCCACAGCGCGGCCTCGCCCCGCCGCAGCAACCAGCCGAGGCCGAGCGCGGCGAGCAGGTGCCCGAGCACCATGGGGACCGACGGCGCCAGGCAGTGCGCCATCATCGGGACGCCGGCACCGCTCGTCGCGTGCCCACCGGCCCCGGCCAGCCCGGTCTCCTTGGCCATCGCCAGCCCGCCGGGGCCGAGCAGTTGGCGCGCCCCGCCGCCGTCGAGGTCGACGCCGCCCAGCCCGCACGTCAGGTGCCGGGCCAGCGCCACCGCCGCCTCGTCGGAGAGGCCGGCGGCCCGCCCGGAAGAGACCGTCTCCGGGTGCTGGCCCAGTGCGAACAGCGAGTGCAGCGCCATCTGTCCGAGCGCCAGCGCGGCCGCGATCCCCGGCAGCGAGCGCTCCCGGCCGGCCAACGGGGCCGCCACCGCGAACACCGCGACCGCGGCGAGCCCGAGCGTCCACAGCGGAACGGCGGCCAACGAGGCGGCCATGTGCCCGGCCGCGGACAGCGTCACACAGACCGCGGTGAACACCGCGGCCCGCAGCAGCCGCAGATCGGCGGCCGCGCGCGCTGGGGGGACGGCAGGGGCACTCATGGCGGGCGCCATCATCCCACTGCCCCGGTCCGTGGCCTACGGCAGGGTTTCGCCGTGTCCCGCGCGAGGGCTTCACGGGGGCGCCCGCCAGGGGCGTCCGGGATCCCGGGCCGGGCGCGCGGTGGCGTGCACCCGGCACCTCGCCTACACCCGTGCGCTCACTTTCCGCATCCGCCGAATGAGCGGTATCACGTTCCCGAGAGGCTTACGGACCTTGCGGCGAGGCAATACGTATCGGTATGTCGAGCCGCGGCCAGGAGGCAGGAGCGATGAGCATCTGGTGGTCCCTCCATCTGCGGCGTGAGCCCGCGAGCGTGCCGCTCGCCCGACGCCTGCTGCTGGGCGCGATGGAGACCGCCGGCGTCGACCCCGACATCTGCTACGACCTCTCGGTCGCCCTCTCCGAAGCCTGTGCCAACGCCGTCGAGCACGGCGGCGACGCCACCGACGACTACCGCGTCACCGCCTATCTCGACGGCGACACCTGCCGCATCGAGGTCACCGACTCCGGCCCCGGCTTCTGCCGCCCCGCCCCGCCGCATACCGCCGCGGACCGGTCGTTGCCGACGCCGGCCCCCGTCCCCACCCCCGCGCAGGCCCCCGGATACGCCGAGGACGGCCGGGGGCTCTTTTTGATCGAGGCGCTCACCGACCACGTCCAGTACCGCAACCGCACCGGCCGGCGCGGTGCGGTGGTCAGCTTCGACAAGATCCTCAAGTGGCGCGAGGGCGCGGCGCTTCCGATGGCGTCCTGAGCGAGGGCCCTCGCCCCCTCGTCAGTGGTGGCGGTTGAAGACGAGCACGAGGGTCGTGACCACGACGGCCAGGACGACGACCGCGAAGGCGATCTTCCAGGGGCTGTAGGGACGGTCGCCGGTCACCTCGCCGGTCTCGGCGTTGACCATGACCTGCCACTGCTTGCCGTTGTAGACGTACGAGGCGAACCACACGGGCAGCATCAGGAGCTTGTAGGTCACCGCCGTGTAGTCGGTGTTGATCTCGTGCACCCGCTGCCGGTCGCCGCCGATGTCCCGCTTGACGTCCTTCTCGATGACCTCGGCCATCTTCTGCTGGGCGGTCTGGAAACCGGCCTCCGGCTCCACCTCGTACCGCAGGGTCCGGAAGCCCGCCAGGTACTCCTCCTGATACGCCACCGCCTGCTTGAGCGGCCAGGGCTCCAGGGCCTGGAGGCGCTCGGCCGGGATGTTCCCGACGCCGGGGACGAGGACGTCGTCGAAGACGCGCTGGACCGAGCCGTTGACGCGGTACCAGCGGACCTTGGTCTCCTTGTCGTCGCCGCTGCCGACGGTGTACTCCTCGCCGCGCTGGCCGCGGTACGTGGAGGAGGTCTCGGCGTCGTACGTCCAGTGCGGCACGTAGGTGCCGTGCAGGGTCTCGGCCGCGCTGACCTTCTTGAGGTTGTTCGGCGCGAACCAGCGGGAGCGGGCCCACTTGCGCAGGTTGTCGTGCACCTCCCGCTTCGCCACCCGGAACGGCACCAGGCCCTCGGGCGCGATGCGGTCCCCGGCGGCCGACGCGACCAGGGGCGTGGCGCAGAACTGGCAGCGGCCGGAGAGCGCGGTGGTCTCGTTGACCGCGCCGCAGCCGGGGCACTTCAGGGCCTGCCCGCCGGGCTCCAGCGGCTTGGGCGGCAGGCTCGCCAACTCCTCCCACGCGTGCTCCCGCACCTCGCGGTTGACGGGGGCGATGGGCTGCTCGAAGCGGCAGTTGGGGCAGCGCAGGACGCTGGTTCCGGGGGCGTACTCGGTGGTGGAGCCGCAGCTCGGGCAGGCGTAGGTGCGCGGCTGCTGCTGCCCGTCGGGCTGCTGGGGCTGGGGCGGCACAGGCGGCTGCGGTTGCTGGTACGGCTGTTGCTGCTGCGGTGGCGGCTGCTGTTGGTAGGGCTGTGGGGGCTGTTGTTGGTACGGCTGTTGCGGGTACGGCGGTTGGGGAGCCTGCGGCGGGTACGGCTGCTGCGGTGCCTGCTGCGGGTAGGGCTGTTGGTATGGCTGTGGCGGCTGTTGCTGCTGCTGGTATGGCGGTTGGGGTGGGTACGGCTGCTGCGGCTGCTGTGGCTGGTAGGGCTGATAGCTCATGGGTCACGGCCTCCTGGCGGTGGTCACGCCTGCGGCGGCAGCGGGGGCGGGGTGGCGCGGAAGTGCGGGGCGAGCTCCGGCACGTTCTCCACCGGCTGCCACGAGGCCATGCCCTCCCGCCAGGCGAGCATGCCCGGCCGGATCGCGCCCGAGCCGATGTGCCCGGTGAACGTCGCGTGGTCGTAGGGGCCTTGCTGCTGCCCGTCCACGGCCACGTACCACTGGTGCTGCTGACCGGGCAGCGGCGGCGGAACGGCCGCGCCACCCGGGGCCGGTGCGGCCGACGGCTGCTGGCCCTGCGGCTGGTTCTGCTGGGGCGCGAACGCCTGCGCCATCTGCTGGCCGGCGGCCATGCCGAGCCCCAGGCCGATGCCCTCGCCGGCGCCGCCGGGGTTGTTCGCCGCGTCCCGGATCGCGTCCGCGGCCTGGAGGCGCGCGTAGTTGTCGACGTTCCCGATGATGCCCATCCGGCTGCGGGCGTCGATGGCCTGCTCGACCTCGGGCGGCAGCGAGATGTTCTCGATGATGAACTTCGGGATGGACAGGCCGTGCGAGGGGGCCAGTTCGTCGGTGAGCGCCTTGGCCAGCCGGTCGCCGAGCTCGCCCTGGCGCGCGGCGAGGTCGAGCATCGGGATGCCCGAGCCGGCCAGCAGCGTGCCCAGCCGCCCCACGATCAGCTGTCGGAGGTACTCCTCGACCTCCTCGGTGCGGAACTGCGGGTCGGTGCCGGCGAGTTCGGTGATCAGCTTGGCGGGGTCGGAGACCCGCGCCGCGTAGCCGCCGAAGGCCCGCAGCCGCACCATGCCGAACTCCGGGTCCCGGACCGTGACCGGGTTCTGGGTGCCCCACTTCAGGTCCGTGAACTGCCGGGTGGTGACGAAGTAGACCTCTGCCTTGAACGGCGAGTGGAAGCCGTACTTCCAGCCCTGGAGGGTCGCCAGGATCGGCAGGTTCCCGGTCTGGAGCTCGTACATGCCCGGCGCGAAGACGTCGGCGATCCGGCCCTGGTTGACGAAGACGGCGGCCTGCGACTCGCGCACGATGAGCTTGGCGCCCATCTTGATCTCGTTCTCGTAGCGCGGGAAGCGCCAGACGATCGTGTCCCGACTGTCGTCGGTCCACTCGATGATGTCGATGAATTCGCCGCGTACGCGGTCCATGAAGCCCACGACAGGTCCCCCAGTTCGCTCCGCCCGCCCCGGCCGGGCCGTTGCCGGCGGCGACGGGGACGGAGTCCGTCCGCTCGAATGTCCCGCTCATAGTAGAAGCCGGGCCCGGGGGCGGGGGGTGGTGGCTCCGGGTGGCCGGTGCCCGGACGGTCCTTGTTGCGGCACCGGCACATCGGATACGTTCCCGTATCGGTTTGTTACGGACATGGACGCGACAAGGCTGTCGGCCGGTGCGCGGGCGGCCACCGCGGAACCGTAGAGGAGCTCCCATGAGTGAGGACGCCGACGTCATCGTCGTCGGGGCCGGGCTGGCCGGACTGGTCGCCACCCACGAACTCACCCGCGCGGGACGGCGGGTGATCGTGGTCGACCAGGAGAGCGGGGCCAACCTCGGTGGCCAGGCGTTCTGGTCGCTGGGCGGGCTGTTCCTGGTGGACAGCCCCGAGCAGCGGCGGGCCGGCATCAAGGACTCGCCCGAACTGGCGCTGTCCGACTGGCTGGACTCGGCCGGCTTCGACCGCGAGCGGGAGGACCACTGGCCGCGGCAGTGGGCGCAGGCGTACGTGGACTTCGCCGCCGGCGAGAAGCGCCGCTACCTCCACGACCTGGGGCTGCGGCTGACCCCCACCGTCGGCTGGGCCGAGCGCGGCGCCGGCACGGCCAGTGGGCACGGCAACTCCGTGCCCCGCTTCCACCTCACCTGGGGCACCGGCCCCGAGGTCGTCCGGGTCTTCGCCGAGCCGGTGCGGGCCGCGGCCGAGCGCGGGCTGGTGCGGTTCCGACACCGGCACCGGGTCGACGAGTTGATCGTGGAGAACGGGGCGGCGGTCGGGGTGCGCGGCACCACGCTGGTGCCGTCGGACCTGCCGCGCGGCGTGGCCTCCTCGCGCGAGGCCGAGGGGGAGTTCACGCTCCGCGCGCAGGCGGTGGTGGTGACCTCCGGTGGCATCGGCGGCAACCACGAACTGGTCCGCAGGAACTGGCCGGTTGACCGGGTCGGCCCGGCCCCCACGTCGATGATCACCGGCGTGCCCGCCTACGTGGACGGGCGGATGCTCCAGATCACCGAGCGGGCCGGCGGCTCGCTGGTCAACCGCGACCGGATGTGGCACTACACCGAGGGCATCAAGAACTGGGACCCGATCTGGCCCGACCACGCGATCCGGATCATCCCCGGCCCGTCCTCGCTGTGGTTGGACGCCACCGGACGGCGGCTGCCCGCGCCGCTCTTCCCCGGCCACGACACCCTCGGCACCTTGCGCCACATCCTGCACACCGGCCACGACCACACCTGGTTCCTGCTCACCCGCTCCATCGTGGAGAAGGAGTTCGCGCTCTCCGGCTCCGAACAGAACCCGGACATCACGGGCAAGGACCTCAAACTCGCCCTGGCGCGGGTGAAGAAGGGCGCGCCCGGCCCGGTCCAGGCGTTCCTGGACCGCGGGGAGGACTTCGTCGTCCGGCGCACCCTGCGCGAACTGGTCGCCGGGATGAACGCCCTGGAACCGTCGACTCCCCTGGACTACGCGCAGGTTGAGCGGGAGGTGCTGGCCCGGGACCGGGCGGTGGCCCACCCCTACTCCAAGGACCTCCAGGTGATGGCGGTGCGCAACGCGCGGGAGTACTGGCCGGACAAGCTCACCCGGGTCGCCAAACCGCACCGGCTGCTCGACCCGGCGCACGGCCCGTTGATCGCGGTCCGGCTGCACGTGCTGACCCGTAAGACGCTGGGCGGGTTGGAGACCACCTTGGAGTCGCAGGTGGTCCGGCCGGACGGGGAGCCCTTCGACGGGCTCTACGCGGCCGGCGAGGTGGCCGGCTTCGGCGGCGGCGGGGTGCACGGCTACAACGCGCTGGAGGGCACCTTCCTGGGCGGCTGCATCTTCTCCGGCCGGGCGGCGGGCCGGGCGCTGGCCCGGAGGCTGGCGTGAGCGGCCGCACGGCCGCCGACGGGGGCGGGCGCACCGCGCTGGTGACCGGGGCGTCCTCCGGCATCGGCGCCGCGGTGGCGGCGGCGCTGGTCGCCCGCGGCCACCGCGTCCTGGGGACCAGCCGCGACCCGGGAGCCGTCGCGGCGCCGCTGCCCGGCGTCCGCTACCTCCCGCTCGACCTCGCCGACGAGGCGTCCATCGAGGCGTGCGCGGCCGCCGCGGGCCCGGTCGACGTGCTGGTCAACAACGCCGGCGAGAGCCAGAGCGGCCCCTTCGAGGAGCTCCCGACGGCCGCCGTCCGCCGCCTGTTCCAGCTCAACGTCTTCGGCGCCGTCCGCCTCACCCAACTCCTGCTGCCCGGAATGCGGGAGCGCGGCCACGGCCGGGTGGTGATGGTCGGCTCCATGCTGGCCAGCTTCCCGCTCGCCTACCGCTCCTCCTACGTCGCCTCCAAGGCCGCGCTCAAGGGCTTCGCGGACGCCGCCCGGCGCGAACTGGCGCCCTACGGCGTGGCGTTGACCACCGTCGAGCCGGGCTCGATCGCCACCGGCATCAGCGCCCGGCGCACCGACTACCTCGCCGACGGCTCGCCGTTCGCGGACGGGTACCGCACGATGCGGGCCGCCCTCGACGCCAACGAGGCGCGCGGCACCGCCCCGGAGCGCGTCGCCGCCACCGTCCTGAAGGCGATCGAGGCACCCCGTCCGCGGTCGCACTACGCGGTCGGCAGCAACGCCCCCGCGGTCTTTCTGCTGCGGCGGCTGCTGCCCGACGCGGCGGTGGAACGGATGGTGGCCCGCCGGCACGGGCTGCGCTGAGCGACGCCGGGGGCGGGAAGCCAGGAGGAGGGAACCCGGGAAGTTGGCGAGGTCCGGAGCGGGCAAGTCGGGGGGCGCACAAGTCCCGGGAAAATGACGGGAATTCGCCGCTGCGGAGAGGCGGGCTGCGCGGTCTCGCGGGAGGAGGACCTCCCCCGCGGCGTCCCCTGTCCCGGCGAGACCAGCGCGGCACCAGGACTAACGCGAAGTTGCTCGCGTTAATCTGTGTTGGACAATACTTGGCCAGAACCCGCACTGCAATCCGCGCTGCGATCCGCACTACGACCCCGCAACGGAGCCGCCGTGACGACCGCGCATCAGGCCCCGGGCGAGAGCCGCCCCGGAGGGCGTACGGCCCGCACCCGGCGCGCCGTACTGGCCGCCGTCTCCGAGGAGTTGGCCGAGGGCGGCTTCGCCCGGCTCACCATGGAGCGGGTGGCCCAGCGCTCCGGTGTCCACCTCGCGACGCTCTACCGCCGCTGGCGCAGCGTGGACAAGCTGGTCTGCGAGCTGCTGGTCGAGGTGAGCCACGAGGTGCCGCTGCCGGACACCGGCGGCCTCCAGGGCGATCTGCGGGCGCTGGCCCACGCGATAGGGCGGTTCTACGGGGCGGCCCGGACCCGTTGCCTGATCGAGGCGGTGGTCGCCGCGGCGGCCCGCGACCCCCAGGCGGCCAACGCGCTGCGGAGCTTCTTCGACGAACGGCTGGGGCTGGCCGGGGCGATGGTCCGGCGCGGCATCGAGCGCGGCGAACTGCCCGCGGACACCGACCCCAAGGCGGTGATGGCGGCGCTCGGCGCGCCCTTCTACTACCGGATCCTGATCGCCCGCGGCGCGGTGGACCCGGCCCTCGCCGAGTCCACCGCCACCGCCGTCTGGGCCGCGGCCCGCGCGGGCGCGTACGCCACCGCCGGGGGCGGCGAAGGCGCCACCGGCGAAGGGGACTTGAGCGACAACGACGACGGCGCGCCGGGGCGGGCGGTCTGAGCCGCCCGCCCCGGCGCGCCGTTTCGGTCGCGCGCGGGGCTCACTTGCCGAGCAGGTCCGCCATCCACGCCTCGACCTCGTCCGACCGGCGCGGCAGCGCCGTCGACAGGTTGCGGTTGCCGTCCTCGGTCACCAGGATGTCGTCCTCGATCCGGATGCCGATGCCGCGGTACTCCTCGGGCACGGTCAGGTCGTCCGCCTGGAAGTACAGGCCGGGCTCGACGGTCAGCACCATGCCGGGCTCCAGCGTGCCGTTGACATAGCTCTCGGTGCGGGCCGCGGCGCAGTCGTGGACGTCCAGGCCGAGCATGTGGCCGGTGCCGTGCAGGGTCCAGCGGCGCTGGAGGCCCAGCTCCAGGACCCGCTCGACGGGGCCCTCCACCAGGCCCCACTCCACCAGCTTCTCGGCGAGCACCCGCTGGGCCGCGTCGTGGAAGTCGCGGAAGGAGGCGCCCGGCTTCACCGCCGCGATGCCGGCCTCCTGGGCCTCGTAGACCGCGTCGTAGATCTTGCGCTGGAGGTCGGTGTAGCGGCCGTTGATCGGCAGGGTGCGGGTGACGTCCGCGGTGTAGAGGGTGGTGGTCTCCACGCCCGCGTCCAGCAGCAGCAGTTCGCCGGAGCGGACCGCGCCGTCGTTGCGGACCCAGTGCAGGGTGGTGGCGTGCGGCCCGGCGGCGCAGATGGAGCCGTAGCCGACGTCGTTGCCCTCGACCCGGGCGCGCAGGAAGAAGGTGCCCTCGATGTAGCGCTCGCTGGTCGCCTCGGCCTTGTCCAGGACCTTGACGACGTCCGCGAAGCCGCGCGCGGTGGAGTCCACGGCCTTCTGGAGCTCGCCGATCTCGAACGCGTCCTTCACCAGCCGGGCCTCGGAGAGGTACACCCGCAGCTCTTCGTCCCGCTCCGCGGTGACCTTGTCGTGCAGCGCCTGCTCCAGCGGGGCGTCGTACCCGCGGACCACCCGGACCGGGCCGGTGGCCTCCTTGAGCTGCTCGGGCAGCTCGCGGACGTCCTTGCAGGCGATGCCGAGCAGCGCCGCGGACTCGTCGAGGCTGTGCCGGCGGCCGACCCACAGCTCGCCCATGCCGTTGAGCCAGAACTCGCCGTTCTCGCGGTTGGAGCGCGGCAGGCGGTAGAGCGTCTGCTCGTGGCCCTCGGCGCCGTCGGGGCGCGGCTCCAGGACGAGGACGCTGCCGTCGGTCTGGTCGCCGGTGAGGTAGACGTACTCGGTCGCGGCGCGGAAGGCGTACTCGGTGTCGTTGGCGCGGGTCTTGAGCAGGCCCGCGGGGATCACCAGGCGCTCGCCGGGGAAGCGCGCGGAGAGCGCGGCGCGGCGGTCGGCGGCGTGCCCGGCCTGCGCGATCGGTGCGAGGTCGCGCAGCTCGGTGTCGGCCCAGCCGCTCTTCATGTTCTCCGCGAGCTCGTCCGAGACGCCCGGGTACAGGCCGTTCTTGCGCTGCTTGATCGGCTGCTCTTCCTCGTCCGGGGTCTCCGGAGTGAGCTCGTCGGTCACCATGCCTCCTTTTAAGGCGCTTAAGACTGAACCGGATTCCATCGTAAGTGTGAGCGGAAAACGGTCCAGAGGCCGGAAGCCACGAGCTGTCGTGCGCCGCGCGCACAAAGGGTGGGCGCCGTCGCGCCCACCCCTATGACCTGCGGTTTCTCTTCCCTACTCGGCGAAATACGCCGCGAGCAGAACCACGTCCTCCTCCGAGGAGGGGTCGTCGAGGCCCTGCGGCAGCACGGTCGTGACGATGTGGTCGACGACCGCCTCCGGGTCGTGCCGGCTCGCCCGGGGGACGCCGGCGGCCGCGGAGTGCAGACGGGCGAAGGCCCGGTCCATCGGCTCGCCGGTGCGGTGCAGCAGCCCGTCGCTGTAGAGCAGCACGGTCTCGCCGGGGGCCGGTTCGATCTCCACGCTGGGCGCCTCCCAGCAGGCCAGCATGCCGAGCGGCGCGGAGAGCGAGGTCTCCACGAACTCCGCCCGCAGGTCGCCGAGGACCAGCGGCGGGCAGTGACCGGCCCCGGCCAGCACCATCTTGCGCGGCGCCGGGACGTCGAGCCCCGGCGGCAGCGCGGGCGCACCGGGCCCGCCCGCGGCCCCCGGTGGCGGCTCGGTGAAGGCGAACAGCGCGGTGGCGCTGCGGGCCGGCTCGGTCAGCCGCATCAGCAGCTCCAGGTCGGAGAGGACCGCGACCGGGTCCTCGCCCTCCATCACGGCGTAGGCCCGCAGCGAGGCCCGCAGCCGCCCCATGGCGGCCACCGCGCTCGGCCCGGACCCGGTGACCGAGCCCACCGCCAGCCCGAGCGCGCCGTCCGGCAGCGCCAGCGCGTCGTACCAATCGCCGCCGCCGCGCGGCCCGGTGGCGTGCCGCACCGCGAGCCGGACGCCGGGGATCCGCGGCAGCCTGCTGGGCAGCAGCTCCGCTTGCAGGGTGCGGGCGGTCTGTCGGCTGCGGTGGAGTTCGAGGAGCCGGGCGAGGTGCTCGGAGGCGTGCACCCGGTAGAGGCCGACGAGGTGGCGCCGGCGGTCGCCGGGCTCGGCGGGCTCGTCGTAGAGCCAGACCGCGGCGCCGATCCGGCCGACGGAGTCGGCGGCCAGCGGCACGGCGTAGCTGGCGGCGTAGCCGAGGCGGGCGGCGACCTCGCGGAGCCGGGGGTCGAGGCCCTGCTCCCCGGGGATGTCCGGCTCGGCGATCTCGGTCCGGGCCTCGGGGTCGGCGCCGTCGGCCGCGCCGGGCTCGGGCAGGCCGTCCAGTATCCGCGCGAACGACAGGGCGCGGCGCGGCACGGTCTCGATGTGGCCGATCTCGGCGTGGCCGAGGCCGAGGCCGACGGTGGTGCGCGGACCGAGGCCGTCCTGCGGGTCCAGGACGACCAAGCCGCGGCGGGCGCCGACGAGGAAGGCGCCGGCCCGCAGGAGTTCGCGCAGCGCGTCCTCCAACGTCCGGGTGCGGGCGAGCCGTTCGGTGAGGTCGTGGAGGGTGCTGAGGTCGGAGATCCAGCCGGCCAACCGGTCCTGGATGGCGGCGATCCGCTCCACGGGGGAGGGTGCGGCGGGGGCGTCCGGCGCGCCGGAGCGGGCGCCGTCCTGGGGAGCGTCGGTGTCGGACGGGCCGTCAGTGGAGGCGCCGGCGGAGGCAGGCGTCACATGAGGATCGGTAGTGTGCGTGGGAGAGGGGAGAGCTGGTTCGATTCCAGCCACTTTCGGGACGTGCGCGGCGCTCATGGCCGGCGACCCACGTCGCGCCCGGCAAATCCCCAGGTCAGGCCGCGATGTGGCAGGGAGTGCGGCGTTTGTTTGAGTGATGTTGTGCGGTACTGTCGCCCGCTCAATTTCCTCAATAGCATCGCAAACCCCCATGTCATGCTGCTCCGCTATCAATGCCTCCACATGTACACGCACCGGCGATGTGATGTCCAGCACTGTCCCTTTGAGGTTTGTGGTGTCAACGAGGTCTGTAGATTGGCCTGAAAACAGCCCCCCGGGCGTCAATTTGCGGTCTGCTGGCGGCGATCAGCAGCGCGTCATATCCACCGTGGCGGGTACCTACTCGGATAGGTGCGGGGGCAGTTGGGACCGCACCGGAACTCTCCGGCGGGCACCGGCGTCCTATACGGCGACACCGCGACGCACTCCACCAGTGGTGGGATGGCACACCGGAAGCGCAAGCGCCATGCGCGCGCCACCCTCCGCCACGTTCCACGCCCGGTGTACGGCGTGATGCGCTGCCTCGTACACGCGGTGACCAGAGCGCCACGTGTGGTGATCGAGCGCCATCGACCTTCGGGTCGCACAACCCGGCCGGCCGGCCGAACCGCATGACCGGGCCCAAAGCACCAGCTCGTACCGGCCCGGAGCACCACAACGGCAATTGCGAACGGCATGCACCAACGGTGTCAGCTCACCGACGTGCAGTGCGAAGGACCAGCCCTCGGCGTAACGGAAAGGAACGAGCGCTCATGCGCGAGATCCTCGGAAGGCGACGCAAGCCCCTGTTCCGGCGCGGCGGGAGGTCGGCGCTGCTCGGTGCGGCGCTCCACTGCGCCACCGAGTGGCAGTGGCCCGTCCTCCCGGGCGTCGGGCTGCGGCCCGCCGGCCGGCAGCAGGCGGGCGGGCGGCTCGGCCTCGGCGAGCGGGCGCCCCGCCGCTGCAATTGCCCCGATCCCGACTGCGTGGTGCCGGGCGCGCACCCCTTCGACCCGGGGCTGTTGGCGGCCACCACCGACCCGAAGATGGTGCGGTGGTGGTGGACCAACCGCCCGGACGCGCCGATCGTCCTGGCGACCGGCGGCCGGGCCCCGTGCGCGGTGAGCCTGCCCGCGGTCGCCGGGGCCCGCGCGCTGGCCGCGCTGGACCACTTCGGCGTCCGCACCGGCCCCGTGGTGGCCACCCCGACCCGTTGGTCGCTGCTCGTATCGCCGTACGGGCTCCCGGAGTTGGGCGAGCTGCTGAGTTCCCGGGACTGGGTGCCCAGCTCGCTGCGGTTCCACGGCGAGGGCGGCTATCTGGTGCTGCCGCCGTCCCCGACCGGTGCCGGCAAGGTCCGTTGGGAGCGCCCGCCGGCTTCCACCCGGGTCGCGCCCCGGTTGCCGAAGGTCGCCACGATCGTCGACGCGCTGGTCACGGCGAGCACCGCCACCCCCGACGGCGGCAGTCGGCTCGCGTACTGAAGGCCCCTCCGGTGCGACGGCGGCCGCACCGGGAGGTGGCCGGAAAACGCGCCTCTCCGGTTCACCCGTAAGGGTGTGAGCGGTCGTTGGGGGCCGTGGGATCCCCGGGGTCGGACATCCGGTGCCACTCCGGTGGGCCGATAGGTTCGGCGCACCGTCCGCCGGTCGCGGACGGCACTGCCCCCGCCTCCCCCGCCCCGTCGTACCTCTCGCAAGTGGGTCCCATGCAGCGTGCGCGGATTCTCCGCCTGACCGGGCTCGCCGGCACCGCCGTGCTCGCCCTCACCGTCCCCCTGGCCGCCGCGACGGCCGGCCCGGCGGACCGGGCCCAGCCGCCGGCCGCCCGCACGGCCGCCGACGCCCCCGCCGAGCCGCTCGCCGACCTCGTCGGTGCCCTCCTCACGAGCGGCCGCACCGCCCACTGCGGGCCCGAACTCCCCGCCCGGCACGGGCTCACGGCCCGGACCTGCGTCCTCACCGAGGGCGGCCGCACCTGGGCGCGCACCTCGTTCCGGAACTCCACGGGTGAACCGCCGCGGGCCGCGTTGACGCTGCTGCGCCCGGACGGCCGGAACAGCCAGGCGGATTGCGTGGTTCCGGCGGGCGGGGCGCCGGGCGTCTGCGAGACCCCGGGCGGTCCGACGGCGCGCGGGACGCGGGTGTCCTACGGGGCGGTGGCGGAGTTCTCCGACGCGGCGGGGGAGCGGCTGCGGCTGCGCTCGGGCGCCAACTGGACGCCGGGCGGCGGGAGTTCACAGCGGTGAGGGCCCGACCCTGGGCGGGCGGCGGCCCGGGGCCGCGCGACGCGCGTCCGGACATGGAAGCGCCCGGTCGCTGGCGACGGGGGATGCACCAGCGACCGGGCTCTTAGAACCGTAACAAGAGATCGGCGGTTCGCAAATTCGATCGTGGAATTCCGGACGCGGATTTACCGGTGGGCACCGGGGAGTTGCCGCACCGCTGTGACCGGTCTCACGTCCACGGTCGTGTCGTCGGGCCGGTCAGCTCAGCGTGACCTGACGGTTGGTGAGCCCGCCGCGGGCCCGGCGCTCCTCGGTGGTCAGCGGCGCGTCCGTGGCGAGCGCCTTGGCCAGCCGCTCCTGGAACGCGGCGGCCGGACCGGCGACGTCGTCGGCGCTCATCGAGGACGGCAGGTCCCACACCGGGACGACCAGGCCGTGCGCCCGGAACGAGCCGACCAGCCGGGTGCCTTCACCGAGCGCGGAGGTGCCGGCCGCGTGCAGCCGGGCGAGCGCGTCGAGCAGTTGCTCCTCGGGGTGCTCGGTGACCCAGCGCAGGTGGTTCTTCTCCGGGGCCTCGCACCAGTACGCGCCCTCCAGGCCCGGGATGCGGGCGGTGGGGATGGCCGCGGCGTTGGCCCGCTCCAGGGAGGCGGCGACCTCGCCGGTGGCGTTCTCGGCGTTCTCCACCCAGAACTCGAAGCCGGTGTGGACGGTCGGCTCAAAAGGAGCGTCCAGGTCCAACAGGTCCTGCAGCCGCGGCCCGTCGGCGGGGGCCCGCCCGGCGGCGACCGGGTGGCCGGGCTCGGTGGTCAGCGCCCGCTGGAGGGTGTCGGCGAGGTCCCGGCTGATGTCGCCGGACGAGGTGTCGTTCTGGAGGCCGAGCAGCACCGCGCCGTTGTCCCGGCGCAGCGCCGGCCAGGCCATCGGCAGCACGGTGGCCAGCGTCACCGAGGGCACGCCCTCGGGCAGCCCGCCCTTGAGTGTCAACGGGGCGGTGGCGGCGGGCACCAGCTCGCGCAGCGCGACCCAGTCGCACTCGCCGGGCAGCCCCTCGAACGGGCGCCGCACCAGCTCGGTGACGGCGTGCGCGGCCTGCCGGCCGTGGCACGCCTTGTAGCGGCGGCCGGAACCGCACGGGCAGGGCTCGCGGGCGCCGACCACCGGCACCTCGCCGTCCTTGATCTGTACTGCTGCGGCCCGGGGCTGGGGGCGGCGCTTCTTGGCCATGGCGACGGTGCTCCTGGTGGTTCCTGGTCGTACGGACGCGTTCCGGCGCGAGCCTAAAGGAGAGCGGTGCCCGCGGCGCCGGCAACATCGCCGGGAGCGTCGCGAACGCGTCGCAGCGCGGAGCGGGCCGCCGTGTGCGGGGCGGCTCGTTGATGGTCCACCGGGGGCGCCCGCTAGGGGAGTTCGTCGAACTCCGCGAAGGCCAGGCCGGTCGCGCCCCGGCCGTTCCGCGGCCGACGGGACGCGCCCTCGCGCGGGGCCTTCCGCGGCGAGAGCGGCAGCCCGACGGCCATGTCGGTCGTCAGGTCGGCGGTGAGGTCCGCCCCCAGGTCCACGCGCGTAGCGAACGCGCCCTGAAGCGAGAGGGCGGCCCAGACCGTGACCTCTCCCGGGGTGGAGTCGCGCACGCCCCAGTCCTTGGCGAGCGAGCGGATGATCGCCAGCCCCCGGCCGCCGCGCGCGGTGACCGACGGCGTGGCCGGAACCGGACGGGTCGGCCCGCCGCCGTCGGTGACCGCGATGGTCAGTCGCCCCTGCCCGTCGATCCGCCAGGCCGCGCGGACCGAGGCGCCGGGAGCGGAAGCGGAATCCGACACCGCATCCGGCGCGACGCCGTAGCTGTCCGCGGATGCTCGCGCGGATGCGGAATCCGGTGCCTGGGCTTCGCATATCGGACGCGCATGGCGACACGCATTGCTCAGCAGTTCCGAAAGGACCAGGACCGCGTCATCAATGACTGTGTCCTGAACTCCACTTGCCAACAGCTCTTCTCGCATGCGCCGCCTGGCCATGCCGACACCCGCTGGACCATGGGGTACGGCCATGATCGACGACGTCGGCACCTCTTGTGCCACCACCAACGCCACCCCCGAGACCTCCTTTGCCCCACGCCACGGGATGGATGCCCCAATGGACTGGACCGGAAACCGGCCAACCGACACGCAGTGACGCACTCGACACCGTCGAATACGGGCCGAGTGCGCCGGGGCACACCCCGTAAGGAGCCTTACCCCAGGCCGAGTTGCTTACGTACCTGTTTGGGGCGGTTCGTAATGATTGCGTCCACCCCCAAGTCGCGGCACAGCTCCACGTCTGACGCCTCGTTGACCGTCCAGACGTGCACCTGGTGGCCGGCCTGGTGGGCCCTGGCGACGTACTCCGGGTGCGCGCGCAGGATCCGTACGCCGGGGCCGGCGATGCGAACGCCGGGCGGCAGCCGGCCGTCCCGGTGGCGGGGGGTGAGGAACTGCATCAGATAGACGCCCGGGATGTCCGGGGCCGCGGCTCGTACGCGGTGCAGGGAGCGCGCCGAGAAGCTCATGACGCGCACCGGCGGCGCCCAGTCGGGGGTGGCCGGTTTCGTATGGCCGAAGCGCGCCAGCAGTTCGACCAGCCGCTGCTCCACCTGTCCGGCCCAGCGGGTCGGATGCTTCGTCTCGATGGCCAGCTCGACCCGTCGGTCCGCGTCCGCGACCAGCTTCAGCAGTCGCTCCAGGGTCAGTACGGAGGTCCGCTCGGCGTCCTCCTCCTGCTGCCAGTCCGGCTCCTCGTCCGCGCTCACCGGCCGCCCGGTGGCGCGCGCCAGCCGCTCGACGAGGCCCTTGTGCTCCAGCCCCTTCCAGGACCCGAAGTCCAGCGCGGCGAGATCGGCCAGCTCCAGCGCGGAGACCGCCCCGCGACCGTTGGACGTGCGGTTCACCCGCCGGTCGTGGACGCAGACCAGATGGCCGTCGGCGGTCAGCCGGACGTCGCACTCCAGCGCGTCCGCCCCGTCCTCGATCGCCCTCCGGTACGCGGCCAGGGTGTGCTCGGGGACGTCCTCGGACGCCCCGCGGTGGGCCACGACGGAGATGGCGGGACGGCCCGGACGGGCGTCCTCTGCGGGGCGCGGGTAGGTCACCGCGTCATCGTGTCATCCGCCGCCCCGCCCCCGCCCGACAGAAGATCACCGGCCCCTGGCACCCCCGCCACCGCGGGCGGCGACTATGCCCTCCTCTGGCCGGACTCGTCCGCATTAAGTCACAGGTTCGGCTTACGGTGCCCTGACGGGCCATAGGGAAAGCTGGGGGAGGCTGGGCGGTGTCCGGGGCGGTGGGGGCCTCGTCGACGGCCGCCGGCGGATCCCCCGGGCGACCACCGGGACGGTCGGGACTCGCCCGGAGCGGCGGGATCCCGGATGCTGGAATACCGGAGCGGTCCCTTGGGCCGGCACCGCCGTGAAGCACGCTGACTGAGGAGAGAGCTGTGAGCACCGAGAACGAGGGAGCCGGAGTCCCGTCGGAGGCCAAGCCGCCGACCGGGCCGCAGCCGGACAGCGCCCCCGCGCCCGCCTCCGGCGACCAGACTCATGACGCACCGCCCGCGCCGGCCACGCCCCCCGCCGCGCCCCCGCCGCCGGACTACGCCCCCCGGGCCGCCGGCCCGGCCGACGAGGACCGCACCCAGCAGCTCCCCCCGACCCCGGCCGCCGCTCATTCGGAGCAGCCGCCCGGCACGCCCACGGGCCCCCAGGCCCCGTACGCCGCGGCCGGCCACGGTTCCGGCGGTTGGGGCGCGCCCCCGCCCGGCGGCGGCAACCCCTGGGCCGCGCCCGACCACCGCCCGGCCCCCCAGCGGCGCAACGGCGGGCTGATCGCCGCGGTGCTCGTCGCCGCGCTGGTCGCCGGCGGCGTCGGCGGCGGCATCGGCTACTGGGCCGCGGGCCGCAACGACAACTCCTCGACCACGGTCTCCGCCCCCGGCGACGCCGGGGCGCTGAACCGCAAGCCCACCTCCGTCTCGGGGATAGCGCAGCGGGCGCTGCCCAGCGTCGTCACGATCGAGGCGCAGGGCGCCAGCGGCGACGGCGGCACGGGCACCGGCTTCGTCTACGACAAGCAGGGCCACATCCTCACCAACAACCACGTGGTCGCCAGCGCCGCCGACGGCGGCCGGCTCACCGCGACGTTCTCCAACGGCAAGAAGTACGACGCCGAGGTCATCGGCCACGCCCAGGGCTACGACGTCGCCGTGATCAAGCTCAAGAACGCCAGCGGCGCCACGCTCAACCCGCTCCCGCTCGGCAAGTCCGCCAACGTCCAGGTCGGCGATGCCACCATCGCCATCGGCGCCCCGTTCGGCCTGTCCGGCACGGTCACCACCGGCATCATCAGCGCCAAGGACCGCCCGGTGGCCTCCAGCGACGGTGGCGGCAGCAGCGCCTCGTACATGAGCGCCCTCCAGACGGACGCGTCGATAAACCCGGGCAACTCCGGCGGCCCGCTGCTGGACGCCGGCGGCAACGTCATCGGCATCAACTCCGCGATCCAGTCGGCCGGCAACGGCGGCGGCGGATTCGGCGGCGAATCGGGCCAGTCCGGCAGCATCGGCCTGGGCTTCGCGATCCCGATCGACCAGGCGCGGCGGGTGGCGGAGGACCTGATCAAGACCGGGCAGCCGGTCTATCCGCAGATAGGGGTCCAGGTCGGCATGCGGGAGTCCGGTGACGGCGCGACCATCGCGCAGACCGGCAACAACGGCAGCGACCCGGTCACCCCGGGCGGCCCGGCCGACAAGGCGGGCCTGAAGCCGGGCGACACCATCACCAAGCTGGACAACACCATCATCGACAGCGGCCCGACGCTGATCAGCGAGATCTGGCAGCACAAGCCCGGCGACCGCGTCACCCTCACCTTCAAGCGCGGTGGCAAGGAGCACACCACCCAAGTCACCCTGGGGCAGCGCACGGGCGACAAGTGACGCGCTAGTCTGATCCCCGCGGCACCGCACCCCGGCGCCGCGGGGAGGCTTGCCCGAGCGGCCTAAGGGAACAGTCTTGAAAACTGTCGTGGCGGCAACGCCACCGTGGGTTCAAATCCCACAGCCTCCGCAGCTCAGCACAGCGAAACGGCCCCTGACCAGGAAGATCGGTCAGGGGCCGTTGCTCTGCCTACGTGCTTCGACTGCCCGGCCTTCCCCGTGATTCCCCGTCAGAACGGGCACGGTAGGGGCACGGTTGCTTCGGATCTTTCAGCGACTGTCGGAATCGGTCGGTGTAGGAGCGCTTCAGCTAGGCAAGGGAGAACGCTGCACTCCGCTGCCGCATCGCAGACCTGCAACCAGCAAGGCCACGAACCCCGCCGCGGTGAGATAGGCACCGATAACCCGCTCAGCGGGCTTCCAAGCGAGGATTACCACGACGATGATCGTGATCAGCCACGGCTGCCACTTCGGGATTGACACGCCCCTGCCCCTTGAGGAAAGACTCACTTGTGAACCTCCTTGGTTCAATGGCCCGCCTGGCCCTGCCGGCAAGCAACTGCGGCCAGGCGGGCTCTTGTTCTGACGCGAGGACGCTAGGCGAGATCAGCCACGGCGCCCAACGCCTGCGATTACTCTCGGCAGTCAAGATCCCAAAGTGAATACGGCGTGCTACTTCGAAGCCGCGCTGGGATGGCCCTAGAAGCCCCGGGCGGAAGTCATTTTCTTTCTACTCGCGAGTAGATCACGCAGAGTGTTGGCTCAATATCGTCGTCCACTGTTTCCCTCTGCCCGCACGCAACCACAGGTGGTGTGGAGAGAGTTTGAGGTCTGGCCCTTGGGGTGAGTGAAGGGGGCCCATACGCTGGTCAGCGGATCGGGCGGGTTTGTGGACCTGCCCGTTGTAGCCCGATGTGGGCCCCCTTCGTAGAGGCTCGCCCCAAGGGCCAGACCTTAAAGTCTCGGAGCGCCGCCGGCCCCAGCCCCCACTCACCCCACCACTTCCCCAGCCGCACATTCCCCGCCGCCCTCGGGGCTCCCGCCGGTGTCTTCCCGAACTTCGGTGCGCTCGGGCTGCACGCCTTCCTCGACTCGTGGGTGGCGGTGCCGGCCTGGCTGGTCGGGGGTGTTCGGTGTGGTGCTGGGCTGGTGGGGTGTGTGCTCGTTCCGGCGCGGTGTTGGGCGGGACAAAGCGTCTAGCGGATCATCCCGCGGGCACTGTGTGGCGCGGGGCCGGGGGGCCGGGCGGAGCGGGCCGGAGGCAGGAGCGGCGCCCGAGTCCCCGTGCCCGCGCCGGCCCGGTTGCCGGGCCGGTGGGGTGTGATCCGTAGCGGCGGCTGTCGAAGCCGTTGGCCCGAGCGTCGGATGCCGAAGGCAAGAGCCCCCATCACGCCCACGCCACGCGCTGCACGCCCCGGCCGGCACGGCAGCGGACCGTCGACCAAGGGGTAAGGAGTGGGCTCTGCTTGCTCGTTGACTTCCGTGGTGCTGGGCCGTGGCTACCTGGCGTCGGCGCAGGAAGACCCGGCAAGGGAACGGCCCCTCCCGCGAAGCTCCGAAGCGGCCACCCCTTCCCCCGACCGGAGGGAGGGGCTTGATGAGGTAGAGAAACCTGTAACAGCCCGCCCCTAAGGGCCTGTTTCTTGGGCGGCGCCTGGGAGATCGGTCTCTGTTGACCGTCATGCGTGGCGGCTACGCTGGGGCAGGCCAAGCGATAACAGCGAGGAGTGTGCTCAGGGGATGGGACCGAAGTCGGCACGGGCGTACCGCATGATCCGCGAACGGGTGGCGTCAGGCGAGTATGAGCCGGGCGAGAAGATTCCTTCTGAGCGCAAGTTGGAGACTGACCTTGGGCTTGGCCGGACGCAACTGCGCATCGTGTTGGGCAAGCTCGTTGAGGAGAACGTGCTTGAAAGGTACGCGCGCAGTTCGTACCGGGTTCCCGCCCGTGAGGTGAGTACCGAGAGCCCTGGTGAGCTAGAGCCGTGGCAGATCCACGGTGAGCGCACGATCTACGACAATCGTTGGGTGAAGCTGGCGCTCGTCGATGTTGAGCCGCCAGGTGTTGAGCGGTTCGAGCATCACGTTGTGCGACTGCATCATGTCGCGATCTCGGCTGTCCAGGACGATCAGGATCGGGTGCTGATGCTCTGGCGGTATCGCTTCGTGGCTGATCAATGGGGTTGGGAACTGCCCGGCGGCATCGTTGATGAGGGCGAGGACCCGCACGCGACCGCATTGCGGGAGTGCGAGGAGGAAACCGGTTGGCGACCGGACTTCCTGGAGCATGTAGTCACTTACCAGCCGATGATTGGGATGGTCGACTCGCCGCATGAGATCTACGTCGGCCGTGGTGCGAAGTTCGTTAGCGAGCCCACCGACACCGAGGAAGCCGGACATGTGGCTTGGGTGCCTCTGTCCGACATCCCGGGGATGATGGCGCGCGGGGAACTGTTGGGCTCAGGGACGCTGGTGGCTCTGCTGCACCTTCTCGCGTCACGCAAGGCCGCTATCTCTACAGGCGCTCCCTGAGCTGCTCGATCCGCCGCAGGTGACGTACCGATCCAGTGCGATTCGCCAGCAGACGTGCCTCCCGCAGGTGTTCTTGGGCCTGGGCGTACTCTTCGCGAGACAGGTGGGCTTGAGCTAAGTCGCACCGCAGTCCGGATGTGGCACGGATGAACGAAGGGTCGGCCGTGTCCAGTGCGGTGTAGAGACTGCCAAGTGCGTCATCGTCTCCCAGCATGGCCAGCACGTTCCCGCGCCATCGCTCCAGATGCCCACTGTTCAAGAAGATGCTCAACATGTCTGGGTCGCGCGTCTCGACGCCATTTGGAAGGCAGGCAACCGCTTTGTCGAGAGCGCGGCGGCTCTCGCCCTCCATGCCGGCCTTGGCACACAATTCCGCTTCGGCCGCATGCAACCAGGCGCGCAGCCGCGGTGACGCTTGCTGGCCCCCGAGGCGTTGGGCCTCGCGTACGAGGTCTACGGCAAGTCCAGGACGCCCGGCGTCGTGCAGCACGTAAGCCTGTTCGGCGGTGGCATGTGCGAGGTACATCGACTCGCCTGCCTCCTGAGCCGCGCGTTTTCCTAACTCGTAGTGCCGCCAGGCTCGTTCTACGGCACCGGCGTCAAGTGCCTGCCACGCCGCCAGGGTGGCAGCTCCGGCGAGTGCTGTAGCGACAGGGAGTCGCGCCTCGGGGAGGACGGCGAACGTGAGCGCGTCCTCCAAGGTCGCCAAGTGTCCGCTCATCTGGTCAATGAGTGCTGAGGCTCCCATCTGGCGGTCAACGGTGCGAAACAGCTCAGTCTGATCCGTGAATGTCTTCACCATGGTGAGACTGACGTTGCGCGCGGAGTCGATACGGCTCACCAGATCGTCGTAGCCGCCGACTTGAGGAACGACCGTGGAAGAGTGCCGGCCGAACAGCTCGTCATCAGTGACGCCAAGCACTGGACGCAGGATCTTCGCGTACCGCTCGCTGATAGTGCGCTTGCCGTTCTCCCACTCCGAGACGTAGACCCGCAGGCTTGCCGTCGACCCGACAGTGAGCATGTGTTGACGCGCGTATCGCTCGATCTCGCGCACCAGCCGCTCTTGGGGCCATTCGCGCGCATCTCGTATCTGTCGTAGCTGGTTGGACACCTGCACCGCCTCGCACGTGGTTCCTTCAGCCGTCTGCAACAGCATGCCGTACGTCGATGCAGGTCGGCATGGGTTAACACGATCGGTGTTAACCCCTGTTGGCTATCAGGGCGTTGAGTGACGCGGTTCTCTAGAAGTGTCGCAGGAAGGCGAGTTGAGGAAGCCGGAGCGCGACACTGGTTGACAACTGGTGCGCACCAGATGCAATCTATTGGTGCGCACCAGTTGGGAACGCGAAAGTCCTGCAACTGTTGGTCGCAGGACTCCCACAAACTCAATGCAGGAAGCGGCGCCCTACCGCCAAGCAAGCCGCCGCTTCCGCCCCTACGAGGGAGTTTCCATTATGCCGTCGTTCAAGATCGACCTTTCAACTGCTGTCGTGTTCGTGGCGACTGCGCCGGCGCCGAAGATGGCGAACAAGCAGACCGGGGAGCGTGCGGTGGATCGGGAGTCCGGTGCCGGGCTGTCCACCGTTGGCCTGCTGATCTCCGATGAGGGAGAGGGGAACCTGTACCAGGTGACCGTCCCGGAGACCGGTCTCCAGGAGAACCTGGCGCCGGGGATGCCGGTGAAGGTGACCGGCCTCAAGGCCCGGGACTGGGAGAACGAGTTCAACGGTCAGAAGCGGCACGGGATCGCTTTCCGCGCGGTCGCCATCACGGCCGGGGTCTGACCGTGACGGACCTGACTTCGGTACTGGAGACCGCGGGCGTCGTGGGTGCTGCCGGTGGCGCGGGTCTTGGGTATGCCAAGGTGCGTGCGCC